>CAZNSM010000234.1:0-6915 GCA_964575615.1 uncultured Pirellulales bacterium | reverse complement strand
CCGCCCATTGTGGCAAATACGTATTTTCGTGTTGTCCGACCGGTATAGGGGGTATTTTTCGCAAGTCGGGCCCCTTTCGAGCCGATGGATATCCCAGCCGTGGCAGGCAATGGAATATGATGAGAGGTCCGGTGTCCCTACCCCCCGGAGGACGCTGGACCTTTTTTGTTTCTCCCCGCCGGACCCGCACGTACCCCAAAAAAGCCTCCATGCACCGTCAAGACGATTGAAATCGAGCCGCCTCCGATGGTATCATGAAGTCCTCAGTGTGCGGACGCGCCAGGTACGAAGGCAAACGCGGAATTCCGAAAAACGTCTATCATAGAAATGAAACGACGGTTCTGAAGGAGGATTGCCATGTTCAGCAGAATGACGTGCTTGGTCTCTTTGGTTCTGTTGCTGGCGCTGGCCGGCGGCGCCTCGGCGTTGATTTCCTGGGACGACGGCGGGCCCGACTCGCTCTGGAGCACGCCGCAGAACTGGAACACGGACACCGTTCCGACCGAAACCGACCCGGCGTCTGTCGATATGCCGGAGAACACGCATTGCGTGGTCCAGGAGGGCATCGAAGCCGTGTGCGAGACCTTGCGGGTCGGCAACGGCGGCGTCCTGACCAACCTGGACATCACCGGCGGCTCGCTCACCGCCTCCGGCGCCTACGTCGGCGTCGACAGCCCCTCCGGCCACGGCGTCCTGAATGTCAGCGGGGGCCTCTTCGCGACCGGATCGCTTCAGCTCGGCTGGGACGGCATCGGTACGCTCAACATGACCGGCGGCGTCATCGAGTTGGAGGACGAGCTGGTCATCCCCGGCCTTAGCGGGACCGGCACCGCGAACCTGCGGGGCGGCACGGTCTACGCCGCCGACCTGCGCATGACCAGCGCCAAGGGCCTGTTGGACGTCGGCGCTGGCACGCTGGTCCTCGAAGGCGACGACACCGCGACGCTTCAAACGTACATCGACAATGGCTGGATCATCGCCTATCGCGGCCAGGGCGTCCTGCACCTGGACTACGATGTCACCAACCCCGGCCGGACCACGTTGACCGCCACCGCGCTGCTCGACCCGCATCCCGCCGACGGCGCCCTCGTCTCCCCGGGCGAAGTAACGCTGAGCTGGACCCTGCCTGATCCCTGCGTGCCGGGCGAGCCGGTCCTCGTCGACGTCTATTTCACCGACGACTATCAGGCGCTGGTCGATTTCACCAACCCGGACGCCATTCGCGTCGTCAGCGCGCAGAACGTCACCTCCGTGGTTGTACAGGCCGAACGCAAGACGCGGTACTACTGGGCGGTCGATGCCTACGTCGGCAGCGAAAACGATCCGATCTACGGCCCGATCTTCACGTTCCTTTCCGACAATCTCGTTCCGCAGGTGGACGCCGGCCCCGACATCGTGACCTGGCTGGAGGGTGGACCCCGGACGGGCGCGCTCGATGCGACCGTCACCGACGATGGCACGGTCATGCCCTACACGGTGGTCTGGACGGTCAAGACGGAGCCGGCCAAAGGCGATGCCATGATCGAGACGCCGAACGCCGAGGACACGAATGTCATGCTGGCCGCGACGGGCCAGTACGTCCTGCAGTTGGCCGCCTTCGACGGCGAGTACATCGGCACCGATGCGGTCACGATCAACGTCTACAACAGCCCGTGCGAGGCCGCCCAGTCGCTGCCCGGCTATGTGCCTCCGGTCGGCGACCTCAACGGCGACTGCCGCGTCGACGAACTCGACAGGGCCTTGCTCGAAGAGCACTGGCTCGAAGACAGCGCCCTGACCGACGACTGGTTCATGGTCGAATGAGGCGTAGAAGCGTAAATGCGTAGAAGCGTGGATGCGTAAGAGCGGGGTCCGTTCTTCGTATCTCGCGAAGAGTGAGGCGTGAAGCGTGAAGCGTCGCGCGTGCGGCGTGCGTCAATCTCGCCGCCTCCGGCCTGTGGCCTACAGCCTCCGGCCTGCACCAACGGGATGCGTGAAGCCGGGGCCGTCGCACGCGACCGGTGTCCCGTCGCTCGTGCCTTGGATGCGCAGAACTCAACACTCAGGACTCAAAACTCCTCCCGCCACCCTCCGCCCTCGCCAACAGCACAGACGCAAATGGTCTGCCCCCCGGCATTCTCGGATGGCAAGGGTCTAAAGATGGCGATACACGTCGCGCCGGTGACGCACATAGTACACGACCACTTGCTTGGCGTCGTTATCAACGCCGTACACGATCCTGTAGTCGCCTACTCTGATCCGGTACAGTTCGTCCGTCGCGCTCAGCTTGCGTACGCCGCGCGGAAAGGGCTCGGCCTGCAAGGCCTCGATATGCCCAAAGACGCGCACAACGAGCGATTGCGGCAGCGCACGCAGGTCCTTCTCCACCGATGGCTTGAGGATGACCTTATAAGATGCCATCTTTCTCCAGCCGGCGCTTCATCGTTTCCAGGCTGATCCCCCGTTCCTTCCGCCGTTCGGCGATCGTCGCCAGATCGTGCAGGTCTTCCATCAGTTCCTGGTAACGCTTCAGGGACAGAATCACCGCGGTCCTGTTCCCCTCGGCGTCAACGACGTATTGTTCTTGTGCGGCCATAGCCCGTTCACTCCTTCTTCGCGATTGCATCGAGCCGGCCAGTATACCCGTCGCCGCCTCCAGAGTCCACCATTGATCCAAACCACCTGCCCACAATCTCGCCGCCTCCGGCCTGCGGTCTGCGCCGGGAGGATGCGTGAAGCGTGAAGCGGGGGGCCGTCGCCCGCGACGGGTGACCCGTCGCTCGTGCCTCGGATACTCAGAACTCAACACTCAGGACTCAAAACTCCTCCTGCCACCCTCCGCCCTCGCCGACAGCACAGAAGAACGGTCCGTTCGCTGGCATCCCCCTTGTCCGTCGCGTCGATCTGCCGCGGATGCGCGTTCCTCTCATCCGGCGTCTTCTCCGGTGCTGGGATCTTCAAGACCCTTGACCTGCCTGGGCAACTTCTTCTGCTCGGTCGCGAGGCGACGTTCCACCTTCTTGACATCTTCGCCCGCAGGCAGCCTTTCGGGCACGATGCCGCGATCCACGAGCAGACGGCGTACCTCTTCGTTGTTCCTTACGTGCTCGCCCGTTATCCTCGTCTCCGTACGCATGGCGTTCTGCTCGACGTTGAAGTTGGTGATCTCGTTGGCAAAGTCCTTGGCCTTGATCGTGATGGTTGGTAGAAAGTCGGCCAGCGGCCGGCCGGCGGGCACGGCGAGCTTGCGTTTCATGTCCTGCGTGGTGCGGCCACCAAAGAGAGCCGTATCGCCCTTGCTGCGAATCCGCGCAAAGCTCTCCCCGTCGCCGAGCCGCTCGAAAATCACGCCGGAAAGCTCCTTCTCCGACCGGCTCAGCCGCCTTCTCGCCCCGACCCGCTCCGCCTCGGCCAGACGCTTCTCAATGACCTCCTGCTTGCGGGTCTGGACGGCAAAGTAGGTCTGCGCGAACGCGATCTGTTCCTTCGCAGGGTCCCCGTTCTGGGCGATAAGGTAGCAGGCGTATCGGCTCAGCGCGATATCATCGATTTCCCGCTTGGCCCCCGAGCCCAGATCGACCATTTTGCTGATATCGGCAAAATGGTCCTTCGGGTCATAACCGGCCGTCTGGCAAGCGGTTATAGCTTTATCGACAACTTTCGCGAAGTTCTTCCATTGTGCGTATCCCAAGAGCACTTGCAGGTCCCGAGCACACCAAAACTCGGTTTCAGCTCCCGGCAGCTTCTGGACCATAGCCTCAAAACTCGCATGAAGCCTCGCCACGATCTCTTTGTCCATTCTTCGCCTCCCGTTGCACCAGCTTCTCGTCAAGGCCGATTGGCCTCAGGTCTTGATCATCCGTCGCCCGCAATCACCCGCTGACGCCTCAAGCATACCGCGTAAGCCTCGCATCCGCAAGCGATCCACCTGAGCAGGAACAGGCCGACATCGGCTATGCCGTACGCGTCGCCCCCTCGACGATGCGGATTTCGTCGTTGCTCAGGCCGTACAGCTCATACACCAGCCGGTCGATCTCCTTGTCCGTCGCGTCGATCTGACGCTGAAGCGCGTTCCGCTCGTCCGCCGTCTTGGCCGACGACAACGACTTGTGCAACGACAGCATCCCCTCCACCAATCCCACCATGCGATCATGGTGGTCTCTGTAGATGGTTGGGTTGAAGTCTGGCAGAGGCAATTCTCGCGTTTGTTTTAGGACGATCTTTGGAAAATCATCTCGGCGCCCAACGCTGTGGACTGCAAGGAAGAACCAAGACAAGAGGCGGCTATTCAGGAGGGCCAGAAGATAGAGGATATGCGGGCCTTCTGACACCGGGAGAATACTCTGCATCGATTTATTTGTTATGAAGTCTTCGTGGGTATACACGGCTTGCAGACGAAACTGTCGGCTAATCAACTCACGCAATAGCAGGCGGGGACCTTGGAAATATCGCGGGGCCTTGTACTCCGCGAGAGATTCATCATATTGGATGTACGCCTTGGCACCCATGGTGATTGTGTAACGTCGAACAGTTCCATTAAAGGCCTCACGTGAGTTTCTGCGCACTGGTACTTCCGATAGGCTGAATGGAGTAACCCCTCGCTGGATATCAGCGGCGTCAGCAAGCACATATGCCGTCTGTCGCAATTTTGAGATTACACCGCGCTCTGCGTCCGAAAGCGTAATCAATAGCTCGTCGTGACTTGAATCGAGCCACTTGCATGCGTCGGCCTGTTTCGAGTAAAGCTCGAAGTCAGCCAGTGAGGCGACTTTGGCCTTGGGAGGAAAGACAACAAGAATAGTCGGCGCGCTCATAAAGGACCCCAGGGTCTTATCGTTCGGTAATCGTTCCGCTACGACGACAACTGTGTCAACATAGGCGCCGAAGACATCATACGGCATCGAAGCAAAGGTGACGGGCTTGAATGCTCTGAGGAAGAGTTGACGGAGGGCACTCGACCCAGGCGCAGAAACCCATCCAGATTGGACTATCATCCCGAACATGCCGCTGGAACGCAGGAGCGCCGCCCCTTTCTCTATGAACAAGGCATATGTGTCTGCTGTCTGGGCGGCGTATGCCTTTCTCAGATGAAGGACCTGATCTTCGCTGAGAGATGCCCCATACGGCGGGTTTCCGATGACGGCGTCAAAGCCGCCGTCTTTGAAGACGTGGGGGAATTCGGCGTGCCAGTCGAAAGCGTTGATGCGGAGACGCTCGTCTTCGTCGAACATCGTCGTCTGCTGACCCTGGTAGAAGTCGGGTCCGATCAGGGAGTTGCCGCACTTGATGTTGTCGGCCAGGTCGGGCAAGGCCCGTTCGTTGTGGAAGAGCACGAGGTTCTTCTCCCCTTCGAGGACGCGCAGCAGCAGCGAGAGCTTGGTGACCTCGACGGCCTGCGGGTCGATATCTACGCCGTAGATGTGTTCCAGCAGGATGCGCTTGCGTTCGGCGGTGGTCAGTTTCCAGGAACCGTCGGCGGCGCAGGCGATGGGCGGCTCCTCCATCTTCGCCCAGGTCTGTGGATCGTTCTTCGCATAGTGGTCGCGGTACCATTCGAGCAGCTTCTGGTAGGCGCCGAGCAGGAACGAGCCCGAGCCGCAGGCCGGATCGAGCACCCGCAAGGGTGGATTCATCGAAGGCGTTTGGAGACGCCTCTTGCCACGTCCCCGGCTGATCTCCGCGACCTCAACACGACGATCTTCGAGCAGCTTGCCCACCGTGTGCTCGACGATGTAATCGACGATATAGGAGGGTGTGTAATAGACGCCTCCGGCCTTCTTGACTTCGGGCTTGTCTTCGACCTTGGCGTGATGGCCGGCGGTCAGCGTGATGACCTTGCCGAGGAACTGCTCGTAGACCTGGCCGAGGATTTCCGGCGGCAGGACCGAGAATTCGTAGGGGCTGTCGGGATAGTACAACGAGCGGAGGATGTCCTTGAGAGGTTTGTCGTCGACGATCAGTTCCGGCGTCAATTCATCCGGCCCCTGGGTCCGGTCCTTCTCCCGCATGAAGTGGAAGAGCCCTGAGTTGTACCGGTCGTCGGCCCGCCGGAATAACGCGACCAGACGGGCATACACCTCCGTGCCGCCGACGAAGCCCTGCAACTGGCCGTAGGGTTCGATCCCCCGATCTTCACAGATGCGCAGGAAGATGATCCGGTCGATGGTGATCTGCACGGCGTAGTTGAGTTGGCGGTTGGTCAGGTTCGGATTGCGCAGTGCGATGTTGCGCGCGAGCATGTCACGCCATCGCTCGATCTCGGCCAGGAACGCGGCGTCGACCTCGGCGGTCCCACGTTTGCGCTTTTCCGAGACGGCATATTTGTCGAACGAACCCTTGAGCACGGCGTCGCGCGAGAACCTGGATGCGATCTCGTCCCACTTCTCGGCGTACTGGTCGTACGTGTAGTACAGGATGCGGGCCTTGGAAGGCTTGTCCGTCCTATTTGGCTGAACGCGGCAGTCGTAGACCGCGAACTCTTCAAAGTCCGTCAGAATCGACAAAGGCAGCTTGGCCGACCAGGCGTAACGGCGCAGTTGATAGGCCGGGTCCGGGGCGTCCTTGATATTGACCGACGGCTTCTTGGCCTCCAGGAAGAACTTGCGCGTGCCGCCGATGCGGAAGCAGTAGTCCGGGGCTTTGGTCGCACCGCCGACGCGGATGGCGTCCTCATGGATGACGTCCTTGTAGGCCTCGGCCCAGCCCTTGGTGTTGTCGACGTCCCAGCCGAGGGCCTTGAAGAAGGGGTCGATGAACTCCTTGCGTACTTGTGCTTCGTTGTACCGACCTTGCCGGTACGACTCGATGTTTCGCTCGAACGTCTCGATGAGTCTCGCGACTTCGACGGGTACTGTCATTGAACCGGGCTCCTTATCGCTGTCCCTCGCTGCATCCGCCGGACGGTGCGGCACTCCCGTTATATCGGCAGAATGCGGG
>CAZNSM010000233.1:0-6932 GCA_964575615.1 uncultured Pirellulales bacterium | reverse complement strand
GGCCCATAACCCGGAGGTCGGAGGTTCGAATCCTCCCCCCGCTATTGAGGCAACAGCTTTAGGGACAGGCACTTACGCCTGTCCTTTTTGTTTGGCCAGATTGGCGTGCAACTAAAATGCAACTAAATCTGACCGCATCGCCCCCGGGATGGGGCAGGCTATGGTGGATCGGGGGCACCTCATGAGGTGTTGCCATGGCATCGATTTTTCAGCGGAAGAAGGGTGGAACCTGGTGGATCAAGTATTACGCAAACGGTCGCCAAGTGTACTACTCCCTCGGGACCAAAGACGCCCGGGTAGCCAAGCGGGTCAAGCGACAGATTGAGGGTGAGGACGCCAAAGGAGAGCTTCTTGCTCCGTCCAAGACGCCTTTGCCGGCGTTTCTGGAGGACTTCTGCAGATTCCTGTCAACGATCAGAACGAAGAAGGCCTACTCGGCAGACCTGTCAGTCCTTCGGATCTTCTTTGGCCCGGTGTGCCCCTCACTTGCCCACGGCAGTTGTGTCAACACGCGGTGGAGGGCAGGAAACTCCAAGCCTGTGGAGGACAAGAAGGCGCACCTTCACATTAGAGCGAACTTCCTGGAGGAGATCACCGCTTCTGTGATGGAGGGCTTCATCTCGCGTCGCATCCGGGAGGACAGGATTGCCCCAAAGACAGCTAACCGATACCGGGAGGTCTTGCATCGCATGTTTGGCTACGCGACCAAGAACTGGGGTCTTGTCCCGACCGACGGAATCCAAATCCAGCCGCCTCAGTCGAACGCCGGCGCGAGCCTGCTCACAACATAGAGTACCTGAGTGTGAGTCAGATTGCAGAGCAACTCCGCGTCTTCGACGACTCGCCCACCCTAAAAGCCATGGTGGCGACGTTCATCTACGCCGGTCTTCGCCGGGAAGAAGGGCTGTGGCTGACCGTCGACGACGTCGATCTGGACAAGCGGCTGATCTACGTTCGCGCCAAGCTCATCAACGGAGAACACTGGCAGCCCAAGACCAAACGCAATCGTGTCGTGCCGATCAGCGGGGCGCTGCATGAGATTCTTGTGGCCTACTCGCCGCAGCGCAGCGAGCCGTGGTTCTTTCCTTCTACCAGAGGAAAGCGGTGGGACGCCGACAACTTCTCCCAGGACTTGCGGGAAATCAACAGGTCGCACGGTCTGAGTTGGTCATGCCTGGACTTTCGGCACACGTTCGGCAGTCACCTGGCCCAGAAGGGCGAATCGCTGTACAAGATCGCCGAGCTCATGGGCAATTCGCCGGAGATCTGCCGCCGACACTACGCTGCCCTCATGCCCGAGAAGATGCACGACGTGGTGGAGTTCAGTCCCGGCACTTCTCCGACCACAGACAAGACCGAAGTCATCCTGAAGCAAATCCTTGAAAAGCTCGATCAAAAGGAACCGGTGTCGGTCGGACCGAAGTTGAGGCTCATCCGAACGGCGAGGGATGAGGCGGCATCGTAGTGGCCGATCCATACAGAGTCGTTCATGCCGTTGCCGTTGAAGTGGATGCAAAGAAGAGAGCCCCCGGATAGCCGGGGGCTCCAACCTGTCGTCTGTCAGTCATGACCGCGGGGTAGGCAACTGAGCTGCAGGGACAGGTCTTACTCAACGTATTGTCGAGATTTGAGCCAGCCTTCCACCTCAGCCCAGCGGTAGCGGATCGCGCCCTTGGCGCCTCGCCCAAGCGAGATGGGCCGGATGCCGGCCTCCTTGAGCCAACGGCGTGCCGATGATCGTGTCGTGTCCAGAAGATCGGCGATGGCCTTGAGGCTCACGGCTCTGAACGCCTCCGGTGGGGCGCATGCATCCGAGCCGTCTTGCTGGCGCTGTCGTCCGATCGGGTTGCTCTTTCGTTCGGACATTCTGCGTCACGACTGTTTTTCCGGCTCTGCCGCGCTGTTAGTCTGCTGTGCTGCTGGCGCGTTCGTACCAGCCGGCGGATTGTGTGATGACGGGCCGGGCGATGGTTTTCTGGGCCGTCCGCGCGGTTTGGCTTCTTTGGTTGGATTCTCCAGCGGCTTTGCATCGGGTTGCACATCTGCGGCGGGATCCAAAGCGCCTTGGCCGATTTGCTCTGGTTCTTCGGGTGGTGCGGTTGCGCCGGCGGCCGCGAGCAACTGGGCAAGGAGCGACGCGATCGCCCACGCCAGGAACGGCCAGAGCATCAGCGCGTTGCCGCTGGCGACGGACGAAGGCAGGGCTTCGCTTGGATGGGACCCTGCGAAGATGATCTGGGCCGTTCCGACCACGGCCAGGATCGTCACTCCCAGCGCCAGGACGACTGCTGTGGCGTGATGAAAAGAACGCAGTAGGATCTTCAAGGTGGCCACAAACACGACGGTAAGGGCCGCTGCCATCGACATGGCCAGCAGTACGTGCGGGGTGCTCGACATCATTTCCATTTTCGAATCTCCTTTTTCTGTAGGTCCTTTGCAAGTTCCTTTGCACGGTTTGAATGTTCAAGCGGGCCGCTTCGGTCCTCATCGTGGGACCATGACGGTCTGCGCAATATGCAATCCTGTGGCGCTCGCTTTGACGAATCTCTCAGTGCGGCCAGACGTTCTCTGCGATTGACGATCTCGGTTTGCAGCCTTGCATACCCTCGAGATTTCACCACCTTGTCCAGCAGCAACAGGCACAACGCCAGGAGCATCGCCATCGCCGTGTAGGGCAAGAGCAGGAAGTCCATCGACCGCCGCGCATCGTCGGTCGGGGCCGCCTCCGCGCTGGCGGACTGAACGAAGGCCTGGTGCAGGCCGACCATGCACAGCAGCGTAATACACACAGCCAAAACGACAGGGTCGTTTCCGTCGAACAGGGGCATCTGCCGCAGTGTCCTCAAGATGATCGCAAAGAGGATCACAAAGACCGGCACGGTGCACAACACAAACACCAGCGACAGGGCAAGAGATCCGATTGCATTCATCTTCTATGTCTCCTCATTCTGATTGGGTTTCTCGTCGGGGCGCAAACGCCCCATTTCGAACAGGTTGTCAGAGTCACTGGGTCCATCTTCCGAGGACCGCAGCCGCAGGTGCTCGTAGCAGGCCATGGCCACGACCGAGACCTTGGGAAGGTCCTCGGCGGCAAAAGACGTGGTTCGCTTCCATTCATCGCCGGCCTTGTAGGCCTTGTCGATCTTGATTGAATAGACCTCGACCACGGCATTGTCGATCACGCGTCGGTTGGCCCAAATGGCGCCCTGTACGGCCCCGCATCGGAAGGCCTTGTCCGGTTTGTTTCGCATTTCGTCTTGCATGGTATGTAGCTCCTATCTCGTATAGACCGTACGGCTTGCAGCCAGATACATCGGTGTCCTGACCGGGCACCGGGCTGCCTGAGAACACCGAAACACCCCTCGTCCGGGCCGAACCATGTCCGGGCCCGTGATGGCCGCGCAGCGGACGGGCTTGTAGCCCTCACGCAGCACGCGTTCGATCACGCGCTCGGTGTTGGCGCAGTCGTAGCGTCTGATGTCGAGCGCTGAGATCTCGTGTACGAGGTCGATGCCGCCTTGAAGGTATGCAAGGTTGCTGATCAGGGCGAACCACACCGGCTCGCTGACCTCTTGAGGGCGGCGACGACACCATTGGACGAATTCGCACTTCTCGATCTTGCTCAGGTTGCAGCGCAGGCCTGTTGGAAGCTCTCGGAGGGTTGTGGTAATCTGTGCAACATCGGTGTTGCGGACCATCTCGTGCAGGGTCATGGACCTGTCCTGCGCCGGTTCGGTGACGAAGCAAGCCCGTCGATGCGGCCGATTGGGCAGAGGCTTGCCCTTGCGGTTCACAGTCCCTATCACGCGCATCACGCGGCTCAGGTTGTAGACGGCGTCGATTCGCACGCCGGGCAGTGGACCTGCTATGCCGGCGGCCAGTTGCCGGCACAGGCTGGTGAACTTCTGAGCGACCTGGGGGCCGTCCACGGGCACGGCAGCGATCGGGGCCAGGACATGGTGGCCGTTGCCGCTGCAACAGACGGTCGAATGTCCGGCCAGACCGTCTTGTCCGGTCAGCTCTTGGGCGACGCGGAGGGTTGCCGCCAACTCCTCATCGGATGCGGGGTGGCCTTCTTGCCGCGCCGGCGACGTCACATCGATGTCGAAGAACGCGGCCGTGATGTACTCGATGTCGTCATCGCGGGCGCAGTTGCCGCCGGTGCCGCCACGCGCCGGGACCCAGCGGTTGGGGGCGAGATCGAACAGATGGACCGGACGCGGCTGGACCCCGACGTAGATACCACAGGCTTTGCCATCCATCTGGCGGCACAGGCCGATGACGGCGTCTGCGCGATCGGCGTAGGCCACCTGGGCAAACGGATCGAAGACGCGCAGTTCCGTGATGCCGTGATTCGCATGCCCCAGGATGTCGATATGCCTGTAGATCATTGCTTCAGTAACTCCGTTTGCCGCGTTGTCTTTCGTGCTATTCATGAGAAGATCCTGTCTACGGACCTTTGGCGCCGTTGACTGTCCTGTAGAACTCCACCAGGTGTGGCGGAAACACCTGTGGTGACAACGGCATCTGCCTGTCGTATCAATACGCCGCCACGAAGTGCGTCCGAGCGGCCCGGGCATTGCCCTGCTGGTACTCAATGGCCCCCAGAAGGGCATGTGCAGAGCTCAATGCAGAGTCTGTACACGTTGCTTCGACGATCGCTTCGGTGAGAAATCGTTTCGCGTCCTCCCAGCGCATCTCTCTGTAGGCCAGAGCGCCCTGTGTGACGAGTGATGGTGTTGCGGGCTGTGGGCCCTGCGATCTTTCTTGATGGACTGGCGAGCTTGGTTCCTGAGGCTGTCGGGTGTCATGTGCGGCATGCACGATGCCTGTATGAACCGGCTGTGTGTGGATGCGAGGCCGATCGGTACGCATCTGCACCGCATTGGGTCTGCTTCCTGACCCGCCTTGATTCATATGCCTGTACGCCAGCGGGACGACCACTGCACCCAGAGCGTATAACTCGGGCGAGCAGCCTGCGGCGAATGGCAAAGCTGCGACAGCGACGAGGCCACACAGCCGCCGTCGAGGCCGTTGCGTCCAGTGCGACTTCGCACTGCGATTTGCCACGCCGCGGTGGCGATCGGATTTACTTCTGTGCCACATCGATTTTCCCTTTCTCAAGTTGTGCCTTGATGATGGTCTCCGAGCCTTCTGCCAGGTGAACGGTTTGTTACAGGACTCGCTCGCCCTGGCGCAGCACGACCTTGCGATCTCCCGGCTTAAGTATGAACGCCTCGACTTGACCGCTGGGTCCCAGAGATTGGCCGTCTACGGACACGTAAGACCAGGGCACCGAAAAAACGCGAAGCCGTGCCGTCTTCGGTTCTTGTGGGGCAGGTGAAGGCCGCATACCGAACACCACGGCAACGAGCACGACGGCGGCTACAGCAAAACCGGCTGGCAGGACCCAAGGGTGAGGCGAACCCGCGGGCGTTGGTCCCGGCGGCATGGAAAACGGCCCCGTCGGTTGGGCCGTCGGCGCAGCGACGCTTTTGAGTAGCTGGTACGCACACGTCAGTTCGGTGATCTTCTCCTGCGCCTTCCGGCGAACGGCCAATGGCGTGCCGGGCACCAACTGCCGTTGCAGCCGCCCCAGTACGGCGGTATACGCCCGCTCGATTTCCATTCGGCCGGCGCCCGGTCTGAGGCCCAGGATGTGATACGCTTGGCCGGTGGTCATAGGTAGCGCTTCCCAGCAAGCCAGCCGGCGAACAGAAGCCGCATGAGGCTGATCGCCAGCATCGCGACAAACAGTACAATCCTTTCGGAGGGGGCTTTCTGACCGACACGGCGCAAGGTCCGCTCGATTCGTCCGGTAAGCCAATCGAGATACGGCCGGCCCGCTGCGTTGACAGCCATCAGCCAGCGGCTGTGCCATCGGTAGCTGAGCATTCTGGCCAGCAGAAGGACAAACAGCAGGTCCACTGCCACAAGCAGCAGATGAACGAGGCCGAGGATCAGGTTTGTGAGCAGTCCCATCGTTATCCCTTTCATATGCTCGTCGACAAGGTCGTCACTCTAATCGGAATCGGCGGACTCCGGACGGTTGCACTGACGGTCTGCGAGCATGGCGCCATGGTCGCGACGTTCATCATTCGCCAGCCCCGTGCCAGACGAGGCCTTTGGCCAACTGCTTGTAGTGCTCAGACAGCGTCTCGGGGTCCTTGACAAAGCGGTAATGGCAGAAGCCACCGGGCTCGGTCGTGGCGACTTCGCGCAGCAGCGCTTCGTTCACCGCGTCGGGCGTTCCGCCAATGCCCACGACGTCGATTACCGCGCCGAGCTTGTTCTTGAGTTTGGCGGCCTGCTTCAGCGGCTCGCCTCCCCGCCCGTCGGTGAGCATGACGATGTGCCTTCGGCGGCCGGTTTGCTGTTCGTTCTCAAAGAGCCTGGCCGCAGCCCTGAGCCCCTTGGCCAGATCCGTGCCGCCGTCGATCGTCAATTGGCGAAGCGCCGCTTGGATTGTCCTGCTCTTGGCGACAGGCGTCAGCGGCAGCACGACGTGCGCATCATCACTGAACGAGATGACCGCGATCCTGTCGTCAGCATGCGTTATGTCGCGGGCCTTGGCGTACGCCATGCCCGCCTGGATTCCGCCATCGCGCCGCGAGGGTGGATAGTTACAGGCTCCCATGCTGCCGGAGACGTCGATCACTATCGCTGTATCCTGTGGTGCGCTGTCGTCAGTGACAGGCGGCGACAGCGGCTGCCGCATACGGATGGCCGTGTCGGTCCTGAACGCGCCGGCCGACAGCCGCCCGAGAAGGCCGGCCCCCGCGTGCGTTGCCGAGTCGATCAACTCCAGCAGATCGTTCATGGTCTGCTCCTTTTCCATCTTGTGGCCTTGGCGGGCGGGGCTATTTGTGCCTGGCCCGAAGCTGTTTTCGGGCCTGTTGGATATCGCCGTCCGAGAGCCCGGTATCGAGCTT
>CAZNSM010000232.1:5236-6943 GCA_964575615.1 uncultured Pirellulales bacterium | reverse complement strand
GGGCATGGGAGGCGCCTACGGAGAAGGAGCCTACGGCGGCGCTCCCTATGGGGGAGGCATGGACCCGTACGGGGGAGGCGGCATGATGGGACGCGGCCAGGGCTTGGGCATCGTCACGGAAACGGACAAGAAGATCGTCGATCAGATCTGCCTGGACCGGGCCAGATCGTTCAGCGTCTATGGCAGTCCGGTCGATGTGGCCGGCTACGCGTACTGGAACGACTGGACGTTCGAGAACAAGGACAAGGCGTACCAGGACTGCTGGTACTGGCAGGTCGGATACTGGATCGTCGAGGACGTGTTCACGTCGATCGGGCAGATGAACCAAGGGGCCGAGAGCATCCTCACCGCCCCGGTCAAACGGCTGATGGGCGTGGACTTCACGCTCAAGAAAAATCGGGCCATGCGGGGCCGGCGCGGCGGCTTCACCCGGCGGACCAAGGAGACCGAGAACCCGACGTACGCCACCGGCACCAAGGACGCTCTGACCACACCCTGTACCGGTCGCTTCACGACCCTGCCGATGGATGACCTGACGGGAATCGACGTGGTGCAGTTCAACGTCAAGCTGGTCGTTGACGCGACGCAGGTCAATTCCTTCATGGAGCAGCTCTGCACCGCCAAGCCGCACACGTTCCGAGGGTTCTACGGCGATCAGCCGGAACAGACCTACGAACACAATCAGATCACGATTCTCGAAACAAACGTCAGCCAGGTCGAGAAAGACGGCTACACCCATTACTTCTATCGCTATGGCGACAAGCCTGTCGTCGAGCTCGACCTGATCTGCGAGTACGTTTTCCCACGGACGCCGGCCTTCCTGGAGATCATACCCAAACAGGTCAAGGACGAGCTGAAAGGCGAAGAAAACTCCGAAGGGTAATCGAATCAGTCAAATGCGGGATAAGCTATGCGAGAATTGTTAGGCAAAATCGGACGGTTCTGCGAGAACCATGTGGAGAAGATCGTGCTCGTGATCGTCGGAGCGTTCTGCATCTGGCTGTTCTTCACGCGGGTGATCTTCAGCCCCAACGGCGTTCCGTATGACGGCAAGACCTACAGCCCCGGACAGATCGACGCCGCCATTCAGAAGAAGGCCGAGAACCTGGCGCTGCAGCTCCAGAGTGGCAGCGGAACGAGCCAGAAGAAGGTCACGTACGTTCCCAAGCTCACCGGTCCGATCGATCCGAACGATCCGGTGATCTCCAAGGTGTTCGTAGGCCGGCCCGCGCCGGAGAGCTTCCTGGAGTTGCTGCGGTCGCCCCTGAGCTTCATGAGCTCGGAGTTGAGTCCCAGGGAAGTCGTCACGCCGTCCCCGGACGACCGCCCTCGGTATGCGCTGCCCCGCATCGGGCCGGTGACCGACGTCGCGGTCGGTCATATTCGTGCGGCGGCTTACGTGCCTCTCGAAGAGGTGACCCCGCAGCGCACCTATGACGCCGTGGAAACCGAGCCCAATGACATCGATCTGGTGACAGTGGAAGCCAAATTCAACGTCGCTGAGCTGTATCGGCAGTTCAACGCCTATTTTGCGGGAACGGAAGTGGCGAAGCAGGCGTGGCGAGACCCGTGTCTGGCCAATCCGAAATTTGCCGCGGTGCATCTCCAGCGGCAAACTCTGCTGGACGACGGAACCTGGAGCGACTGGGTGGACGTGCCGCGCAGCCGGATCGAAGCCAACCGAAGCCTGTTCCAGATCGTGGAGAA
>CAZNSM010000232.1:0-5136 GCA_964575615.1 uncultured Pirellulales bacterium | reverse complement strand
GGATATCCCATGGACGGCACCATGAGATTGCAGCCGACCACGGACGAGGTCTACTACGAGTTTGCACAGGCCGCGATGAACTACACCACGGACCTCTCAAAAAGAAAAGACCCCCTGCTGTTCTGGGCCTTCGACGACACGATGGAACCGGGCAAGACCCACCGCTATCGCATCCGCCTGGGCGTGTTCAATCCCGTGGCCGGGACGGACAAGCTGGCGCCGCGCGACGCCGACAAGAAGGATCAGGTGATTCTCTGGAGTGAGTTCTCGAAGGTCACCGACGCGGTGAATATTCCCAAGCGGCTGTACTTCTTCGCCAAAGACGTGCAGGACCGGCAGAAGACCGCGACGGTGGAGGTGGCCCGCTACCTGCTGGGTTACTGGCGTACGGAGGACTTCCAGGTCCGGCCGGGCGACGCGATCGGCAAGGAGATGGAGCCCAAGGAAGAGAAACCCAAGAGGACGGACCGCCTGATGGCCCCCGGCGGGCGAATCACAGGCGCCCCGATGGGTCGGGAAATGCTCGGCATGGGGCCGTATGCCGCAGGTCCCTACGGCGGCGCTGGCGGAATGGCCATGTACCAGACGCCGGCGAACCCGGCCGACGCCGCGATCAACCCCGAGGTGATCGACTACAGCACCAATACGGTCCTGGTCGATCTGCTGGAGGTCAGCGATTGGAGCACGCAGCCCAGCCTCCAGCCGCGGGTCTATTATGACATGCTCTATACCCACGATGGCATGAACATCGAGCGCATGCCCGTGGGGACGCGAAACTGGTCCAAGGACCTGCTGGCGACGTACCAGTTCATCTCGACGGAGAAGCGCAAGGAGCCTCAATCGTTCAAGTCGTTCCAGAAAGGCGGCTTCCGCTCTCGCGGCGGCGTGGGCGGCCCCGGCGGCGCCTATGGTTCGCCCTATGACATGATGGGCGGTATGGGTCCTTACGGCCCCACGCCGCGCAGATAACCCTCGCACACCGAATAGGTCCTATGGGTCCAATTCGACTCATAGGACCTGTTCTTCAATTCCCTTGACCCCTTCGCACGACGGCGCTACATTCTCCGGCGTCTTTGTCCATGACGAAAAGGCCGGAGGCAACGTGAACGAACGCATCGAACTGCTGCTGCGTATCTTGTGTGACACCATCTCCTCCCAGATGGATGCGGCGTACCTCTTCGCGCAGACCGAACCGAATCAGGAGAGCGTCTTTGCGACCGCACGCGGACTGCTGCACCGCAAGAGCGTCGAGCGGATATGGATTTCCGACTGCGCCGCCAAGAGCGGTTACGTCGGCGCGCCCGCTTATCGAGAGGCGATGGTCCGATCGGGCATCCCCCAGGGGACCATCGAAGAGGTTCCGATGGAACCGACCGCGATCCTGCACACGCAGATCGAGGCGCATGCCGTGGTCCGATTCGCCAAGGCGCGAAGGCTGCGGAGTCTGATCGTGACCTCGGCGCCGTTCCACCAGGAGCGGGCGTTCATGGCGGTCGTCACCGCCGCCCTTCGGGAGTATCCGCCGCTGAAGCTCTACAGCCTGCCGGGCAAGGCCCGGAACTGGGACGAGGTCGTGACCCATTCCCAGGGGGTCCTCACGGGCACGCGCGCCGGCCTGATCGAATCGGAGCAGCAGCGCATCGACAAGTACACCGCCCAGGGCGACCTCGCCCCGCGCGCCGAGATCCTGCGCTATCTGCGCAGGCGCGACGCCGCCGACTGAGCCGGCGGAACGATCCGCTCAGCGCAGCAGCTTTCGCAGCAGAGCGCGCTGGAAATGGAGGCGGTTCTCCGCCTGGTCGAAGAGGATCGAGTTGGGCGACTCGGTGACTTCGTCGCTGATCTCGAACCCGCGATAGGCGGGCAGGCAGTGCATGACCCGGACGTGCTTTGGCGCGGCGGCCACGAGAGCGGCGTCGACCTCGAAGCCGGCGAACTCCCGGCGGCGTTTGTCCTTCTCATCCTCCTGACCCATGCTGACCCAGGTGTCGGTGTAGATGACGTCGGCCTGCGCCACAGCGGCGCGCGGGTCGCTCATCTGCGCGACACAGCCCGGCGCAAAGCCGTTGGCCACGCGGATGGAGGCATCGTCCAGCTCATAGCCGGCGGGCGAGGCAACGATCAGCTTCATCTTCAGCTTGCCGGCGGCAAAGGCCAGCGAGCGCGCGACATTGTTGCCGTCCCCGATGAAGGCGATGGTGATGCCCTCGATCCGGCCGAAGTGCTCGCCGATCGTCAGCACGTCGGCCATCGCCTGGCACGGGTGCGACCAGTCGGTCAGCGCGTTGATGACCGGCACGTCGGCGTACTTCGCCAGGTCGATCACGGTGCTGTGCTCGAACGTCCGCGCCATGATCCCGTGGACGTAGCGGCTGAGCACTCGCGCGATGTCCTTGACCGGCTCGCGCTTGCCGATGCCGCCGATGTCCTCGGGCTTGACGTAGATCGGGCTGCCGCCCAGGTCGGTCATCGCCACCTGGAAGCTGATGCGGGTCCGCAGGCTGGGCTTCTCGAACAGCATGGCCAGGGTCTTGCCCGCCAGGCACAAATCGCGCCGCCCGGACTTGTAGAGGGCCTTCAAAGACCGGCTCTCCTCGAGCAGCGCGTTCAGTTCGTCGGTGGAACACTCGCTGATGGCAAGGAAGTCTTCCATGGTCAACTCCCGGACAAGACGTTGTCAAAGATGCCGATGGCCTCGTCGATCTGCTCGCGCGTCACGGTCATCGGCGGCATGAAGCGGATCACGGTGTCGTGCGTGCAATTGATCCTCAGGCCCTTCTCCAGGCACGCGGCGACGATGGCGGCGCCGGGGCGCGTCAGTTGGATGCCGATCATCAACCCGATGCCCCGGACGTGGTCGATGATCGCGTGCTTGTCCTTGAGCGAGCGGAGCTTGTCCTGCGCGTATTGGCCGATCTCGGCAGCCTGCTGGAGCAGGCCATCCTCCTCGATGGCCTCGATGGTGGCGACGCCGGCGGCGCAGGCCAGGCAGTTGCCGCCGAACGTGGAGGCGTGCTTGCCCGGCACCAGCGAGGCGGCGATCTCGGGTCGGGCCATCATTGCGCCGATGGCGACGCCGCCGCCGAGGGCCTTGGCCATTGTGATGATGTCCGGCTCGACGTCGTAGTGCTGATAGGCGAACCACTTGCCGGTCCGCCCGATGCCCGTCTGCACCTCGTCGAGGATCATGATCGCCCCTTTGGCGTCGCACAGCTCGCGAATGGCGCCGAGGAACTCGGCCGTCGCGACGTTGATGCCGCCTTCGCCCTGGATCGGCTCGATCATGACCGCGGCGACCTCGTCGGTGAACGCCGCCTCCAGCGCCGCAACGTCGTTGAACGGAATGTACGCAAAGCCGGGCAGCAGCGGCAGGAAGCCGTCGTGATACTTGGGCTGCGCGGTGGCGGTCACCGTCGCGAAGGTGCGGCCGTGGAAGCTGCCCTCGGCGGTGATGAACTTGTACTTGCCCTTGGCGGTGTGCAGACGCGACAGCTTCAGGGCCGCCTCGTTGGCCTCGGCGCCGCTGTTGCAGAAGAAGCATTTGCCGCCGAAGGCCCGCTCGCTGAGCAGTTGGGCCAGCCGGCCTTGCGGCTCGGAGTAGAACGTGTTGTCGATGTGGATCAGCTCGCCGACCTGGCGGCGCACCGCCTCGACCACCTTCGGGTGACAGTGGCCGATGCCGCTGACCGCCCAGCCGGGGAACATGTCGAGAATCTTGTTGCCGTCGGCGTCGTAGAGGTAGGAGCCTTCGCCCTTGACCATGACGCGGGGCAGCCGGCCGTAGTTGGCGATCACGTATTTGTCAAACAGTGCTATCGTTTCTTGCGTTGTCATAGATCCCTCTGGAGTCTGGGGATGAATCTCTCTTGTGGCTTCGAACGGAATCGGTCCTGTAGGGCGTACAGGACCTATGGCCTTCGCACGATCTCGGTGCCGATGCCCTTCTCGGTGTAGATTTCCAACAGCAGGGAGTGGTCGATGCGGCCGTCGATGATGTGGGCCTTGCGCACGCCGGCCTCCAGCGCCATCAGGCACGCCTCGACCTTGGGGAACATCGCGTCGGTGATCACGCCGGCCTCGATCATCTCCTTGATCTGCTGTTCGTCGAGGCTGCTGATCCAGCTCTCGGGGTCGTTGATATCCCGCCGGATGCCGTGCGTGTCGCTGACCATCACCAGCTTCTCGGCGACCACCGCCGCCGCCACCTTGCCCGCAGCGCTGTCGGCGTTGACGTTCAGCTTGCCGCCGGCCTTGTCGATCGCCACCGAGGCGATCACCGGGATCGTGCCCTCGGCGCAGAGCGTCTTGAGCAGCTTGCCGTTGACGTCGGTGACCTTGCCGACCAGCCCGAGGTCGAGCTTGCGCCCTTCCGGGCCGGGCAGCCGCAGCGTCTCGGCCAGCAGCACGCAACTGCTCAGCGAGTGCAGGCCCATCGCCCCGCAGCCCAGTTCCTCCAGCGTCTGGCAGATCGGCACGTTCGTCTTGTGGACCAGCGTATGCTCGGCGATGTTCAGCGTCCGCTGGTCCGTGTAGCGGCGGCCCTGCACCCAGACCGGCTCCAGGCCCGCCTCGTTCATCGCGCGGGTGATGGCCTTGCCGCCCCCGTGGACGATGATCGGCCGCATCCCCACCGTCGCCATGAACGCCACGTCGGTCAGCAGGTTCCGCTGCGCCGCCGGATCGTCCAGCACGCTGCCGCCCAGCTTGACGACCACAATCCGCCCGCGAAAGGCCCGGATGTACTCCATCGCCTCGACCAGGGCGGCCGCTTTGGCAATCGCCTCTTGCACGTAAAGACTCCTTGGATTCCAATAAAAAAGAATCCTTTAAGTTATGCCACCTATGCGCCCAAGTCAAGCCCTATTGCACTCAAAATCCCCGGAAATTGCCCCGCCCAGGGCAGGTGTTCGCATCGCTCCCGACACACATTGAAACTCCGCACCGACCCCAAGCCAAGCCAAGCCGAACAGGCCACTCCGTCGCCGCCACCACCACTGGGCGTCCACTGGAGACGTAGGGGCGAATGATTATTCGCCCCTACCTGTCGCTGCTGCTGTCCTTGCTGTACACCCAGACCAAGGCATGCGTCCCGTCCCCGCCCAGCGGGTACGACTTCTGCTGCCAGCCCACCTCCCC
>CAZNSM010000231.1:0-6995 GCA_964575615.1 uncultured Pirellulales bacterium | reverse complement strand
TCGGTCATATCACACCCCAAATCCCATCGTCCCGCACCAGCCTACCCGCCCCCACCGCATTCTCCAAGCCGATTCCCGACGGACGCCGAAGTGTCTGTTCAGGCGATCCGCTCATGACAGCATAGCCGAGGCTCCAGTTGCGATTGCGGATTCATCGCCGCAGGGCTTCGAGCCGAATCTGCAATCCGCAATCATTCCGGTCGCTCAGCAGGCGTTCCGGCTTGACACGACAGGCCGTTTCCGTCATATAAAATGTGTGTCAGGTGTGTCAGGTGGTGAAGGCGCGTATGCGTACTGCGATTGTCAGTCAGGCGACAGCGATTATGCTGGCATGTGCGGCCGCCTGGAGTTCTCTGGCTGCGCCGACGGAGGTTCGGCCGGAGGCTATCAGCGGTCCCCTCTGCGGTGGGCCGACCGAAGTGGATCGTTGGTTGTCGACCCCGCCCTTGCCGGAGCGTCTGATGGTGCCCAAGGAGCGAGTGCCGCTCCAACACCGGACCGAGCCCGGGCAGATCGTTGTCGCGGCCCCTGGCGTCCTGCCGAAAACGGACGGCTCGCGCACTCATCGAGGCGGGTCGCCCGCCACCATTTCCGCTCATGTTCCCCGCCACTCGTTGCTTTCGGTTCTCTGCCTTCTGATCGTGTAGCGACGCCGGTCCGCTCGGCGTGCCTCACCGGCCCAAACCGCGCGCCGAACGGCGTCCTGCAACGGTCTGATTCCCGACAATTCACTGTCAAAAACCCCCGTGCGCCGACGGAGAATGCACCTTCGGCCACGTTCACAGGAGAACCAACGATGACAACCAGGACCAAGACCACTTCGTCAGGCGCACTCGATCGTGTTCGCGACTTGCTCGACCAGAACCGCCCTGAGGAGGCGCTGAGCCTCATCGATCGCCATGGACAAGAGACACCCGAGGCCAGGAACGCCCGCGCCGTGTGCCTGCTGAGGCTGGGCAGAGTCAGCGACGCAATCTCCATACTCTCCGAAATCACGTTTCGCGGCTATCTGAACATGCCGGACGACGCGCCGCTGCTGTTCCAGCTCAATTTCGCCACCGCCATGCTGATGGCCAACCTCAAGGATGCCGCGATGGCGGTCATGGACCGGTTGGAGGAGGAGACGGACCCGCAGGCAGTCCAACTACGCGAGGCCATCGAGCGATGGAAGAGGGGCCTTGGCCTGATAGGCCGGCTTTGCTGTCGCCTTGGGTACTGCCCCAGGCGACCCATACAGCTCGACTTCGCTCCGGGCCGGGTGTAGGCATACCAGCGTCCCCTGCGGAAGCCCGTTGGCCTGTTGGTCCGCGACAAGTGCTGCCGAACCCATGCGACCCTGATGGGGCCAGGCCATTTCCAGTGTCTGAGTCGACAGCGGATGTGGTATAATGACACTATCTTGCTGGGGGAAGGATGTGACTGGAGTGTTGGGATGGCGGATGGGTCGGGATTGGGCGAGCTGCTGACGGCGGCGGAGTTCGGGCGGATTGCGAAGGCGTTCCGCAAGCGCTTCGGCCTCGGGCTGGAGACGACGGGTCCCGACGGGCAGGCGGTCGAGTCGCTGTGCAGCGCGGACTGCCGTACGGCGTTCTGCACGCTGGTCCGCAGCGACGGCGAGGGCCGGTCCCGTTGCCTGTGCGAGCGTCGGCGGGCGGTCGAGATCGCCTCCCAGACGGGCCAGCCCTTCATCACCGTCTGTCACGCGGGCCTCGTGCTGGTCTGCGTTCCGATGATGGACAACGAAGTCTCGCACGGCGGCCTGTTCTTCGGCAAGTGCCTCTGGGAGCCGGTCTCGCCCATGCTGGTCCGCGACGTCGAGGCGCGCCTGGCGCCCCTGGCGATCGACCGCGACAAGGCGATCGATCTGCTCGGCGAATTGCCCGTGGTGCGCGGGCGACAGATTCACACGGCCGCGGAATTCCTGTTCGACCTGCTCTACGAGGTGGCGGGCCTCGACGCCCGCGTCATTCGCTGGCGAAGGCAGCGGTCGCGACAGCAGTCGGAGATCGGCGAGTTCATTCAGGAACGCAAGAAGCTCGGCGCCCCCTGGCAGTACCCGCTCGAAAGCGAACGGGCGCTGCTGCAAAAGGTCAAGATCGGCGATCAGACCGGCGCCAAGGAGATCCTCAACTCCATCCTCGGCACGATCCTGTTCAAGGACATCGGGGACCTGGGCATCCTCAAGGCGCGTCTGCTGGAGCTGCTCAGCGTGCTGAGCCGCTCGGCGGTCGAGGGCGGTGTGCCCGTCGAGACCATGCTCGAGAAGAACCTCGCGTTCATCAACAAGGTCATGGGGATCGACAATCAGGAAGACCTGTGCGCGTGGATCAGCGCGGCGTTGAACGATTTTCTCGAACTGGTGTACGCATCACAGGACCGTCGGAAGATCGGGCAGATTCGGCCCGCGATCCACTACATCGAGGCGCACGCCGAGCAGCCGATGACGCTGGCGGACATCGCGCGCGCGTCGCACCTGAGCGTCTCGCGTCTGGCGCACGTGTTCAAAGAGCAGATGGGGATCACGATCTTCGATTATGTCACGAGCGTTCGGATCGCGCGGGCCAAGCACCTGCTGCTGGCGACGGACCGCCGTTGCACGGAGATCGGCTTCGAAGTGGGTTACAACAACCAGAGCTATTTCAGCCGCACGTTCAAAGCGGTCGTCGGACTGACGCCGCGGCAGTTCCGCGGTCACAATCGACGGCATGCTTCGTCCGCGACGCCGCACCAGGCGTAGCGCCGGGAGGTCTGCGGCCCAGGGCGCAAGATCACATCAACGGATCGAATGCTCCGACGTGCCGGCCCTGGGATCGGCGCAGGTTTCCGGCACGGGCTCGTTGATCGTCTCGACGCCATTCATGCGCGGCATGTTCAGGTCCAGCAGGATGACGCACGGTCATGGCGTCGATCACGTCGTCCTCAACCAACAGCACTGGTTTGGAGTTTCTCACGGTGCGTCCTCTGATTGTCTGTGGGGAATGTGAAGAAGAACGTGCTGCCCTTGCCGACCTCCGAGGCGAGCCAGACCCTTCCGCCATACTGCTCGACGATCTTCTTGACCAGGGCCAGTCCAACGCCCGTGCTCTCATACTCGTCGCGGGACACGAGGGTCTGGAAGATCTTGAAGATCCGGTCGAAGTACTTCTCTTCGATCCCCGGCCCGTTGTCGCTGACGCTGAAGGTCCAGGCGTCGGCGTCTTCGGAACAGGCGACGACGACTTCGCCCGCCGGTTTGTCCATGTACTTGACGGCGTTGCTCAGCAGGTTCTGGAAGACCTGGGTGATCCGGGTCTTCTCGCACTCGATCACCGGCAGCCGGCCTTCGACGCGGACGGCGATGTGCGCCGGCGGCGCGATCGCATCGATGATCTCGGGCAGCAGGACGTTCAGGTCCACCGAAACCACGTCCTCGGTGATGCGGCCGATGCGCGAGTACTGAAGCACGCCTTCGATCAGGTTGTGCATGCGGTCGACCCGGTTCTGAAGCAGATCGAGATTCTCTTTGGCCTCGTCTCCGAGCTGATCGCCGCAATCGGCGCTCAGCCACTCGGCGAGCATCTTGATGCCGCGCAGCGGCGCCTTCAGGTCGTGCGAGACGACGTAAGCGAAATGCGAGAGTTCCTCGTTGATCGCCGCGACCCGGCGCAGGAGCCTGTCCTGTTCCTGCTGCGCGTGGTATGCCTTCGTGACGTCACGGAAGCTCCAAACCAATCCGACGATTCGTTCGCCCAGCGACTGGGGCTTGAGGCAATACTCGACGACCCGGCCGTCTTTGAAGTGAAGGGTCCCGTGGCCTTCCCGTCCCGGCCGGCGGTACAGCATTCGGAGCGTGGTCACAAACACATCAGGGTCTTTCAACTGAGGCAAGGTTGCGGCCAGGACACGCTGGTCGTCCATCGTCTCGAGGACCTCGGCTGGCAGCCGCCAGAGTTCCCGGAACTGCTCATTGAAGTCTTTGACCCTGCCTTGGCCGTCCACGACGAGGATGCCGTCGGCGGTCGATTCGAGCGTCGCTTTCAGCAGGGAGAGGGATTCCTTCAGCCGGTTCTCGGCTCTGTTGCGTTTGGTCACATCCCACACGATGGAGATCATCAGGGGTCGGCCCGGCAGGATCGCGTTCTTGGTGCTGACGAAGGTGGTCTCCTGTCCTTCGCGGGTGATCGGGATATCGTCCCAGTGCATTCGCTCCGGGTCGCCGCCGGCGCAATCTTCGAGGACTCGGCGTCGCATCTCGTTGCGGAGGTCGGGGTCCTCGTAGACGGCCTCCCAGAATCGGTCCGGTCCGGCCAGCGCCTCCCGGGTGGTCCGGTAGAACCGGGGAAAGTTGTCGTTCATGTACTCAAATCGCACCGCCGGGTCAATTGAGTTGACCGCCACGCCGATCGGGATGTTGTCGAGCACCGCCCTGATGAAAGCCTCGTGTCTCTGCAACTCCTCTTCCGCCCGTTTGCGCTCGGTGATGTCTTCGAGGGTTTCCATGGCGCCCACGATGCGGTCCTGGTCGTCGCGGATCACGGCGGCGGTGAAGTGGAGCCACCGCCCGCCCTGGCCGACTTCCGGGAAGTATGCGCTGGCCTCGTACGCTTCATTGATCAGCTCGGACTTTTGAGAACTGCCCTGATACCACTGCGGAATCGCCTCGATCGAGCCATCCACGAGCAGGTCGGCCAAGCAGGGTCTCTCGCAGGCGTAGAAAGCTCGCCAGTGTTCCTGTGTCCCGATGACCTGGTCGGCCGTGATTCCCGTGAGCCGTTCGAGCGTCCGGTTCCAGTGGGTGACGCGGCGGTTCGCATCGATCAGGAACGTGGGAATGGGAGACTGTTGGATGATGCGTGCCAGTCGCTGCCCGCTGGCACGCAGCGACGCCTCGGACCGGCGGCGTTGCCGGATGTCGAGACGAATGAGAATGATGATGGCGCCAAGAAACAGGATGCACAGGGCGCACGAGGCCAGCACATAGCGCCAGATTCTCGTGCCCGCCTGGGCATAGGCTGCGCTCACGGGGATCGCCGCCAGATCGAGCGAGACTTCGCCGACCAGGCGGCCGAAGCCCGCACTGTCGCCGTAGCGTTCCACCAGGGCGGCCGGGGCATCCTCCGGCCGACCGTGGCATTGCAGGCACGACGGCTGGAAGCGGCGCGCCTTGGCGTGGACCGAATGCCGCTGCCCATCCTCGAAGAACGACATCGTGCCCGACCATGCGTCGATTTCCGGATGCTGCTCGAAGTACCGAATCAGCGCCTCCTCTGAAGGCGTGGCCTGGTTGGCGGGATTGCGCGGGTTGGTCGAAGCGAAGCGCAGGATGCTGTCGGGGAAGGCCCGTCGGACGTTATCGAAGACGCTTCGGGAAATGAACGAAGTGGACATCGTCTCCGGGAAGAACTCTCCTGGCTCGATGCGTTTCTCCATCTCCGGACGGACGCACCGGCTCATGTAGTCTCGCAGCGCCAGGTCGAATTCGGCCGCCAGCCGGGTCTGCTGGTCCGCACTGCGATGAATCTCCGCGTGAGTCCAGTGCCAGCTCTGAAGGAGCACCACGGCCAGAAATGCGATGGCCAATACCCCCATGCCGAGCAGCAGGCCGGTGCAGGCGAATCGGCGAGCCCCGGAACCGGCGCGATCTTGATCCGCGTCGTGTGCTGCCACCGCCTTCGGGCGGCGATGGTCTGAGGTCAGGCGGCGTCGCCGCCGGAGAATTCCCGTCAAGCCGCCGAGCACGACCAGGCCCGCGGCCACTGTGGCGCCCGTGGCGTTGCGGCCGGCGCGGGCCGTAGTGGCGAGCCAATCGTCGGCTGTGATGTCCATCCCGACGGCCATGAGCACCTGACCCGTGTCCGGATCGAGGACCGGCGCGAGAGCGGATACGAAGGTGCCGTACTCGTCCGTCGCCGGTCCGATGGCCACCGGCTTGCCGGTGGTGAAGATCGCCATGTCTGCGGGAGAGGGCCGTTCATACACCGTCCCCGGTGGACTGGCCATCGGGTCGTCCTGGCGGTAGTTCTCCGGCCCGAAGACGAGTGTCCCGTCGCGCATCGCCATGCTGTAGATGCCCCGCTGGGGCAGGTATTGGCCGAAGGCGATCATCTGTTGCCGGATGTACTCGAAGGCGGGCGCGCCGACATCGGCGTCGGTGAACGACAGCTCCCTGACCCGTTCCGGACGGAAGGTGCGGGCGATGCTGACCACTTGCCTCAACAGGCGCTGGCGCATGTCGACGTCGGTGCGCTTGGCATACCATCGGCCGGCCCCCCAGCCGATGCCCGACAGCACGAGGGCCGCCAGGCACAGTCTTTTGAGTGTGTGATTCCTCATGTTCACGGCCTTCTCAGTCGATCCACGTATTCCTGCGAGTTTCTAACGGCACGATTCCAGTTCTCCAGCGGCCGGTTCGGTCGCCGCCGTCCGGTGCTTGGGGAAGGTGAAAAAGAACGTGCTTCCTTTGCCGACCTCGGAGACGACCCAGATCCGTCCGCCGCTGCATTCCACGATCTTCTTGACCAGAGCCAGTCCGACGCCCGTGCTCTCGAACTGGTCGCGCGGCGCCAGCGTCTGGAAGATCTTGAAAATCCGGTCGAAGTACTTCTCTTCGATCCCCGGCCCGTTGTCGCTGACGCTGAAGGTCCAGGCGTCGGCGTCTTCGGAACAGGCGACGACGACTTCGCCCGCCGGTTTGTCCATGTACTTGACGGCGTTGCTCAGCAGGTTCTGGAAGACCTGGGTGATCCGGGTCTTCTCGCACTCGATCACCGGCAGCCGGCCTTCGACGCGGACGGCGATGTGCGCCGGCGGCGCGATCAGGTCGATGATGCCGGGCAGCAGGGCGTCGAGGTCCACCGCAACCACGTCCTCGGTGATGCGTCCGACGCGGGAGTAATGAAGAACCCCGTCGATCAGATCGTGCATCCTCTGCACACGGCTCTGGAGCAGGTCGAGGTTCTCCCGGGCCTGGTCTCCGAGTCGGTCGCGGTAGTCGGTGCACAACCACTCCGTGAGCA
>CAZNSM010000230.1:4765-6998 GCA_964575615.1 uncultured Pirellulales bacterium | reverse complement strand
TTCTGGGCGGCGCCGGTGCCGCGACCGCCGCAACCCACCAGGGCCACCTGGATCGTGTCGTCGCCGGCGGCGTACAGGCTCGAACCGAGCCCGCCGACCAGCGTGGTGGCCGCAGCGATCCGACCGGTGTTCTTCAGGAATTGGCGGCGTGACGTCTGTTGGCTCCTGGTTTGCTTCATGGTGGGTCTTCTCCTAATCTTGCGTGGTGTGCGGCTGACAGTGCTTCGGTCGTTTCGTGGAAATGCCGGTCCGATGTGCCGGACCACCCCCATCGACTCCTCCAGCGCCCTCGTAGCATGGGTGGCAGCCTCAAGCGAAGCTTGGGGATGGCTTCTTCGCGAAAACCATCCCCAAGGCTCCATTTCATTGCGCCTTGAGGCTGCCACCCGCCACCCACTGGATTGCTATGCGTATTCGCGATCGGTGACGATGCCCGGCTTCGGAACCGGATAGCGGCCCTGGGCATCGGACAGTAGCGGAGCCGGCGAATTCCACGTCAGCTTGTCCAGGCCCGGCGCCATCTCGTGCGGGCAGTTGAGCATCTGGTCGTAGGTAATCTCCACGCCCGTATGCGCCGCCATGCGGCCCATCGACGTGACCATGCTGCCGATCGCGCCGCGCTCGGCTTCGTTGTACGGCTTGTCGTTGCGGATCGCGTCGATCAGGTCATTCCACTCGTTCTGATAGGGATTCTGCTCTTCGCGGGGAACCCTGGATCGCCACACCCGGTTGGCATCGTCGAACGACTGGCCCTTGTAGATGGCCGAAGGCAGGCCGCAGTCACCGCTGTTCGAGGCGATGGCTGAGCCCTTGGTCCCGTGCAGGTAGCTGGCATAGATCGGAGCGCAGCCTTCGATGGTGCGCCCGTCGAAGAAGAATTTGCCGCCGTCGGCGAAGGTGTACTCCACCGAATAGGTGTCGAAGTTCTGATCGACGTACCGGACGCCTTCAGGACTCTCCTTATAATGCCGGCCGCCCAGCGCCTGGGCCTTCACCGGCCAGGAACCCTTCATCCAACAGAGGTGGTCGATCACGTGGATGTAGAAGTCGCTGTAGTTGCCACCGCTGGCCCAGATGAAGCTGTGGAATCGCCGGATCTGGTAGAGCAGGTCGCTGATGTCGTCCGGCTTGGGTGGCGAGGCGAAGAAGCCCACGACCCCGTGCATGCGGTAGCCGCGCATCAGGACGATGTCGCCGATTTCGCCATCCGCGACACGGTTTGCCAACTCCTGCAGCGCCCGGCTGTGGCGCGACATCAGACCGACGCCCACCTTGAGGTTCTTGGCGTCGGCCTTCTTCGACAGTTCGATCATTCGCTTGGTGGTCGGGCCGTCGACGGTCACCGGCTTTTCCATGAAGACGTTCAGACCCTTCTCGATAGCGTAGGTGAAATGCACCCAGCGGAAGGCCGGAGGTGTCGCGAAGATGGCGACATCACCCGGACGCAGGCAATCCATCGCCTTCTTGTAGGCGTCGAAGCCGACGAACTTGCGGTCGTCCGGCACGTCCACCTGATCGGCGTGGCTGGTCTTGAGGTTCTTGTAACTGCTGCTCAAGCGATCTTCGAAGACGTCGGCCATGGCCACGAGCTTGATCGGGCCACGACCTTTGACGTTCATGGCGTCGACCGCTGCGCCCGTGCCTCGTCCGCCGCAGCCGACCAGCGCCAGGCGAATGGTGTTGTCGCTGCCGGCGTACAGGCTCGAACTGATCCCCGTCGCCAGGGCCGACGCCGCCGCGACCCGGCCCGTATTCTTCAGAAATTCCCGACGCGTGGTGGTGTAGCTTGTGGCTTCGCTCATGGCAGGTCTTCTCCTACTTCTTTCGTGTTTGCTTGCCGCCATCCGGTGATACGTCGCAGGCCGTGCGCCCCTTCGATCCCGATGTCCATCGGGACTCAGGGCAGGTTTTCGCACGACACGGGTCCAGGCAAATCCCGCTATGGATCCGGGTTCGCCCTACCAGGCCGGCAGCTCCGTTGCCGCTCCCATTATCCCCTCTGCGGCCCAGAGTACAAGGCTTTTTGTCGGGTACCTCTCCGGGCCAGGCCCGGCGGGAATCGGACAGGGCGGTGATGGCGTATTTGATCATGGGACTCTGGACGGATTTCGGGTAGCCGATTTCGGCACGATGGCGGGCGCCGGCCGGCAAATTCGTTGCTTGCGGGGCCGGGCCGGGGCTGGTATCATGTCGGCATTGGCGTTCATGAAGGAGACTGCAATGAATGCAGAAG
>CAZNSM010000230.1:0-4665 GCA_964575615.1 uncultured Pirellulales bacterium | reverse complement strand
TGGCCATCGTCACGGTGGACCTGCTCGGCATCGACCGCACGATGCGCGACTGGATCGCCAACCAGGTCGAGCAGCGATACCGCCTGGCGCCGAAGGACCTGCTGATCAACGCATCCCACACGCACTCAGGTCCGGTGATCCGCGAGAGCGCGTACTCGATCTACGGCCACTCGTTTTACGATCTGACGCCCGAGCAGCTCGTGCAATCCGACGCCTACAGCGACCGGTTGCAGGAGAGGATCGCGGCGCTCGTCGGCGTGGCCATCGAGAAGATGGCTCCCGCCAAGCTCTCGTACACGCACGCCCGCGCGGGCTTCGCCATGAACCGCCGCCGGCCCACGGCGCGAGGCGTCATCAACAGTCCCCATGCGGACGGCCCGGTTGACCACGATGTCCCGGTGCTGCGTATCGATGACGCCGAGGGAAAACTCCAGGCGGTCGTCTTCGGGTACGCCTGTCACGCGACGACGCTGAGCTTCTACGACTACTGCGGCGACTACCCCGGCTTCGCGCAGGAATACGTCGAGCAGCGGTTTCCCGGCGCGACCGCTCTGTTCCTCGCCGGCTGCGGGGGCGACCAGAACCCGTATCCGCGTACGCCGGACCGCGCGCTGGACCTGTGCCGCGAACACGGCCACGCGCTGGCCAACGCCGTCGAGGCGGCGCTCCAGGGCGTGCCCAAGCCGGTACGCGGCCCGCTGCGAACGGCGCTGGAGGATGTGACGCTGGACTTCGCCGAGCCGCCCGGCAAGGAAACGCTCGAACAGCAGGCCAAGTCCGACAACAAGTACGAAAAGCTGCACGCGGAATTCCTGCTTCAGCAGTTGCAGCATGAAGGCAGGATTCCCGCCACCTATACGTATCCGGTGCAGGTGGTCGGGTTCGGGGACGACCTGCTGATGGTGGCCCTGGCGGGCGAGGTGGTCGTCGATTACTCGCTGCGTCTGAAGCGCGAGCTGACGGGCCAGCCGCTCTGGGTCGCGGGCTACTCGAACGACGTCTTCGGCTATGTGCCCTCGGCTCGCATCGTCCACGAGGGCGGCTATGAAGGGGGCGGGGCAATGCTCTACACGCCCCTGCCCGGCCCGTTCCAACCCTCGGTCGAGGAGGTGGTCGTGGCCAAGGTTCATGAACTGGTGCAGCAAGTGAAAACGGAACAGTGAAAAGGATGGAGGCTCGGATATGAACTGCCTGCGCTGCGTCTTGTCGTTGGTTGTCTGTCTTTCTCTGCATGTGGCTTCGGCTCGGGCCGACCTGGTCGCTCGAATCCACGATTCGGGCTTTCCTCTGGCGCACGACACCTACAACGGGATCGGCACCGCCAGCGACGGACGGATCTACTACGTGCTGAGTTCGGAGTCCTACGAGGTCGGCGCGCAGATGTACTGCTACGACCCGGCTACCGACAAGATCGAGCACCTGGGCGACGTCACCGAAGCGTGCGGCGAGAAAGACACGCGGACCATCGTCCAGGGCAAGTCGCACGTGCCGTTCATGGAGCGGGACGGCAAACTCTACTTCTCGACGCACGTGGGCTACTACAGCATCGTGGACGGCATGGAGAAGATCGGCATCCCGCCGGAAGGCTGGAAACCCTATCCCGGCGGCCACTTCCTCGCCTACGACATGACTACGAGGAAATTCGAGGACCTGGCCAAGGCCCCTCGCGGCGAGGGAATCCTCACCACCACGCTGGACGCCAAACGCGGGCGGCTCTACGGCCTGACCTGGCCCAGCGGCCGCTTCCTCCGCTACGATCTGACGACTCGCGGCCTGAAGGACTTCGGGCCGGTCTCGCGCGAGGGCGAGAACGGCAAGGGCGAGCAGTACCGCACGCTGTGCCGCTCTTTCGTGGTCGATCCGCACGACGGCAGCGTCTATTACACGGTCGGCGACGGCGAGATCTTCCGCTACCGGTACGACCGCGATGCGATCGAGCTGGTGGTCGGCGACGACATGCGGAAGGACTACTTCGGGCTTTACGACCCGACCTCGGCGGGGCATATGGCCTACAACTGGAGGCAGACGGTCTGGTATGAGCCGGAGAGGGCCATCTACGGCGTGCACGGCAACTCCGGATACCTGTTCCGCTTCGATCCGCGCGTGCCGGAGGTGCAGATCGTCGATCGCATCACCTCGCTGCCCTCCAAGCGAAGCGGGATGTTCGACCAGTTCAGCTACGGATATCTCGGCTTCGCCCTCGGACCCGACGGCAAGACGCTGCACTACCTGACCGGCGGCCCGATCTACGTCGACGGCAAGCGCCTGGCCGGCAAGGCCAAGACCGCGATGGGCGAATCCAAGGGGCTTGAGAACCTCCATCTGATTACCTACGACATCCCGGCTCGCAAGTATACCGATCACGGCCCCATCTTCTTCGAGGACGGCCGGCGGCCCTACTACGTCAATTCGATTGCCGTCGGCAAGGACGGCACCGTCTATACGCTGGCCCGCGTCACCGACAGCAAACCTCCGAGAAGCGATCTGATCAGCATCCGCAACTGAAAGGGCGAGAAATGAACAGACAGAATATGACACGACGACAATTCGTGAGCCAGGCCTCGACGGGCACGCTGGCGGCGCTGACCTTGGGCAGCCTTCCTGCTTTCGCCGGCCGCAGCGCAGCCACGCTGGCCGTCAAAGGCGGCAAGCCCCTGCGCACCAAGCCCTGGCCCAACTGGCCGATCTGGGACCCGGCGGCGGAGGAACGCATCCTGGCCGTGCTGCGCAGCGGGAACTGGTACCGTGGCCAGGGCCAGACCGTCACGGAGTTCGAGGGCAAGTACGCCAAGCTGCTCGGCGTCAAGCGCTGCACGTGCACCGTCAATGGGACCAACGCCCTGCTGACGGCGATGCACGCGCTGGATGTGGGCGTGGGCGATGAGGTGATCGTCTCGCCGTACACGTTCATCGCGACCTACAACGTTGTGCTCAACTCGTCGGCGCTGCCGGTCTTCGCGGACACCGATCCCGAGACGTTCCAGATCAACCCGGACACGATTGAGGAGCGCATCACCGAACGGACGCGAGCGATCATGCCCGTCCACATCCTCGGCATCCCCGCCGACATGGACCGGATCATGGCCATCGCCAAAAAGCACAACCTCGTGGTGATCGAGGACGCCTGCCAGGCATGGCTGGCCCAGTATCGCGGCAAGTGCTGCGGGACGATCGGCGACTTGGGCTGCTTCAGCTTCCAGAACTCCAAGCACCTGCCCTGCGGCGAGGGCGGCGCGGTCGTCGGCAACGACGAGGCGCTGATGGACCGGATCCACTCGTTCCACAACTGCGGCCGGCCCTATGGCAGCGTGAAGGGCGCCACCGGTTATCCCATCATGGGAACCAACCGAAGAATGACCGAGTACCAGGCGGCCATCCTGCTCAACCAGATGCAGCGGCTCGAAGCCGACACGCAGCGGCGCTGGGCCAACGGCCAGTACCTGACCAGCCAGATCAAGGACATCCCGGGGATCATCCCCTGCAAGCTGTACGAAGGGACGACGCGGGCGGTGTTCCATCTGTATCCGTTCCGCTACAAGAAGGAGCACTTCAACAACGCGCCGAGGGCAAAGTTCATGGCGGCGCTGAGCGCCGAGGGCGTGCCCTGCTCCGGCGGATATGGTCCACAGTACCGCGACGAGCTGATCGAGGACGCCCTGACCTCCAAGAACTTCACGCGCAGCTTCCCCAAGGCGCGACTCGACCAGTACCGCAAGGAGCTGAACTACCCCGGCAACGACCAGCTCTGCCAGGAGGCCGTCTGGCTCAGCCAGAACATGCTCCTGACCGAAAAATCCGACATGGACGACATCGCCAACGCCATCCGCAAAATCTACGACAACCGCGACAAACTCGCCTAAGCCGCACGTATCGTAGCGGCGTAAATGCGTAGAAGCGTAGAAGCGTGGATGGGTGAAACGTAGGGTGTGCACCGCACACCGACACCGCATGGTGCGCGGGAGGCGCCTTGCCGTTCGCCAATGTGAAGCGATCAGAGTCAAGCGACTGGAAGCAGATCGGTTGGGCGGAGGCTATCGATGGAGGCGCCAATTTCAAGTAGAAGGGCGAGAACGTGCGGCACAGTGCTTATGACGACCGCTGGTCTCGTTGCCATCGGTCTCGTCCTGTCAACCATCGCAGGGTGCCGCCGAATCGAAGGCAGGCCCCAACCATCGCTGTCCGACGACGAACTCGCTTCAAAACTGGAAGAAGCCTTCAATGATCCGAACAGAGCACCCGGGCCCGACTGCCCGTCGCCACCCGACCTGTCCGGTTGCACGCGGATCGAAATCACATCCATTCCGTCAATATGGAGAAGAGAGGGGCTATTCCCGTCGGTTCTCGACCCAAACGAGAACGAGTACGTGGAATCTCTGAACACGATCGTGGTCGATGATCCAGAGCAGATCGAGGTCCTCGCGCGGCACTTGCAGACCGGTTCGTATGGCCAGGTCAGTCCTGCCCACGAGCGGTGGGCTGATGTCGTCTGTTACCGTGGGGAAGAGCTCGTGACATCGTTTGAAGATTATGGCTTTGCCATTCGTACGCAAGAGGGCCACGGGTACCGATACAGTAGCAACCCGATACAGTTGGATGACTTCGCGCCTCGTCTCGCTTCCTTACGTCTGCGGTCACGCTGTGCGCGGACCCTGTATCGAATGGGTG
>CAZNSM010000229.1:0-7161 GCA_964575615.1 uncultured Pirellulales bacterium | reverse complement strand
CTGGCGGCCTCGTACCTGCTGCTGGCCTTCCCGTTGGCGATCATGCTGTGGTACCGCGTCCCGATGATCGGCGAGACGCTCGTGTCGCTGGTGCGCATGACGGTGCAACTGATCTTCGTCGGCCTGTACCTCCAGGTGGTCTTCCGGTTGAACAACCTGTGGCTCAGCGCCGCCTGGCTGCTGATCATGGTGTCGGTCGCCGACGTGTCGATCGTGCGGTCGTGCTCGCTGAAGCTCCGCCGCATCGCACTGCCCTTGTTCGGCGCGCTGGTGGCGGGCACCACCGTTCCCCTGCTGCTGTTCGTCGGCCTGATCCTGCAGCGGAGCAACCTGCTCGACGCACAGTACGCCATCCCCATCGCCGGCATGATCCTCGGCAACTGCCTGCGGGCCGACATCGTCGGCATCCGAACGTTTTATGAGAGCATCCGGACGAGTGAGAAGGCCTTCCTTCAGAGTCTCGCCCAGGGGGCGCTGCTGCACGAGGCGACGCGTCCCTTCGTGCGAAACGCCTGCCGGGCGGCCCTGGCGCCGACGGTGGCCTCGATGGCGACCATCGGCCTGGTGTCCCTGCCCGGGATGATGACGGGCGTCATCCTCGGCGGCGCCAGCCCCGCCACCGCCATCAAGTACCAGATCGCCATCATGATCTCCATCTTCTCCGGCACCGCCATCACCCTGGCCGTGGGCCTGTGGCTCACCGCCAAGACCAGCTTCACCCCCTATGGCCCCCTCGACCGCACCATCTTCCGCAACAACGCCAAGGCGTGACACCTGACTGCCAGCCGCAGAGCGGCGCGTGTGTAAAAACATCCTGGCAGGCGTGTGGCAGCCTCAAGGCGCAGCCTTGGGGATGGCGGATACGATTTGGCCTCGTAGATCCAGAGACGGGGACGCTTTCACCATCCCCAAACGCCAAGGCGTTTGAGGCTGCCACCCAGACGCTTCAATGGCTCAGGAATGCCGGCGCCCTAAAATCGACACACAGAGCGGTGCCGCTGCCGTGGAACGAGCATTGGCGCGGGGTGGGGAGTCGGGTATAACACAGGCCCGGCGTACGAACGAGAAGCCGGAGAGGTGCGAGTTGGGTTGTGTCGCAGAGAAGGTAGAAAGGAGTTGCTATGAACAGGATGTTGTGGTTGGGGGTCGTCGTTGCGGCGGCAGGTCTGGTGGCGGGATGCGCCACGCAGGATGCGGCAAAGAAGGAGGCCAAGGCCGAGGTCGCCGAGGCAAAGGAGAAGCCGCCGTTGACGCAATATGTGGACACGCCAACGGGCCGGTGGATGGTGCATGACGAGGCCCGTCCGGCCCCGCCGATCGTCACGCCGGGCGAAGGCTGCGGCAACGCTCCGGCCGACGCCGTCGTCCTCTTCGACGGGACCGAGGCGTCGATGGCCAACTGGACGGACACCAAGGGCGCTCCTTCCAAGTGGGTCGCCGGCGACGGCTACATGGAGTCGGTCAAAGGCGCCGGCTACGTCCAGACCAGGGAGCAATTCGGGTCGTGCCAGTTGCACGTCGAGTTCGCCACGCCGCAGCGCGTTGCCGGCTCGGGCCAGGGCCGCGGCAACAGCGGCGTCTTCCTCCAAGGCCAATATGAAATCCAGGTCCTCGACTCCTACGACAACAAGACCTATCCCGACGGGCAGTGCGGCGCCCTCTACGGCCGGGCCGTCCCGCTTGTCAACGCCTGCCGCAAGCCGGGCGAGTGGCAGAGCTACGACATCATCTACCACCGTCCTTTCTTCGATAAGGACGGCAAGGTCACGCGAAAGGCGACGTTCACCGTCTTCCACAACGGCGTCCTCATTCACGACCACGTCGAGCTGACCGGCGGCACCGGCTGGATCAACGCCCACGCCGTCACCGACTACGTCGCCCACGGCGACAAAGGCCCGATCCAGCTTCAGGACCACGGCAATCCCGTGCGCTACCGCAACATCTGGGTTCGCGAGTTGAAGGACTGAGTCCGCAACGCGTCGTAATGCGTATCCAGGCCGGGGCGGCCCACCCAGGGTCGCTCCGGCTTTCTTCATGCGCGGACCCGCGGCCCAGATCAGGCGGCCAGATGGGAGATGAGAATCTTCACCCCGATGGCGATCAGGACGAGGCCGCCGGCGATCTCGATCTTGCTCTCGAAGAAATGGCCGCAGCGCTTCCCCATGGCCACGCCCGCGTACGACAGCGCGAACGTGACCAGGCCGATGACGCAGACGGCGAACACGACCGAGTTCGTCAGCAGTGACAGTGTGACCCCGACCGCCAGCGCATCGATGCTTGTCGCAATCGACAGCATCAACAGAATCGTCAGATTGGACGGGTCGAGATTCTTCTCGGCCGATTCGATCTCGAAGGCCTCGTAGATCATCTTGCCCCCGACGAAGGCGAGCAGACCGAACGCAATCCAATGATCGAACGGATTGATGTACGCCTTGAGCCCGAGGCCCGCCAGCGAGCCGATCAGGGGCATCACCGCCTGGAAAGCCCCGAAGAACAGCGCCATGCGCAACGCGTGGCGGATGTGCAGTTCGCGATAGACGCTGCCGGTGACGATGGAGACCGCCAAAGCATCCATGGCCAGTCCGAGTGCGACAAACAGGATGGTGACAACGTGCATGTGCGATCTCAATCGTGTGGTAGCCTCGAGTCCGGAGGACTTGGGGATGGTTTCCGAGGGTGAGCCATCCCCACGCTGCGATGGAGGCTGCCACGCTAACGTTCTGGGACAATGTCGAAGACGGCGATCTCGGGCCGGGCGAAGAACCTCACCTGGGGCGCCGGTCGGGGTTCGAGACCCAGGCCGCGGTTGACGTAGAGCATCGTTTCACGTACGCGATACGCTCCGGATTCGTACTTCTTACCATATTTGGAGAACGTGATCAAAGCGCCGTACAGAGGCAAAGCGACCTGCCCGCCGTGCGTGTGGCCGCAGAGGTACAGATCGACACACGGACCAGCCACGCGCTCGATCAGGTCCGGCGTGTGATACAGAAAGACGTTGAACCGCTCGGAGGGAAGGTCCGGCAGAACATCTCCTCCGTCGTCGGGCAGAACCATTTCCCGTCCGTGGATGCCGATGCGCTCCTCGCCTTTGGCAACCAGCCGGGTCCGGCGATCCAGAAGCTCAAAACCCGTCCCCTCGATGAGATCGCGGTCGCGCCAGTGATAGACCTCGAAGTTGCCGGTGACCGCGAACTTGCCGAGCGGGGCCTCCAGGCGGCTCAGAGCCTCTTTCAGTCGAGGCACGCCGGCGCGGTCGTTCAGGTAGTCGCCGGTTGCCACGATGACGTCGGGCTTCAGCGCATTGACCGTCCGGACCATCTCTTCCTCGTTTCGCGGCGTCCGGTCGCAGTGCAGGTCCGAGATCTGCACGATGCGGAACGACACCTCCGTGAGCTTGGGCGTGCGCACAGTCATCATGTTGACCTCGACCCGGAAAGGCTCGATGAAACGGGCGTAGAGAAAACAGACGATGCCAACGACTGCAAAAAGATGGACCACCAGAACCGGTTTGCGAGTCAGCAACGGCCCGACCGGCCGTCGGCGGATTCGCGCCACGGCCGCCCGCACCAGAACAACGACTTCGAATCCATACAGAGCGAGCAGCACCAGCAGGAAGATGGTGATGGATATCACTTCGTTGGGTCTCATGGGAATCATGGGGTCGTGCCAATCAGTTAGAGACTATTCTCCCTCGGCCGGGCCAGGATGTCACGGGCGACACGATTTACAGGGCCGTTTGCCCGCCGCAATCGCCTCCTCCCGTGTCGCGTAAGTCACGCGATTCCGCGGCGCGATCTTCAAAGCCAGGGGGCAGTCCGCCCGATGAAAAACCGAACTGTTTTTCGATGCAACAAAAGGGGCGGCATCCGGGTTCGAATTGGCTGCACTATTCTCGTGAACGGAAGATAGCAATGCGGAAGGCTCCTCGCCGCCTTCGCCGGTAGATCCCGGAGGGCGACGGGCAGCGCGACACGCACCGGCGAAAAACTCCGCTTGAGCGAGCACCACGCCGGTCAGCTCGTCGCGAAGATTCAGATCGGACGCCGCCTTCATGACGGGCCTGACGCGCCAGACATCCGCCTGCACCGTCCGTTCCCGATGATCGGCGAACGCCACGATCCGACTCAGGGCCGTTTGCACGCGATAGACACTCAGGCCGCAGTCTTTCAACGGAACGACCTCGATGTGCACGTGCAATCGGGGAGTCAATCCCGTCCGGCATTCCACATGCTCGATGTTCTCGTTTCTGAGCTTCTCGACGATCTGCGTCTGCAACCGCTGGTAGTCCACCGGAGGTTCGGGTGACACGGCCTTGTGCGTCACCAGCACGACGCAGACTTGGCGAATGTCCGTGAGGACCTCGTTCCTCGAAATCAGGACGTCGGGCTCCGGCAAACCCAAGCCCCCGGGGGCGGCGGCCGTTGCGGTCGCTCCTGCGTCGGCGAGAAGCATCGCCAACAGACAACAGATGTGAATGGTCATGGTCTCTCCCTTTCGTATTTGGTCCGCCCACCATGCCCCGTCCCCTCGCCGCGTCATGGCGAGGTCACACGCCATCGGTCTACACCGCAGTCGAGACGGCGTTCTGCACGGCGGTCTTCATCTTGGCCAAGCCCTCTCGAGCGACATCGAGCGGGTCCTTCTCCCAGTATGCCTGGCTGAACAACTCCAGCGAGAGGACCGCTTGGCTGCCGTTGTCGCACAGGTCCTGCAGGATCAGCGTCAGAGGGGCAATGCCGTCGCCCGGCATGACGCGGTCGGCGTCGCGGATCGTCTCGCGCGGCGGGTCGGCCGGATAATCATTTAAATGGAACACCTGAATCGTTCTGCTGCTGATCGTCTTGAGGCCGTGGAAATCCGAGCCACCTTTGTAGATGTGATACACATCGGGCAGCAGGCAGGCCTTGGGGTGTCCGCTCTCGATCACCACAAACATGGACTGGCCCAGCCGATGCAGGTTCTTCGAGCCGCCCCAGACTTCCACCTGGGGCACCACTCCTGTCTGGTCGCCAAGATCCAGCAAGGCTCGATATCGTTCGGCCGCCTTCGACAGGTCGAGCAGCGGCTCGCCCGTGGCACCGGCCGGAGGCGCCGCAATGCGCTTGCCCCCGATCTGGGCCAGCAGATCCATTTCCCGCTTGACCTGCTCCACCGCTTCGGCTCGCACGGCATCGTCATCGACGATCCATCGCGGGAAAGAAATGGCGCTCTCCACGGTCAGGCCGTGGTCTTCGATGCGTTTGCGGATGTCACTGAGTCGGCCGCCCGCCTTGACGTGCTCCTGAAGGCTGGAGACCCAGGGCTCGATGGCGTCGTAGCCAGCTTCCGCGGCCACATCCACCTCCCTGGCCAGCCCCAGCTTCTGCCCTCGGATCGTGCTGGTGTTGAGGCAGTATCGAAAGCGATGGGCTCGTCCGGCCGGGATCGGCTGCGCCGATGCAACGCTCAGGCCCTTGCCTGCGAGTGCTGCGCCGGCGGCCGCCACGAAATCCCGACGCGAGAGACGGTGGTCACGCATGCGTGTCTCCTCTGGATGATGACGCTCCGTATTCAATGGAATTCGACGCCTTGACTGCGCGACCACGGCAAACGTCAATCCCGTTTGCCGAGCAGCCCTTCGATCTCCGCCAGCTTCTCGTCCAGCATCTCCTGCGTTCGCGCCTCGATGTTCAGACGCAGCAGCGGCTCGGTATTGCTCGGCCGGCAGTTGAACCACCATTCCTTGAAGCCGACCGTCACGCCGTCGAGACGATCGATCTGGCCGTCTCCATAGCGTCGCGCCAGATCCTCCATCTTGGCCTCTTTGTCCTCGACCTTGAAGTTGATCTCGCCGCTGTTGGCATAGCGACGCAGCGGGGCAATCAGCTCGCTGATCGGTTTGCCGCCGTCGTTGACTACGTTCAGCAGGTGGACCATCGTGATCGCCGCCGAATCGGCGCAGAAGTTGTCGGCGTAGTAAAAGTGCCCCGACAGCTCCCCTCCGAAGACGGCGTGGGAATCGCGCATCGCCTTCTTCATGTAGGCGTGGCCGACCCGCTCGCGCCGAGGGGTCCCGCCGTACTTGATGATCTCCTCCATCACGACGCGGCTGCTGCGAAGATCATACACCACCGCCGACTTGGGCTTCTTCTGAAGGAAATACGGCACCATCAGCGCGGTGAGCAGGTCGCAACTGACCGTATCGCCCTTCTCGTCGACGAGGATCATCCGGTCGGCGTCTCCGTCGAAGCAGAGGCCGAAGTCGCACTTCTGTCGTTTGACCATCGCGCGGACCTGCGCGAGGTTCTTCTCCTTCAGCGGATCGGGATCGTGCTTGAATTTGCCGGTGTACTCGAAGTTGATGTCCACAATCTCGACCGGACCATCGCCGAACAGCAGAGGCAGGGTCTTGCCCGCCATCCCGTTCGAGGCGTCGACGGCGATCTTCTTGTCCTTCAGGCCCGGCCGCAGGAACTGGAGCACGTGCTGCTTGTACTCCTCGCTGAGGTCCTGCCGGCGGAGGGAGCCGGTGGGGTTGCCCTTGGTGTGCGGCATGGCCAGGGCCAGATGCTGGATATCCTTCAGACCGGTATCGCCGCCGATCGGGATCGCGCCGCGTCCGGAAACCTTGAACCCGTTGTACTTGGCGGGATTGTGTGAAGCGGTCACCTGCACGCCCCCGCACGTCTTGAGGTGGTTGATGGCGAAGTACATCTGGGGTGTATCGATCATCCCGATGTCAACCACGCCGACGCCGGCCGAGCGAATCCCCTCGATCAGCGTTTTGGCCAGGGGCTCGCTGTGGGTCCGCATATCCCGCCCGACGCAGAGGGTGTTGGCCCCGGCCTGGCCTCGCTCGTAGCCGGTCATCAGAGACGGCAGAAACCGGGCCGTCGCGCAGCCGATCTTCCACGCATCCTCCTCGTTGAGCTGATCGGGGTAGATGCCCCGGATGTCGTACGCCTTGAAAATCTGCGGATCCATAGAGCCAACTCCTTTGGTCTTGCGAAGCTACTGAATCTCCCCGTCCCGAGCCACATCGGGATTGGAACGGCCATCCGTCGGACCGCCCCGCCCCGGGGCGTTCATAGTATCCGGGGCAGACACCTCATGTCAATCGCCCAGTTCAGGCTATTGGCCGACGCCGAGGAGTCGGCCCGTATGAGCCCGAGGAGGCCG
>CAZNSM010000228.1:2822-7179 GCA_964575615.1 uncultured Pirellulales bacterium | reverse complement strand
TTGATGTAGGAATCGTAGGGCGAATCGTACGGGTTGAAGTACTTGTGCACGTCGCCGTCGCTGAAGTACTTCGTGCACATGTAATAGAAATGATCGGAGACCTGCAACCGGCGCCAGTCCGAGAGGATTTGCTCGTCGTTGGCCCTCTTGATCTGCTTCTCGAGGCGGTACAGCTCGTGAATGGCGTTCGACTGCATCGGGTTGCCCAGCCAGGCCGACAGGTCGCGTTCGGTGTCGGCCCAACTGATCATGTGCCGTACATCGACCTCGCCGATCGGTTCGTAGCTGGCGGCCACCTCGCTGGGGGTTTTGAAATTGTTGTCCGGATGCTTGAGAACCTCCTCCGGCAGATGTCGCATGAACTCAAAAATGCCTGTGTCTTCCCACTGATGCTCGCCGAGGGTCTCATAGTCCATGAACAGGTTGACCACGTGGCCGTTTCCGTTCACCGCGTTGACCCACTGGCTGAACTTCGACGCCGTCAGGGGCCACTCGACCCAATGACGGTTCGAAAAGCGGAACGCGATGTCGTCGCTGAGCGAGTAGTTCTTCAGCAGCAGCTTGAGGTGCTTGCAGCCCTTCGGGCGATAGACGAAGTTCGGACTTCGATAGCCAAGGATGTGGTCGGCCCCTTCGGTAATGACCGCGTCGAAGCATCCCATCGCCTCAACCAAAAGGGCCAGCTCGTTGTTGTAGATCAGTTCGGTGTTGCGGAACACCTTGGGCTTCTGGCCGAAGAGGTCCTCAATCGTGTCGGCGTGCTTCTTGACCTGCTCGACGAATTCATGACGCGAATAGAGGAAGCTCAGACTATGGTAGTACGTCTCCGCCAGGAACTCGACGCACCCGGTCTGGGCCAGCGCGTGGAACGTGCTGAGCACCTCGGGGCTGTACATCTGAAGCTGTTCGAGCAGAATGCCCGTCAGGCTGTAGGAGATGCGGAAGCGTCCCTGGTGCTTCTCGATGAGCTTGAGGAGAAGCCGGTTGGCCGGCAGATAGCACTTGTTGGCAACCTTCCGGCAGATCGCGGCGTTCTTGTAGTCGTCGAAGTACCGCTGATCGTTGTCGAACACCGTGTAGTGGCGCAGCCGCATCGGCTGATGGACTTGGAAGTAGAAGCAAACCGAAGGCATACCGAAACCCAATCCTTTTCTTAACAAACGCCCTTCCCTGAGCGACATCCCTTTCGTCAGGCGGGAACGAGCAGTTGCTCGTAGATGCTCGCGCACTGCCTGGCGGCGTCCTTCCATCGCAACTTGCGAACCTCGAAATTCCCGTGGTTGCGCAGCGTCATCTGCAGCGGCGGGTAACGCAGCACGGCCACGATCTTGTTCGCCATCTCGTTGACGTCCCAGAAATCGACCTTCAGGGCATGCCGAAGGACCTCGGAGACGCCGCTCTGCTTGCTGATAATCACCGGCACGTCGTTGTCGAGCGCCTCCAGCGGCGCGATGCCGAAGGGCTCCGACACCGACGGCATGACGTAGAGATCCGCCATCTGGTAGATCTTCCGAACATCATCGCCCCGGAGGAACCCGGTAAACAGCACCTTGTGCCCGATTCCCAGTTGCGCCGCCAGCTCGACCGAGCGATACATCAGGTCGCCCGATCCGGCCATGACGAACTTGACGTTGTCTATGACCTCGAGCACCTTCTTGGCGGCATGCAGGAAATACTCGGGTCCTTTTTGCATGGTGATCCGGCCGAGAAACAGGACCAGCTTCTCATCCCGTTTGATGCTCGCTTCGCCCACCGACCAGGAACCGTTGCGTTCGACGCCGTTGTAGACGACCTCGACCTTCTCCGGACTGATCCCGTAGCGACTGATCACGATGCTCCGTGTGTAATGGCTGACCGTGATCACCTTGTGGGCGCGCTCCATGCCCTCGCGTTCGATGTCGTACACGACCTGGTTGACGTGTTCGCCGCTTCGATCGAACTCCGTCGAGTGCACGTGCACAACCAGGGGCTTGCCCGTGACCGCCGCGACGGCCACACCGGCCGGATAGGTCATCCAGTCGTGGGCGTGAATCACGTCGAACTGCTCGTCCCGGGCCAGCCGAACCGCTATCGTTGCATACCGGCGGATTTCCCGGTACATGTCGCCGCCATAGTCACCACCGCGGCCCAAGTCATCGCCCGTCTGGTTCTCCCCCATCTCGGCCCGAAGCCGCAGGCTCTCCTCCAGCCGTTCGCTGTAGCTTTCCGGGGTCGCATAGGCCTGCAGGGGAGAGGCGATCGTCTTGAAGATCACATTCGTCAGGTCACAGTCCGTCGATCGGCGAGAACCGGGGGTCTTGCAGGAACGCGGCGACAGGAGTTTGACGTGCGTTACGTACTCGCTCTCGACCGTTTTCGGAAGCACGAAGGTCACCTTCACGCCGAGCTGGTCCATCGCCCGCGTTAGACCGTAGCACGCTGTGCCGAGCCCTCCACTGATGAAGGGTGGGAACTCCCAACCCAGCATGAAGACTCGAATGTGCTCCCCCTCTTCGTTCCGTCCCATAGGTCCTCACTTCTTTCCGGGGTCCGGTGGAATCTGACCGCTGTCGAGCCCACCACCGAACACTGGTCTGGCGAACGTCGCTCGAAGGAAACGCCCCTGTGGCGCCTCCCTAATATGTCTAAGGTATCGGCAGCCACGTCCACCCGCTTGATCCCTGTGCGCAAAAAATTTTCCACTTGTCACAGGAATATTAATGTATTCATCGGCCATTCCCACCCCAGGAGTACAGCAATTCTTGGAAAAAACCGTACTTGAGGCACTGCTGCCCCCTGTTTTATAGGCTGTTGGCGCCGTCCGGCACTCCGCCGAACGCACGCCCTCGCCTCACACCAGTATGCCCAAGCCTTTTCCCAGAGCCCGCCGAGAGATCGCAATCCCCCATCATGCCGTCGGGATTCCTGCCGCTGACGCGACCCGCGTCAACAGCAAAGCCGTTCCGAGGCCATATCCCGAAACGGCTCGTTTGCGACAGGCCCATCGCAACACCTGCGTGTGCGGACAGGCGACGGCCGACGGCCCGACTACAGGTCTTGTGCCTTGACGGTACTGCGACGGTTCGCTTTGGCGCGGGCAATCGCCGCATCAAGCATATCATAGACACGCTCACTGATGGCCTCCAGGGCCTCAGACGAGGTCATCATCTTCTGATCCTTGATGTGGGCTTTGACTTTGCTTGCCACCACCAATGCCTCCCTTTTCTTCTTGGCCATCGCCATGGTCCTCCCTGACACAGAAAACCGGGAACGGGACATTCCTCGGCACGCTACCCCCCGGTGCCGCACGGGATTTGCTGACCATCTTGCCCAGGACCCGTCCTAATGCAACAAAAAAAACGCCAAACCCCCTAAATTCCTGCCCCTCCAAGGCCGATAGGCTCCAGTGAGCTTGGGGCCGGTGGCTGAGCCTTGTCGCCGCTGCCTGTGATCCAGGCCCAGACGAACCAGGAGAGAGGGTTCCATGTCGCCCGTTTCGGCCCGCGGGCCTGCGACACCGGACTCCTGGATGATGAAGAGCACGTGGTTCTGTTATGGAGCGCGAAGATGAGAAAGCCGATGGACAAGAAGAACAACGGGCAGGCGAAACTCAAGGATCTGGTGGTCGTCACACTCCTGAACGACGTGGACCAAGCGAAGGAGTACCAAACCCTGCTGAAGCTCAACGACATCCCCGCCACGATCAAGGAGCAGCTCGATCCCAGCGGCGAGCACAAGGGGGTGGCTATCATGGTGCCCGAGGACTTCCTCGATGAGGCCCATGTCGTGATCGAGTCGCAGGATGCCTATGACGACTTCTACGACTATGCGATGGAAGACGAGGAAGAGGTCGATTTCGACACGGACCTGCTGGACGACGAGTACTGATACGCCCGACGGCGTACCGCACAGGCGCAATCATCGATTCCTCCGTCCAGGCGGCAGCAGACGCGGAGCAATCGTACAAGAGAGAAGGCCGACCCACTATGGTAGAGGCAGAGAAGAAACACACCGACAAACCCTGTTGCCGAGAAGGTCGCTGTGACGGCACCGGCGACCGGCGCAAGAAGGAAGCAGACACCACCAGCCCGGATTTCGTGGAGCGGCGAAGCGGGGTGGAACGCAGACAGAATGTGGTGGACCGCCGACTTGGGCTGGATCGACGTCGTGGCCCCGGACGGCGGCGCAGTGAGGATCGCAAGGCTGCAGAGGAGGGCCAGATGTCAGACGAGCAATTCGAGTTCGTGATGGCTATCGACGAGTACAAGCGAGCCAATGCGCGGCCATTTCCGACCTGGACGGAGGTCCTCGAAGTCATCAAGGCGTTGGGGTATCGCCGCGTGGCCGAACCACAATCGTTGTGCGAATCGTCGCCCGA
>CAZNSM010000228.1:0-2722 GCA_964575615.1 uncultured Pirellulales bacterium | reverse complement strand
GAACGGGTCAAGTGTTATTTTTCTGCGAGAGCGGCACATTTCTCTTGCTTGCCCCTGATTTGTCCGATAGAATGACAGGTTCTTCGCTCTGCAAAGAGGGAGGGTAGGCACCCGCCGGTCGATGCAACCCAGGAAACAGGTGGCAAGGGCGAAGAATCACCAGCGACAGGGCAAACTTGAAGCTCCTCCTGCCGAGAATGGCAGGCGAGTGATTATCGTGTGTCAGAGAACGGTTTTGGGAAACTATGGAAAAGATCAGCAGGATTCGGAACATCGGGATTTCGGCGCACATCGACTCGGGCAAGACCACGTTGAGCGAGCGCATTCTCTTCTATGCCGGCCGCATTCATCGCATGCAGGAGGTCCACACCGGTGAGGGCGGGGCGACGATGGACTTCATGGAACTCGAACGCGAACGAGGGATCACCATCACCTCGGCCGCGACGCAGGTCACTTGGAAGGACAAGAGCATCAATCTCATCGACACCCCCGGGCACGTGGACTTCACCGTCGAGGTCGAGCGGTCGCTGCGTGTGCTGGACGGGGCGATCATGGTCCTGTGCGCCGTCGGCGGCGTTCAAAGTCAGTCGATCACGGTCGACCAGCAGATGAAACGCTATCGCGTGCCACGGATCGCGTTCGTCAACAAGATGGACCGGACCGGGGCCGATCCCGACCACGTCCGGCAGGACATGACCCAGAAGCTGGGACTGAACGTCGTACCGATCCAACTGCCGATGGGCTGCGGCGACACCTTCAAGGGGGTGATCGATCTGATCACCATGGAGGCAATCGTCTTCGAGGGCAAGGACGGCGAGAAGGTGGTCCGCGGCCCCATCCCCGAGGCGTGCCTCCAAGCCGCCGGGAAGGCGCGCCAGGCGATGCTCGAGGCGCTGAGCATGTACAACGATCGGCTGATCGAGATGCTCCTGGAGGACCAGCCGGTCGAGGAGAGCCTGATTCGCAGAGTCATTCGCGAGGCCACGATCAACCGCGACATCGTCCCGATGATGATGGGCTCGGCCTTCAAGAACAAAGGCGTCCAGCCGCTGATGGATGCCGTGTGCGACTTCCTGCCCAGCCCGATGGATCGCTCCTATTTTGCTCGCGACCACGACAACGCGGGAACGGAAACCCCGCTGGCCAGCGATCCCGACGCGCCGCTGGTGGCGATGGTCTTCAAGATTGCGGATGAGTCCTTCGGACAACTGAGCTACGTCCGCGTGTATCAGGGCCGGATCATCAAGGGCCAGCAGTACCGCAACGCCCGCACCAACCGCATGCTGCGTGTAGGTCGCATCGTCCGGATGCACGCGAACGACCGCTCCGACATCAATGACGCCGGTCCGGGCGACATCATCGCCCTGCTGGCGGTCGAGTGCGCCAGCGGCGACACGATCTGCGGCGAAGGCATCAACTACTCGCTCGAGAGCATCTTCGTCGCCGACCCGGTCATCAGCCTGTCCATCACGCCGGCCACCTCGGCCGACCAGGAGCGCATGGCCAAGGCGCTGAGCCGGTTCATGAAAGAGGACCCGACGTTTCGCGTCTCGACGGACCCGGAGACAGGCGAGACGGTCATCGCCGGCATGGGTGAGCTCCATCTGGACATCTATGTGGAACGGATGCGGCGGGAGTACAAGGCCAGCGTGACGGTCGGCGCCCCGAACGTCAGCTACCGGGAAGCGCCCACCGCTGAGTCCGAATTCAACTATCGCCACAAGAAGCAGACCGGCGGATCGGGCCAGTACGCCCATGTGATCGGCCGCCTGATCCCTCTGGGACCGGACGCCGACGCGCCGTACGAGTTCGAGGACAATATCACCTCCGGACGCATCCCCGGCGAGTACATCCCCGCCGTCAACAAGGGCTTCCAGGCCGCGATGAAGAAGGGGCCGCTGGCCGGATACGAGATCGTCGGCTGCAAGATGTGCCTCGATGACGGGTCTTTCCACGCGGTCGATTCCAGTGAGATGGCATTCCGCATCGCCGGAAGGGACGCCTTCATCGAAGCCTTCAAGCGGTCCAGGCCCTGCCTCCAGGAGCCGATCATGACCGTGGAAGTCGAAACGCCGACCGAGTTCCAGGGCCCTATCGTGGGCGATCTCAACAGCCGTCGCGGAATCATCATGGAAACCACCGCACGTGACACCTATGCCGTGATCCGTGCCGAAGTGCCGTTGGCCAACATGTTTGGCTACGCGACCGTTGTGCGAGGGCTGAGTCGGGGCATGGCCACCTTCTCCATGGAGATGTGCCGTTACGCTCAGGTCCCGACACGCCTGGCCGAAGAAATCATCAACCGACGTCGTGAGAAGAATCAGCAGCCGGTCCGGAAGTAAGGATCTCCGGTCCGCTGCGATGGCTCCCGGGCGTGGCGCAGTCACGCCGGGAAGCCGAGAACGCAGCCGGCAACGGGCTCCACGTCGATGGGGTCCGTCGGTCCGGCGGGCGCTGTAGGGTTCTTAGTGGAGTCTCACGACGTTTGCTACATCGCGTCAGAACCTCACTCCACACCTGTAGTCCCACTGAGGGTTGGTTGTGCCATCCCTTGGGGATTGTCATTTTTGTCACCAGGCCGGACGCTTGTTCGTCCGTCCTACCTTTAGGATTGTTTCATGCCATTCAAGACGTTTGGTCTTTCCGAACCGCTGGTGCAAGGGATTCTTGCCACCGGCTACACCACACCCACCGAAATACAGTCCCAGGCGATCCCGGTCGC
>CAZNSM010000227.1:0-7195 GCA_964575615.1 uncultured Pirellulales bacterium | reverse complement strand
TCTGAAGATCTTCAAGCAGCCCGAGGCGCTGCGCTACATCGCGCAACTGGAGAAATATCTGGAGGAGACGGGTCTGGTCGGCAAGACCAACTCGCTTGCCGGCATCGTCAAGAAGGTCCACCAGGAGCTGATCGACGGCAAGCCTGAGAACTACACGATCCCGGATTCCAGCGCGGCGGTGGCCGAGTGTCTGATCCAGTTCCAGAGCAGCCACACGCCCGACGATCTGTGGCACTTCGTCACCAACGACTACGACAAGACCAGCCTCTGGCTTCAGCTCAAGAGCGGCGACAACAAGGACATGGAGCAGGTCGTCAAAGCGGTGGACAAGTTCTTCGCCCAGAATCCCCCGCCCGTGCCGGTCGAGCACCAGTGGGCGGGTCTGACCTATATCAACATTGTCTGGCAGAACAAGATGGTCTGGGGCATGCTCCAGTCGCTGCTCGGCAGCTTCATCATCGTGTTCATCATGATGGCGATCATGTTCCGTTCGGTGCTGTGGGGTCTGGTGTGCATGGTGCCGCTGTCGATCACCATCGTGGTCATTTACGGCGTCATCGGGCTGGTCGGCAAGGATTATGACATGCCCGTCGCGGTGCTCAGCGCCCTGACGTTGGGCATGGCGGTCGACTTCGCGATCCACTTCCTCGAACGGGCGCGCGTGATGTACGCGGCGACAGGCTCGTGGAAACAAAGTGCTGCCGAGATGTTCGGCGAGCCGGCGCGGGCCATCAGCCGCAACGTTCTGGTGATTGCCATCGGCTTCCTGCCGCTGCTGGCGGCGCCGCTGGTTCCCTACAAGACGGTGGGCATCTTTCTCTGCGCGATCATGGCGCTTTCGGGCGTCGTGACCCTTCTGGTGCTGCCCGCTATCCTGACCGTGGGCGAGAAGCGCTTGTTCAAGACGGCGGCAAACCCGCAGTCCGCCGGGTGCAACTGCGCATTCTGCTTTGTGATCTCGCTTGCCAGCGTGGTTCTTGTTCTGCTGAACGTGTATCAGTTCGGGAAGATGGGTTTCAACAGTTTCATGTGGTTCAGCATCGTTGCGGTGCCGGTCCTGGCGGTGATCTGCGGCATCCTGTCGCGCCGGCAGGCCTGTCGGACGTTCCGGGACCAGCAGGAGAATCAGAAGGCGAAATGAAGAATGCAATCCGCCGAAGGCGGATTCCGTACGTTTGATTTTTGATCTTTGCTGTTTGCTATTGAAGGACAGGTGTACCATGACGGTCGAAACCATGCTCCGGGGAATTGCCGGGTTCTTTGTGGTTGTGAGCGCCCTGTTGGCGCACTATCATTCGTCGTATTGGCTCTTGTTCACGGGCTTTGTCGGGTTGAATCTGCTCCAGTCGGCGTTCACCGACTGGTGTCCGATGATGACGCTGCTGCGAAAGCTTGGGGTCAAAGGCTGACAAGAGAGAAGTGGGAGGTGTTGTATGCTGCGCAAGAGAAACTTCGTGGTTTTGTCTGCGTTTGTGGTTTTCAGTTTGTTCGCTGCGGCCGGTGTTCGTGCGGCCGACGCCGATGTGCCGGACGTCCAGACGATCGTGAACAAGGCCAACATCGTCGCCTATTATCAGGGCGACGACGGCAAAGCCACGGTCAAGATGACCATCACCAGCAAGGCGGGGCAGACCCGTGAGCGGGAGTTCATCATTCTTCGTAAGGACGTTGCCGACGGCGGCGACCAGAATTACTTCGTGTACTTCCAGCGTCCGTCCGACGTGCGGCGGATGGTCTACCTCGTGCAGAAACACACCGGCGAGGGCAAAGACGATGACCGCTGGCTGTACCTGCCCGCCCTCGATCTGGTCAAGCGCATCGCCGCCAGCGACAAGCGGACCAGCTTCGTCGGTTCCGACTTCGTCTACGAGGACGTCTCCGGGCGGAACCTGGACCTCGACACGCATGAGCTGATCGAGACCACCGACACGATGTTCGTCGTCAAGAACGTGCCGAAGAAGCCGGAGGAAGTCGAGTTCAGCTACTACACCGTTGCGATCGATCGCAAGACCTACGTGCCGACGAAGATGGACTTCTACGACAAGCAGGGCCAGCTCTATCGCATCATCGAGTCGAAGGACGTCAAGGTGATCCAGGGGTTCCCGACGGTGACCAAGTCCGTCGTCAAGGACCTCAAGACCGACGGGCAGACCGAGATGGCCTTCACGGAGGTCAAGTACAACATCGGCGTCGGCGATGTCTTCGAGGAGCGCTATCTCCGCAGACCCCCCAGGGAGGCCATGAGATGACAGGACCGGCACGGCAAACGCGATCGGCCGGAGGCGGACCGAAGCTTGAAATCGAGGGCAAGGGCTGCTCTGCTCATAGGTCCTATCGGTCTTACTGGTCCTGTGGGACCGATGGGACGGATAGGACCAATGGGACCTATGCCCTGACGGGCACACTACGAGCCGCTGTCGTTGGCCCAGGGCGAAGGATGCCCGGCGTTGCCACGGCCCTGCTCGTTCTGGCTCTTGCCTGTGTCGCAGTGGCGGGCGAGGAAGCCGCCGAGCCACAGGAAGCGCGGAACCCGGTCAAGGAGTTCTTCGACCGGCTCGACACCGAGTATCACGGTTTCTATGAGGCGCGGGCGGGCTACCGGCTCCAGAACGATCGGCATGAGAAGGACATGTCGATCATGGAGGCGCGATACCAGTTCGACCTGTTCCGCATGCGCGACTGGGGCGACGTCAAGGTCAAGGGCGACGTCTACGGCGACGGCGTGGAAGAAAAGGGCGTCTTCGATCTGCGCGAGGCGAACCTTTTCATGCGTCCGACCGACACGATGGACGTCAAGCTGGGTCGCCAGGTCCTGACCTGGGGGACGGGCGACCTGATCTTCATCAACGACCTGTTCCCCAAGGACTGGCAGTCGTTCTTCATCGGGCGCGACACCGAGTATCTCAAGGCGCCGTCGGACGCGGTGAAAGTCAGCTTCTTCATGGACTGGGCAAACCTGGACGTCGCTTATACGCCGGAGTTCGATTCCGACCGCTTCATCAGTGGCGAGCGCTTGAGCTACTGGAACCCCGTGCTGGGCGGCCGGGCGGGCGAGGACGACACCCTGAGCGTCGAGCGGCGCCGGGAGTTTCTCGAAGAGGATGAGCTGGCTCTGCGTCTGTACCGCAACATTCGCAACTACGAGCTGGCCCTCTATGGGTACTGGGGCTACTGGAAGAGTCCCGGCGGCTTCAACGACGCGATGACCGCCGCCGTCTTTCCCGAGCTGTACGTCTACGGCGCCAGCGTTCGCGGCACCGTCGGCAAGGGCATCGGCAACGCCGAGATAGGCTACTACGACTCCGTCGACGACCGCAGTGGCGATGATTTCCTTATCAACAACTCCGAGCTGCGTTACCTCGTTGGTTATACGCAGGAGATCGGGCGCGATTTCACCGCTGCCGTCCAATACTATATCGAGCAGATCCTCGATTACGGCGACTACGAGGACAACCAGCCTGCGGGAATGCCTATACGCGACGAGTTTCGCCACCTTACGACGCTGCGCCTGACCAAACTGCTGATGAACCAGAACCTGAGTCTCTCGCTGTTCACGTACTACTGCCCGTCCGACGAGGACGTCTACCTGCGCCCCATCGCCAACTACAAGGCCAGCGACCATCTGACCGTCGAGGTCGGCTCCAACGTCTTTTTCGGCGACGAGGCCCACACCTTCTTCGGCCAGTTCGAAGACAACACCAACGCCTACCTCGCCGTCCGCTACAGCTTCTGAGCCGCCAGATGTCGGGCCTGCGGCGCGTCGTGTGAGTGGAACCTCGCGGCAAGCTCGTGTTCGCCCGCGGCATTTGCCGAACGCCAGTCCATTCAGGCGAAGGGTTTCTCTGGGCCGGCGCAGGCGAACTCGTCATGCGTTTTCAGGACGGTGTGGACTTCGCTGTCGGCCGCTTCGTTCCCATGACTGGCGATGAACTCACACGCCTTGTAGGCTTCCGTGGTCTGCGTGTCGCGCCTTTCCCAAGCGCGGTACGCTCGTTCGGATTTCTCGTTGGGCCACGGATACTGGTGGGGAGGGTTCTTGGCGCCGCAGCGCCAGGGTTTGGCCGTGAGGCGGGCGCGGAAACACTCCTGCTTGAAGGTCAAAGTGCAATAGAGCGGATCGCTGCCCAATTCCTTCAGGATGCGCGCGACCTGATCGGAAGTCGGATCGTAGCGCCGGTCCACGAAGAGCAAGCGCAGGCCGGCAAAGGTGCGATAGACACGAAACGCATGGTCGGGGTGGTGCTGGAACCATTCGCGGACGGAGTCCAGGGCGCGCTGGCAAGCCTCCTCCTGTCGCCGCTTCCGCCGGTCGGACGAGAAGCAGAGCAGGATCGCATCGAGCAAGCCCGCTGGCCGAATGCGCGGCAAGTCGATGTCAACAAACAGGACGGAGGCCGTGTTGAGCACCAACGCGCCGTACCGGTTCCGCGTGATGATGGCGATCTCCCTGTCGTCCTGGCGCAGGGTGTGAACGATCTCCTCGCGCAGGGGACGGTCGGAGTATTCGTAGGAGTCGGGCCGCCGGCCGTTGATGAGACAGTCGAAGATGCGACGGGCCCGCGAGCGCGCGTCGTCCTCGGCTCGGGCCATAGCGTCGAACGACCAGCCCCAGGCTGTGCAGGTCAGTTCGTTGCCCTCCACGTCTCTGCCAGTGTAAGAGCCCTTGGTCCAATGCTTCGGAATCCTCATCGTGTCACCTCGGCAAGCCGCCCGACCAACCATTGTTCATCTATCATTTACATCGGCTCATTCCCGACTCGGCTTGAATCTACGGGTCTGGCCGGGCCTTTTGGGATATGGCCACTGGTCTCTTTCACCCTCAGCCGATCGGCTCACCTCCTTCTCGGACGCAGACCTGAGAGTTGGTTTTGGTTTGACGGCGGGCCGGCCAGATGCGTAGACTGGCGGGACAATGGCTTTCGTCCCAGGGGGCTGTTCCGGGACCCAAAGGAGGATTGAGATGGCCGAGCAGACGCGTCTTTCACGTCGGAGTTTCATCCAGCGCGCGACCGGACTGACCTTGGGGGCGGTGGGGTTTCCCTACGTGGTCCGGCCGTCGGCGCTGGGCAAGGCAGGCACGGTGGCTCCGAGCGAGCGCATCACGGTCGGCACGGTCGGCGTCGGGCCGCAGGGCGTCTACGTGATGCGGAACTTCCTCTCGCAGGACGACTGCCGCGTCGTGGCGGTCTGCGACGTGAAGAAGCCGGTGCTTGAAACCGGCCGCAACACCGTCAATGACTACTACAAGAGCGGCGATTGTGCCGCCTACACGAATTTCCGCGAGCTGATTGCCCGCCCGGACATCGACGTGGTGCACATCGCCACCTGTGACCAGTGGCACGTGCTGGTGGCCCTCGAAGCGGTCCGCGCGGGCAAGGACATCTATCTCGAAAAACCGATGGGGCTCAGTCTGGCCGAGGACCAGGCGTTGCGCGAGGCGTGCCATCGCTATGGCACCATCTTCCAGTTCGGCACGCAGCAGCGATCGGAACGGAACTTCCGCTTCGCCTGCGAGCTGGTGCGCAACGGGCGGATCGGCAAGCTGCACACGATCAACGTCTGGTCGCCCGGCAGCAACTCCGGCGGCTTGCGCCGGCCGGCGCCCGCTCCGGATTGGGTGGACTACGACATGTGGCTCGGTCCGGCCCCGTACCATCCGCACACGCCGGACCGTACCTCCAATCAATGGTGGTGGTTCGTCTCCGACTATGCCCTGGGCTTCATCGCGGGCTGGGGTGTGCACCCGCTCGATATCGCTCTCTGGGGCGGCGGTGAAAAACTGACCGGCCCGCTCGAAATCGAAGGCAAGGGCGTCTGGCCCGACCCCGAAGGCGTCTGCGACACCGCGATGAACTGGGATGTGACCTGCCGATACGACAGCGGTGTGACCATGCACTACACCGGCACGCCCTATCCCGATGGATGGAAACAGCGTTACGGACGGACCAGTGACCACGGCACCGCCTTCGAAGGCAGCGAAGGCTGGGTCCACGTCGATCGCTCCGGCATCAACGCCGATCCGAAAGAGCTGCTCGACATCGAATGGGGCGCCAACCCCGGCGCGCCGGGGCGGCTGTACGAAAGCAACAACCATGCGCGAAACCTTCTCGACTGTGTTAAGACGCGCAAAGAGGCGATCTGCCCGATCGATGCCTCCGTCCAGGCCGACATCCTCTGCCACATCAGTGACATCGCCATCCGCCTCGAACAGAAGCTGCGCTGGGACCCGGCGAACGAACGGTTCGTCGACAACGATGCCGCGAACCGTCGCCTCGTGCGGGCGATGCGCAGCCCCTGGCGACTCTGAGACCGATCCACAAGACTTTGAGGAGATTTGTGACATGCTGAAGAAGACCACGCTTGGATTGCTGATCTGCTGCTTCATCACGGTATGCAGCGCCGCCGATGACGGCGGATGGATTACCCTGTTCGATGGGACCAAGGGCCTCGAAGGCTGGCAGGCCAGCGAGAATCAGGGCACCTTCAAAGTGGAAGACGGCCAGCTCGTCGTGCACGGCGACCGCAGCCACCTGTTCTACGTCGGGCCGGTCAACGGCGGCACGTTCAAGAACTTTGAGTTTCAGGCGGACGTCATGACTACGCAGGGCGCCAACTCGGGCATCTACTTCCACACCGCCTACCAGCAGACCGGCTGGCCCGACAAGGGCTACGAATGCCAGGTCAACACGACCCACACGGATATCAAGAAGACCGGCGGGCTCTACGGCGTGCAGGATGTGAATAAGGACGCCCCCTCGAAAGACGGGGAGTGGTTCCGCTACTATATTAAGGTAGTGGGCAAGCACATCGTGATCAAGATCGACGGCAAGACGACGGTGAACTGGATCGAGCCGGAAGGCTGGAGTCGCGGCGGACGCAAGATCGACAGCGGCACCTTCGCCATCCAGGGCCACGACCCCAAGAGCCTCGTCTACTACAAGAACATCCAGGTCAAGCCGCTGCCCGACATGGCTTCCGATGGCTGGGTCGCTCTGTTCGATGGAACCAAGGGCCTGGAAGGCTGGCGAGCCAGCGAGAACGAGGGCACCTTCCGCGTCGAAGACGGCACGCTCATTGTCCATGGCAAGCGAAGTCACCTGTTCTACACCGGTCCGGTCAACGGAGCCGACTTCAAGAACTTCGAGTTCCAGGCCCACGTCATGACCATGCCCAAAGCGAACTCCGGCATCTATTT
>CAZNSM010000226.1:2485-7227 GCA_964575615.1 uncultured Pirellulales bacterium | reverse complement strand
CTCTGTCCCCAGGCCCCTGGGATTTTTCGCCTTGGACCAGGAACATGGGAGAGGGGAAGCGACGTGGGTCACCGCCAACGTCGCCCTGTCCCGGGGACAGCCAAGCATTTTGCTTCGAGCAGCCCATCGACGGGCAATCCTGACCTGTCATCAACTGTGAACTGGCGGTTGAACGCCGCGTGACAACACAGCCATTTGGATCGAAGACTGTTCAGCGGCGTTGCATCAGATACCAGACCGTGCCGTGCCGAATCCGACGTCGTCGATGAATACCAGTCCCGTACCACCGGCTGCCGGGTTGTTCCGGTCGCCGAGTCCGATGTAGATCGTGGCGGCGCGACTCAGATTCACACCGCCGGCCGTCAGTTCGCTGTACGGAATCACCCACTCCTGCCAGGAGTCGGCGAGGGCCGCATCCGGGTCCGGGTGCGCTGCGACAGCGACGTTGCCGGCGCCATCCTCAATCGCCACGTACAGCGTTTCGGCGGCGTTCGCCGCATCACCATGGAAGAACAGCCTCAGGTAGACGGCCCCACCGCTCGTCAGCTCTGCTCCGCTAAGGTCGAACTCGGCCTCCGAATAGAACGGCGAAGCCGAATTATCGTACGCCAGCGGCATCGACTGCCGGCCGCTGTGGACGACAGTCTGCTCGGCAAAGGGGGCGTTGAGATACCCGACCGTCGAGCCGGTGCCGTTGACCCAGCCGTCCAGCCAGGTGTCGAAGATCGCCGTCTTGGCGTCGACGTCGTCGTTGTACGTCTCGAACCCGTCGATCAGGGCGTACTCCTGTGTCGAGAAGCTCCAGACGTCGCCGGGCCATGCGGTCACCGCATCGGCTTCGTTGACCTCCACAATCTGCCAGTAGTAGGTGCTCCCAAACTCCATGCCATCGGGAGCAAACGTTGGGCTGTCGACCGTGCCGGCCAACGTCAGGGCCGCCGGGTCCGTGCCCAGATGTACCTCGTGCGAGGCGGCGTTTCGGCCGCTGCGCCAGGCCAGGGCCGTGCCAATTTCCACGTCGGCGGCCCCGTCGGCCGGCTGCGGCTCGCGGGCGTACGCGGGGATATACATGAACCGGACCTCGCTGAGGCCATACTGCCCCATGAGCCCGTAGCCGCTGTTGACGTTCAGCCGTACGTACCTGGCCGCCACGCCGCCGAAACTGACGATCGTGTTCGCTGTATACGTGGTAGTCGCCGTCGCCCTGGCGAACTCGACGTCGCCCAGCGCCGTCCAGTCAGTCCCGTTCTCGGAGTACGCCACCGTGACATCCTTGAGCCCGAAGCCGAGAATCGGTTCGAACTGCACGTTGTAGTTCCAGACGAGCATCTCGTGGAGCTTGTAGAGAGAGTCGAACTCGTACTGGATGTAGAGAGTGCCCTCGGCCGGCGGGTAGGCCAGCCACATGTCGGTGGCTTTGATCGAGGCTTCGTCGGCGGCGTTGATTCCTGAGCCGTCCACGGTCCGTTGCGGCGTGGACACCTCGTCGGAGGCCCCGTTGCTGGTCGCGATGACGTTCGCAATTGGGTAGCCGACCGGCTCGGTGGTGAAGCTCCAGACCTCCCCTTTGAAGATGGTGTAGTCCGGCGCCGCGTTCACCTCGTCGATGCGCCAGTAGTAGGTGGTGTCGAATTCGAGAAGAGCGGCAGACTCAAAGGTTGTGCCCTTCTGGTCCTGGCTGACCAGGACCCCCGGGGGACTTTGCCGACCGGCCGCATTCACATCCTCAAAGGAGGTCCCGAAATAGACATCATGCGTGTTGGCGAACTGGCCGGGCCTCCAACCCAGGGCCGCATCTCTGGGTACATCGGCTGCTCCATGGGCCGGAACGGGATGAGTCGCAATGGACATGACGCCGCCTTCCGCATCGAGAATTCGAACCTCATCGATGAGCAGATCACCGGCCGCCTCAAACCCCCACGAAATTCGGTCGATCGTGCCCGTTCCTCCCGTGAACTCGTCGAGGTTCGCCGGACGGACTCCACTGCTTGTCCCTGTGAAATCCTTGAGCATCACTTGAACCAACTGATAGCCGGGCTGGTCATCCACGGTGACGCTCGTAGTCTGAAAGTCCGGATCCCACCCGGGGCCCGCCAGCCTCAGTTCCAGGTAGCCGATGGGGTTCGTCCCGCTGTCGATGTAGAACTCGAGATAAGCGGTGTCGAACTCGATGCCGGACAGGTCCAGATTCAGATTCATGATGCCCGTAATCCAGGCCCAGCTCCCATAGGTGGCAAAGTCGCGTTGCAAGTGATTTGCGCCTCGGTAGGGGGCCGAGTCGCTGACCACAAACTGGCTGTCGCCGCGCAACGCAAGATCAGCGCCGTCCGGGAGCTCCTCACTGAATATGATGCATTCGCCTCCGAATGCAACGGCAGTTGACAGGGCGATAACGGCTGTCAGGGTGAATGTGAATTGCCTCATCCGGGATTTGTCATTTGACGTCATGATATGCACTCCTCCACGCAACACCGTTAGTCCGGGATTTGCCATCTGCCTTCATAACTGGTGCTCCGGCACGCCACACTGCCAATCATACCGTGATACGGGCTCGATTGCAACATGTCTGGCCATCACCTCCGTCAAGACACCTGCCGGAAAGGCCTCCAGACACGGCGATCTGCCGAAAACCCAGCTTCTTGACACCCTTTTCAACGTTATCTCGACCGGCTATTCCTCGTGGGTGGCACAGATTTGCGTTATCCGGCCGGTCATCTTGTACTCACAAGCTCCGGGCCAGCTCTCAATCGGCCGATTCTCTCGATGATTTGCAGGGGGAACGGAACGGTGTCCGGCGCTTCTTCGACGATTGCTGTACCCGCCACTCACGGGTCCTTGGCCGTGACGTCCTTCTGCATGGCCTTGGCGGCTCTGACCGCAGCGAACGATCTCCTCATGTTGGGTATGTCGAGGAGCATGAATACGATAGCCCCGAGAGTGAAGAGGATAGCAAGCCGCTTCATCCGTATGCTGTGCATGGCACTGTGCGTATACGAAGCCATGAGGAGGTCGGACATTCGGCGCCTTGCCTCCGAGACCTCGTTGCGCATCCGCTCCGAATCCTCATCATAGGCGGTAACCTCCTTCTGTAGCTCGGCCCAGGCGCTTGTCTCTTCCATCTCTGCGATAGGGAAATCTGGCGCCTCCACCATCAGTCTGAATTTGAACACTCTGAACATGGTCGGGATATCGCCAAGAGGTACGTGACTGGCGGGTCCAGGCGCCTCACTGAGCCCAACACCCGACAGCTTCTCTCTGAACATCTCTTCGGCCGGACTCGGATGCCCGGCCTCAAAGGAGTCTAGAAGAAGGAACGCAAGCGAAAGGGTGAGACACAGTATGTATCCGCATGAGATCCATTGGGACTTCTGCATGTCGGCGATCGCGTCAATCATCTCAAGCCTCCGTCAGCACTCCCTATGCACGGTCAGTGACCTCGTGTGGGGCTATCTTACAGGTCGATCAGGCGGAAATCAAGGAAGAGGTCGAGGAGGCGTTGGATGGTCAGGGGTAGCGGCCTTCGGCCGCGGCCAGTTTTGAGTTTTGAGTGCACAGTCTTTGAGTTCCCTCTTCCTATGCCCTGCGGCATACCGTCCCCACCTGCCTTCTTCCGTCTTTCGTCCTCCGTCGGCCACTGCGCTGTCAGCTGAATCCCTGCGAATGAGGATCCCGTCCCCGGGATTTCCGCCGGCCTTGACGTCATGTCATCGGGCAGCCGACGTTATTGGCGAACACGTAGCCGTCGCCATGTTCGCCAAGATCGACAACCATCTGATCCATGAACCCGCGATAGAGCGTATTGTTGGCAATCACCGAGTGGCTGAGCTTTCGCAGAATGAACCCGACCTGCGGCGTGTACTTCCCCTGGCCGCCGTCGTCGCGCCCGGCCGCACACGTGTTCGCAACGAACGTCAGCCCGCTGCATTCGTCCAGGCGGACCTGGCAGGAGCGTTCTCCTTCGGCCAGCAGGTTGCTGTCCTTGCCACAGCGTCTGAAGACATTGCCCGTAATGGTGGTGGTGCGCATTTTGGCCGCACAAATCCCGGCGCCCCAGTTCCGGTCGAAACAGTTGCCCGTCACGTTCCACGCGTCGCCGGCGTAGAGGTAAAGGCCATATCCCTTGTTCCATTCGACGCGGTTGGCCGTGAACATGACGGTGGCACCCACGCCCTCACAGCCGAAACCATGACTTCCGTTGCCCGAGAACTGGTTGTCCGTTACGAAACCGTCCCAGCCGGTGATCTGAACGCCGCATCCTTTGTTGCCTTGCAGGATACTGTGCCGAATGATGAACAGCCAGATGCGCAGCAGATGCACGCCGTGGCCGGAGAACCCGGCGATCTTGCAGTCGTCGATGACAATAGAATCTTCTTTGGGGCTGTATTTCTCCGCGTTGTTGAGGAAGACGCCATGAATGGGTTTCTGTGCGTCTTGTCGCCCCTGCAGGAACAGTCCTCGCAGATGGACACCGAAAGCCCCAGTGATGTTGAGCAGACAATCCGCGTCGTCGGAATCCAGGAGCAGCATCGCCCCGGCATCCTCTCGATACCCCCACTGAGGTTCTGCCATGACCGTTGTATGCGCGTGGACCTTCAGGTCGTGGCAAAGATATCGTCCCGCCGGGAAATAGGCCGTGCCGCTGACAGCGCCGGCCGCGTCCAGTGCCTTTTGAACAGCCTCAGAGTCCGGCGTCTTGCCGTCGCCTTTGGCGCCAAAACCACGCACGTTGAAAACGGAAGCAC
>CAZNSM010000226.1:0-2385 GCA_964575615.1 uncultured Pirellulales bacterium | reverse complement strand
CATGCGATGTGCATAGCACACCGTACCGGTGATACGTTCGAGCGGTGGTATGCAGTGCACACCCTGCGGCTACTGTCGGGATCGGCGTGCGTTGTACAAACTGCTGCTGGCGCACCTGGCCGCCCACGAGGTGGCGAACCACCCGGGCCGCATCGAGCCAAGCGTCTTGAAGTGGCGACGCCATCGCTATCCCCTGATGCAACAAGCGCGCCCAGTTACGTGCGAAACTCAGGAAGACGTAGATCGCTACCCATACGATCATTGCAGACGGCAGTGCCATTCGTACCTGACCCCTTCAATTCCGCCCACGCAATGCAAAGCGGAAATCAGCAAGGTATCGCGCAATCCCCCACTTTGAAAAGAGGAACCAACTTAGTCGATCAAATCAAGCCATTTCTCAAGGACGATCTGCATTGCCCGGACGATATTCCTCGCCTTCTCCAATGGGATCAACTCGTGAGCGTGAAGGGTGGAGAGATCTCGGTAGACGTCCAGGAACTCCCCGGCGTCGCGGGCCACAGCGCGAGCACTCTCTGTGTCCGGGCATATAGCGGAGGCGATGTACAGAAGGTAGGCCTTGCGTAAAGGCTGGCCCTCGTGATTGAGCAGCACAGATTGGTCGCACGTACTCTGAACAAAGTCTCTGACCTTATCGCGTGGGGCAAGTGTGTCGATCAACTGGTCAACCAGACTTCGCATCGTCGCAAGCGCCTGGCGACCTGCATCTCGTCCGCCAATATGCAGCGTTCGCCATGCTTCATCGAACTTCGGGCGCAGATCACGGTGTATCCTGTCGAGATGCGCCTTCAATCTCTGGCTAGGTTCATCTTTGCAGCCCGGCGGAGGAGGCAACCAAGCCGTCGGAGCCATGGGGAGTACAGTCACGATGCTCATGGCAGCTGTCCCTACAGCATAGGCATCAGAGGAAACATCCATCAACTGGAGCCGTTCTCTCTGCTCCGCAAAGGCTTTGTGTCGACGCCTATAGCCTTCCTCAATCTCGCCCAGAGGAGGACTGTCCTTTTGGCAATCCCCCATGCTCTTGGCCACGACATCGTACACACTCTGGGCGTACCCATAGTGCGCAGCAGCCTCTCGGTGGTGCTCTTTGAGATAACGACAATCATCCGCCAAGTCAGCCGCCAGGCGGGCGACGCGTTTTGGCCGATCACGGTCTGTGCCGTTCTCTCCACTGTCCATGAGCCAACACCTGAAACAAGTAACGTCAGTATTCGTCCGCCCGCTTTTATTCTACCGGGGGCGACCAGCCAACACAAGGGGGAACGAAACTGAGTCAGGTATCTTTGGTTCCTCCCCCCGATACTGGCGCGTCGGGTGCACGCGCTCGTTCGCCCATCTGGTACTTCAGAACGGAAGACGCAGCAGATCCTGAACACGCTGGCGTTCCCGTTCCGTCATCTCACGGAAGACCTTTTGAGACAATGCCATGATCAATTCCTTCTCCTTCGTGAAGGCCTCGTCTGTATACTTCTCGCCGCTTCGCAACCGGTTGAGCGTGGCGACTATCCACCTAAGACACTCCGTCGGAATAGCCAAATCAGACAGGTCATGCCACGCGGCTGCCTCATGGAACTCCTCCCAACAGGCAGCCTCCATTTGCCTATCGCACTTGCCCTTACACGCGAAATACATACGTTCGATGGTGGTAGTGCCAGAGGGCTCATCAAACCGGGCGACCTGTGCCACAAGCCCTGTGTAGTTCTCTCGGTAAAGCGCCTCCAGCAGGTCCTTTCCACACACATCGCACCTAATTGGGACATACTCATCGAGAACCTTGTGCAGCGGCCGCACAAGCTTGACCGAATTAGGGAAGTATCGAGTGAAGATGCGGGAAAACCCGAGCCGCATAAGATAGTCCTCGATGCGTTTGTGATCAAATATCTGATAGTCTCTGATGTCTCCGCGATTTCGCAGTTCCCGCAACCTTCCGTTCAGGCCTGCTGATGCAAGAGTCGAATAGAAGCCGAGAAATCCGTCTGCCTGAAATGCTCGCATCCGTTCAAGGATATTCGGTTCGTCCTTCGTCTCGTTGACGGCCTTCCCACTCGTAGCGAAGTGTTTGCAGCTAACGAGCCAGCGGAACGTATAGTGGTGAAGCCTCCCAGTGACCGTCTCAAGCGCGAGCATGTCCTTCCCTTGGTCGGGCCCCCGATCCGGGGGCGACTCGATCGTGAAGCCGATTTCCGAGAGCAGATCACGAGCGAATAACTCCCAGTCATCGGTGTCGTAAGAGATCTCCTTGAAATCGATCATTGTGTCTTCTCCTGGATAAAACAGAACATTCAACGTGCAATGTGTGTCACCCAATGCTGTCCTTCGGAAACGGAAACGTTGTCACGCACGTTTTCGCCCGCGGGGCGGCGA
>CAZNSM010000225.1:0-7256 GCA_964575615.1 uncultured Pirellulales bacterium | reverse complement strand
ACGTGCGATGCTCATCGCGCGGGCGTCGGTCCGTTGACGGAAGCAGGAATACGACTTGGCTTGGGCCGACGGTGGCCAGACAGGCCGAAATCTCCTCTTCGCCCGTGATTTCGGCGGATTTCCGCCTTGCAAACGTCACGTGCCGGTGGTATCGTGCCGCCTCTGACGGAGGCAGTTTGCCAGGTCGCGAGTCACGGGAGCGATGCGAACGCCTGCTACCCCATGGCCTTGTAGGCGCGCATGTTCGTGCTCCGGGTGAACTGCGCAGCCTGTGCTGTGCGTGTCAAGGGACAACCATTGCGGATGTGTTTCTGGGAGTTGGTTGCTATGGCGAGATGGTGGATCGTGATGGGTCTGGCAGGCTTTCTTCTCGGCGGATGTGCGAGCTACAAGCCTGCGAAGGGCGACAAGAAGACGGTGGAGGACATGCCCGGAGAGGAAATCGTTGTCACCGAGCAGTCCATTGAGGTTCGTTTCCTTCCCGTGTTCGAGAAGATGGCGGCGCGGAAGTTTTTTGGGATCGATCCGCAGGAAAGCCAGATGGCGCCGGCCATGCTCCGTGTGAAGAACCTCGGGGACAAGGTCTTGAAGGTAGACCTGGAGAAAGGCTGCGTTGTCACGGAGTCCGGCGACGAATGGCGACTGTTGTTGGTGGACGAGGCCATCGAGAGGGCACGGCGGAGTGATGCGGAAGTCCTCGGATGGTATTTCGCTTTTGGAGTCGTCGGCATGATGGCGTCCATGGACCATGTGACCACGGTCAATCGCACACTCGAGCAGGATTATCACGCGCGATACTTCCAGCCTGCGGTGATCAACCCCGGAACGTCCGGCGGCGGTGTGGTCTTCTTCGACCATCCTGTTCTGAATGAGCCGCAAATCACATCCGCTGTCGTGCGGGTGACCGTGCTCGATACGGAACAGTCGATGAGCGTCACAATCCCTCTTTCTGAGAGCAAGGCTGACTGAAGGGCCGAGAGACCAATGTCGTCAAGCATAACGTGCAGGAGATGAGCATGGGAAAAATGTCGGTTCTAAGCCTCTTGGTTTGTACAGTCGCGGCAATGAACGTCGCCGGATGTGGTTCTTCCAGTATGAGTCTTGGGACGGTCCAGCCGGCGCTCCATGTCGAAGCGAGACCGCAGGCCACGGGAATCAGGATTGTGGTCGACGAGTTTCAGGACGTCCGCAAGGAGATGCAGGGACGCTGCGTCGGGGAAGCCAAGACAGGATTCTTCAACAGCCTGGCCGAGGTCACTGCTGCCGATCCAGCGACCGCCATCGTGGCAGCGGCCATCAGGGATGGTGTGACAAAGGCTGGGTTCACCGTCGTCCAACCAGGTGAAGAAGACTTCCGCATCGCCGGCCAACTCGAACAATTCAAGGGGGAAGAGCACGCCACGGGCTTCAGTCTCGAATACTCGAAGGCCTACGTCAGATACAACCTCTTCGTGAGAGACTCCGCAGGCAAGACCGTTTGGGGCAGCACCATAGACAAGTACGAGAGCACGGAGAATGTCTGGGATGCGACCGAGCACGATCTGAAGACGCTGACCAAGGCCGTCCAGGTATCGGTGGAGGCGATCTTCCAGGACGAGAGTTTCTGGAAGGCCGTTTCGAAGTGAGTTAGCACGACACGTTCATTGACCGCGCACTCGCGGGGCAGACGGGACGTCCCGCGACTGGGCAGGTGTCGCTCTGCCACGTATGCTGTTTGATGGGTGATCACGCCGGCACCTCGTCAACTTGCCTGGTTTGCCCAGTTTGCCGGCGACGCGCTTCGGGCGAGACGATGCGGGGTCTACGTCCAGGTGCCGGGCTATGGTCTCCCGCCTTCGTATCCTGTCCATAGCAGGGCTCGCGCTGACGGGCAAGCTGCCCGGAAATTCCCGGATTGGGGCTTTTTTTATGTTACCGGGGGCAACCTCGGGGCCTTTTGCGGGTAGGAAAAGAGGGTCTCGACAGGAGTACGGGGTCATGAATGCGATCGGCTCGGCCAACCCGGTGGGGCGGTCGGGCCGGCTCCGGCGTCGCGGCTCTTAAGCTCTTTTTTCCATTGGTTTTATGGTTTGTCCGGCGTATCCTGGGCTGGCAGCCATAGTGATCTCACAAGGCGTGTAGGGTGCCGGCGGTGATGCGGGAAGGGGAGTCCCGGGTTGTCGGAAAAGAAGAACCGCCGCCGGGGAAAGGAGATCAACGATGTTCTCGACGAAGAAAAAATCCAAGTCTTTGATGATAGCAGGGGCCGTCGTCGTGGCGGCGGCTTTGCTGCTCGCCCCGTCGGCCGAGGCTCAGCGGAGCGAGCGGGGCTCGAGCAGCAGCGGGGGCCAGGCCAGCCGGTCGGCTCCATCGATATCGCGCCCCGCGCCCAGCCGGTCGATCCAATCGGCCCCGCGTTCAATGCCGCAACGGTCCATGCCCTCGATGGCGCCAAGCCGATCGGTCAGTCCGCGCATCAGCGTCGGTTTACAGCCCAGGATGCAGATCAACCGCAACAGCTCGCTGGGCACGCGGGGCAACTCGACCGTCACCCGAACGCCGACGCGAAGTCCGTCGCCGAGCATCAGCCGGCCTGCACCGTCGGCGCCTTCGATGCCTTCGGCGCCGAGCCGGTCGTTCAGTGCTCCGTCTCGAAGCGAGTCGGTCATCCAGAGACAGCCTTCGATCAGCAGGCAGCCCCAACCCAATTCGTCGGGATCGGCCACGCAGGTTTCGCCGAGCCCGTCGATCCGTTCCAACGTGCGGACTCCGACGACCTTCCGGCGGTTGACGCCCTCGATGGAGAACATCTCGCCGGGTGTGCCGACGACCCCCAATCCCGGCAGCTCGACGATCGTGCAGACTCCTTCAGTGTCCAGTCCATCGGGGACGTTGAGCCCGGGACGGACCAACAACATCGGCAGCCGGATCGGCAAGCGCGAAGCGGAGCAGATCGCCGCGCCGTCGGCGACGCCGACCACTCCATTGACGCAACGCTCGCCCTCGGTCGATTCGGGCAGCTCGCGGCTGCGGGATCGGACGATATTCAATCGCCGGTCTACGGTGCCGCAGAGCCCTTCGACCGGCTCGACGCCGACGGGGGATGTGACTCGATCGAGCAGCCGTTCCAGTGACATCGGCCGGGACGCGCGGCAGCAGCGCGACGAGATCGTCGGGCGCCTGGAGCGCCAGCGGCCGAATCCAACCCCGCGAGGGGAAGCCTCCGTGCCGACAAGCCGCTCCGGTTCAGTCGAGTCCAGCCGTGACATGAGTCGCGATGCTTCGATCGATCGCAGCCGGACGATCACGTCGCGCACGCCGTCGGGCAGCGAGGGAATCGACCGCATCCGTGAGGCCACGCGCGACCGCATCAGCGTTCGCAGGGCCGACTCCGTGCGGGATCGCGCCGAGAGCCCCGTCGAGCGCAACGAACGTGTTCGGACCGCCGGCCCGGAACTGCGGGAGCGGACCAGTCTGGAGCCGCGCTTGCAGCGTTCCATCGGCCACCGCCCGGATCGCGTCGTTCAGCGCGACCTCGGCGGCATTCATCGTGAGCACACGGTTCGGCCGCGGGTGGTCTACCGCGACCGTCCGGACCTGGTCCGTCACGAGCCGCGACACGTGCACGTCTACCGCGATCACTACGACCGGTTGTGCCATCGGATCATCTGGCCGCGATACCACTATCCGATCTACTATGACTGGGGTCCCTATCACGGATACCACTGGGTCTATCCGTACTATCATCGCAAGTACGTGTTCATCAGCCTGGGCGGCTGGTGGCCCTGGGATTACGACTACGTGCGCTACTACTGGTATGGCTACCATCCCTACGTGTGGATGGGCTACTACCCGATCCCGCGCGAGGTCGAGGGCGACACGTACAATTACTACACCTACAACTACTACACCGGCGACGGCGGTTACCCGACCCAGACGACGCAGACCAGTTCGGGCGGCCTGCCTTACGGGATCGACGCCGAGACCTATGCCAGGGTCCAGCAGAGAGTCCGGGAGCAGCAGGCGAAGGAGCCGGGCGCCCCGACACAGGCCGACACGCGTTTCGAAGAGGGCGTGACCCGCTTCGAAGCGGGCAACTATGCCGAAGCGGCGCAGGCCTTCGCCTCGGCCATGGCCATGGCGCCGAACGACATGATCCTGCCGTTCGCCTATGCCCAGGCGCTGTTTGCCAACGGGCAGTATTCCGAGGCGGCCGAGGCCCTGCGGGCGGCGTTGAAGAACGCCTCGCCCGAACAGGAGGGCGTGTTCTATCCTCGCGGCCTCTACGCGCAGGATGAGGTCCTGTTCGGCCAGATCGAGAAGCTGCTGGACAAGGTCGATGCCTACGGGTTCGACGCAGACCTTCAGCTTCTGCTGGGCTACCACCTGCTGGGCGTCGGCGAGATGGAGTACGCCCGCGGACCGCTGGAGCAGGCGGGCCAGGACATCCGCAACGCGCAGGCGGCCAACGTGCTGTTGAACGTGCTGAACAAGCAGGAGGCCGCCGGGACGACGAGTCCGGCCGCTGGATCGCAGAGCCTTTCCGGCACGGATGCCGCGACGCCAGCCACGTCGTCAAAGAGCAACGTGCTTGAGCGGATGAAGGGCTCGGCGTCGGAGGATGCGAACGAGCAGACGCCGGTCGAGAAGATCATGCCGAACCTGGATCCCAACACGCTGTACGGTGAGATGGTTCCCGTCAATGGCGGTCGTGGGGAAAACGCGGCCAAGGAAGAAGATGATGTTCCGTCGCCGAGGTAGAACCCTGTTGCTTCTGTTGCTGGTGACCGGACCGGCGGTCCAGGCCGGACCGTGGGCGGAGTGGCCCATCCTTCCGGGGCCGGACGATCAGCAGCACCCCGATCTGCACGGCACGGTGGCGGCATGGCACGAGTTCGTCTCGCAGTTTGGCGACTACGACGTCTACGTTGTCGATTTCAACGATATCGAGAACCCGCTGGTCACTGTGATTGGTGACGCGAACGATCAGATGCACCCGGCCGTCTACGGACACCGGGTCGTCTGGCAGGACCTGATCGTCTGGGGCGACTCGTCCGACTGGGACATCCGCATGGCGGACTTGAACCGCTTCGACGAGCCGATCGGCTACATCGTCTCCGACATCCCCGCCAACGACGAGCAGAGGCCCGCCATCCACGGCAACACGGTCGTCTGGCAGGACACCAGCGGCGGCGACTACAACATCTTCGGCGCCGACGTGACAGACCCGGAGCGGCCGAGCGAATTCGTCGTCGCCGCCTTCGAGGGCGACCAGCAGGGGCCGTCCATCTGGCGCACGATGGTCGTCTGGGAAGACAGCTACTTCGGCGACAACGACATCATGGCGGCGGACATCCTGATGCGCGATCGACCGGCGGAATTTGCGGTGGTCCTGCTCGAAGGCGACCAGCAGAATGCGGTTGTCCACGGCGATACGGTCGTCTGGGAGGATGACTTCTACGGGGACTGGGACATCTTCGGCGCCCGCCTTTCCGACCAGAACCAGGTGACCGAGCTTGTGATTGCCTCCGTCGAAGGCGATCAGCGTCATCCGGACGTCGAAGGACACCTGGTCGTGTGGCAGGACAACCGCGACGGACAATGGGACATCTACGGCTACAACCTGGTCACTCGGCGGACGTTTCGAATCACGGACGATCCCGGCGACCAGATCCATCCGGTCATCAGCGGCAGCACGGTTCTCTGGCAGGACAACCGCCGGGGGCCGTGGAACATCTATGCGGCCCTGCTGGACGGTCCGGATGTGGCTGGTTGCGCATCGCCGCCGGCTGGGGACGTGAACGGAGACTGCCGGGTGGATTTCGCCGACGTGGCGATCCTGGCCGGGACATGGCTTCAGTCCCATTTCAGTGAAGTGCCGATCTCCGTTCCGGCGCCGGCCGAGGCGGCGCCGCAGGATTCCGGCGGTCGGTTGGACAAGACGATGGACCGCCCGATGCGGTCGAACCCATGGAACCGAAACAGGGGGGCAACGCGGCCGTTTGCCGGTTGAGTTTCTCGAATATCGACGATACAATACGGGTTTGCGGGGTATCGTGCCCCGCGCCCCGGGTTTTGTTGGAGACGCCGGGGCCGCCAAAATCGCGAAGTGGAGAACGACACAACCGGATATGGATAAGCGGCTGCGTAACGCCTTGAAGGGATTGACGAGCCCTGATGCCGAGTCGCGTCGCCGGGCGATGGAACCGTTTGTTCGGGCGACGTTCAACATCTTCATCCGCCATTTGTATCGCTACCTCGGCAACGAGGTGGAATGTGAGGATGTGCTCGAAGATGTGTATGCCGACATTTGGGAAAACCCGGATCACTTGCGTGACATCGCCAACGATGCGCACCTGCTGCGCACCGTGTATCTGTACTACATGCGCAAGCGGCTCCGCGAGGTGTATCGGCGGATGAATCGGAACCTGGCGTTGTCCCAGGCGGACCTGGAGAACCTGGTGGCGCCGGAGATGGGCCTGCATGAGATTACCGAGCAGGCCGAGCTGCGGCAACTGTTGCATCGCATGCTGGGCAAGCTGAAGGCCCGCGAGCGCAAGGCTATCGAGATGTGGATGCAGGGGATGTCGAACCGGGCGATCGCTATCCAGCTCAAGACAACGGTGGGGGCCGTCAAGATGCTGGAGTTCCGGACGATCTTGAAATTGCGGCGCATGATGAAAGAGTATTCCGACGAAGAGGACTGAGGTCTTCTGTGGAAAGTGGGCAACCGATGGCAAATGTGAATCGAGAGATCCAGGAATTGCTGGCCGACTATGGGATGGCGCTGCGGGACGGGTGTCTGCCCGGGTTTCTGAAATCGCTGACGCGTGAGGAGGCGAAAGCCATCCGGGAGTCGGGCGATTTCTGGGAGGCGACGGAGATGGTGCGTCTGATGAACAGCGCCGGCTTCGGGGACAAGGTGATGACGCCGGACGTGGGGCTTTTTATCTCGCGCGTTGACGCGGCCATTGTCTCGCGGCAGAAGAAGGCCGGCGCGTCAACGCGGAGTCCCAGCGGCAGCCCGGCGCGCAGCCGCAACCATGCGAACCTGTAGCCGAGTCGCCAGGGAATTGAAGTAACGCTATGATCATCGACAGCTATCAGTGTTCCTCATGCTATTTCGAGGACAAACGGCCCAGCAACCGCATCGATCCGGCGACGATCTCGCCTCCGCAGCCGCGGACAGAGTTCGAGAACGTGCTGGTGATGTTCGTCTGCATCGAGCGGTACGACGGCCGGGAGGAGGTGGAGCAGGCCGCCGAGGAGTTCGGCGC
>CAZNSM010000224.1:0-7315 GCA_964575615.1 uncultured Pirellulales bacterium | reverse complement strand
ACAGCGTGCCGGCTTGAGCACTGGGCTTCTCGTCGTAGCCGATCCGCGCGCCGGACAGGATGTGCTGGGCGGAATACACATAGGAGCCGCTGTCGAACGGGTCCGGGTAGCTCAGTTCGAAGTACTTGCCCAGAACGAACGGGACCCCGGCCAGGACGAGAATCAGACCCGCAATCAGGAATCGCTTCCAGTGTCCGCCGCCGGAGGCAAGGCGCATCTGGCCGGCATGCGTTGAACGTCCGTGGGAATGCCTGCTTCGGTGAGATATCTTAGTCATTCACATGATCTCCACGGCCGTCCGTCGCGTCGAGGACTTCTCGTATCACATACGTCGGGCGATTCTGAGATTCGTGATAGGTGCGTACGAGCAACTCGGCCAGCAGACCCATCAGAACGAACTGGATGGTCGTCAGGAACAGCACCGCCGTGAGCAACAGCAGCGGATTGCCGCTCATGTCCACGCCCGCGTTGACCTTCTGTGAGATGACCAGCAAACCCAGCAGGAAGGCGAAAAGAGCCATCAGGCCGCCGAGACCGCCGAAGATGTAGATCGGTTTGGTGGAGAAGGACCCAAGGAACTTGACGGTGATCAGATCGAGGATGACCTTCCAGGTGCGGCCGAGTCCGTACTTGGCCACCCCGGCGGTCCGCGGTCGGTGGTTGACCACACATTCGGCGATCTGTGCCCCGCTCCAACTGGCCAGCGCCGGGATGAACCGGTGCATCTCGCCGTAGAGTTTGGTCTGAGCCAGGACCTCCCGCCGGTAGGCCTTGAGCGTGCAGCCGTAGTCGTGCAGCTTGACGCCGGTGATCTTCGAAATCAGCCAGTTGGCCATCCGCGAGGGCAGCCGCCTCGTTAAAGCCTTGTCGTGCCGCTGTTTGCGCCAACCACTGACGACGTCGTACCCTTCGCGGAGCTTGGCGACAAGCATGGGGATGTCCGCCGGATCATTCTGGAGGTCGGCGTCCATCGCGATCACGATGCCGCCCCGGGCATGGGAAAAACCGGCGCTCAGGGCCGCGGTCTGCCCGAAATTCTTGCGGAAGCGAATCACCCGCACATTCGGATCGGCGTCGTGGAATTCCTTCAGGACCTGGAAGCTGCCGTCGGTGCTGCCGTCATCGACGAAGATGATCTCGTATGCGCAGCGTCCGTCCAGAGCCTGTCGGATCTGGCCGTACAGCGGGCGGAGGTTCTCCTGCTCGTCGAGCAATGGCACCACCACCGATAGCTCCGTCTGACCTTTGTCGTGCGTCACGTTGGCGATATCCTAAGCATGTCTGTCGGGCTGTTTCGAGGCCCTATCCTAATCCGGGAGCCGCGCTTTTGCAAACAATCGCAAAATCCGCTCAGTTAAAGGATTATCGGCGATATGAGGGTGCCGTCTGAGCAGAATCTCGTGACGTTTCGCCGTCACCATGCGCGTAGGCAGGTCCGTCCGCGAAGGGCGTGCCGAACAGCCCTAATTCGACTCATACGGTCCGATCTCGTCGACGGGAATCGGCTCGAAGAGAACGGACCGCAGCAGGCTGGAATCACTGGGGATCTGCCCGCCGGCGGCGATCTGCGTCGCGAGGGTCCCGTCGGCAATGGCGTTGAGAGCGACCTGCCCGGTTCCCCCATCGCGCAGGAAGATGCTCTCGCACCGGGCGAAGAGGTTGCGGCTGATAATATTGACGTCGGCATGGCTCTTGAGGTCGGCCAGCTCGGGATAGCGGCTCGCATAGGCAGGCTCGCCCGCCTGGGGCAGGAACTGCTCAATGGCTTCAAGCCAGCGTGCCTGGCCCCAGCGGCTGAAGCTCAGGCCCGCCAGACAGTCGACGAAGAGGTTGCCCTCGACGAGATTCTCCTTGCCGCCGTGGATCTGGACACCGCCGAAGTGAACCGCGCCGCACCGCTCGAAGACGTTCCCATAGACTGCGACGCCGGAGATCATGTCGTCCAGCCGCACCCCCGCCGCCCCGTGCTGCGTGCCACCTCGAATATCGCTCCAGCGATTCCAGCGGATCACCACGCCGCGATAAAGCGGATTGCCGAACATGTCCAGCCCACCCTGGTCGTCCGATTCGCGGACCACGTTGCGGATGTGGTTCAGCTCGATCACGTGGTCGTTGCCCTCGATGCGCATCGCCGAGGAGGGTATGTCCTCGAACAGGTTGTGCGCGATGCGGTTGCCGCAGCCGTCAAGATGAACCGCGGGCGCGTAGGTGCGTTTAAGTCGGGATATGTCGGAGACAATGCAATTCTCGACAAAGTGTCGGCCCGGCGTCAGCGTCGTCCGGTCGCCGCCGGCCACGCGCGTCCCGCCGCAGCCGAGCGTGCGCATCGTGCAGCTCCAGATGCCATGATGCAGACCGCCTTCGACGACGACAGCATCGCCACCGAACCGCTGGATCGTGCAATCCGCCACGAGGCAGTCGGCTCCACCGTGGATGCGGATCGCGTCTCCACGTCCCTCCTGGAGCGTCAGGCCGCGCAGGATCACGTGTTCAACGCCAGTCAACGTGATGAACGGCTGGTCGAATACACTGAGGACCACGTCCGCCTTCGATACGTCGAGCCCCTGTGGTGGCAGCCAGTAGACGGTCTGCGTCCGCCGGTCCAGATACCATTCGCCCTCGGCGTCCAGCTCGCGGAACACATTCAGTGCGTAGTACCGCTGGTCCTTGCGGTACCCATAGTGAGAATAGGGCGGCGCCAATGTGAACGTCTTCGCATCCGCGTCAATCGAGGCGACCTTCTGATACTCCTCAAACCAGTCCCAGAACCAGTAGCCGTACAGACGCGCGTCCGGCTCGTCGAGCCATCGGCTCGGGCGGTCCTCGACGTAACGGAACTTCCCGTCGCGACAGCCTTCAATCGTGTTCCAGAGCTTGAAGGTGTCGTCGCCCAGAATCTCGCCGGTCTTGACGAAGCCCTCGTTGGGCCATCGGGCGAGCGTCTGAGGCTTCCCATCGACGAACAGCTCCGGCCTGCGCCGCAGCGCTGTGGCATCGCCCCATTCGTCCACGCCCAGGGGCTTGAGGTCGGCTTCAAGCACGCGACTGCGAACGGCCTCATCCAGTCGCCCGCGAACCGCCGCATCGGAGATCGGCTTCCATCCGCTCACTCGCACGCCCCCGCGAAGGACGGCCGCCGGACTTTCATAGACCACCGGCGCCTCGGCAGAGCCGGAGTCTTCGGCGGTCAATTGCAGCGTCCGCCCCCAGACATACTCCCCGGCGCCGATGGCGATCCTTACTCCGCCCTCGGGCAGTCCGCCACTCGATCTCTTCAGTTGACGTACCGCCTCGCGCGCCCTCTCGATGCTGCGAAAAGGCTTCGGGCGCGAACCTTCGGCGGCATCGTCTCCGGTCGGCGCCACATAGAAGACCTTTCCCGGCTCGGGGAACAAGGGCAATGGCTCGCGGCAGGCCTCCGGATCGCGCGCCGGCAAACCCTGGGCGATACGTCGGGTCTCTGCGATCCGTCGCTTCGCGATGTCCCGATGGAACCACAGCAACGTCGCGTCCGCCTCCAGACGTTCCCAAGCCGCGAGCGCTCCTGCTGTATCCTGATTCGCCAGCGCCACTTCCGCCAGTCCAAACAAAGCCAAACCGCGAGCGAACAGCGCAACGGAGGCGTCGCGTGCCACCGTCTCGAATCCCCTGGCGGCTTGCTCCAGCCTGCCCTCGGCAAAGGCTCCAGCGGCCCCATCCAGCCCCGGACAAGACGAAGCCGGCGTCTCCTGTGGCGCTCCCGTTGCCACAACCGCCAGGAGCAGAACGCCAAACAAGACCATCGGAGCAATTGAGAATCGCGTCAGATTCATGCGTGCCTATCCTCCCGTCAGGATTTCGTTCCGGTATCGTCACCCCCAGACTACAGGTGGCCGACCTGCACAATATACCAGAGCGGCCCCCACGATCAAACCCCGCGTGTGCCACGCAACGCCACAGAGCTCGACGCTTGAATGGTGCTGCGGGTGAGCATAAGATACGGCGATGCTGGAGAAAGGATTGGTTCAGGTCTATACGGGCGACGGCAAAGGCAAGACGACGGCGGCGTTCGGGCTGGCGCTGCGGGCGGCCGGATGGGGCAACAGAGTATTGATCTATCAGTTCCTCAAGCCTCCTTCGCTTGACCTCGGGGAGCGTCTCGCCCTGCAATCGGCGGCGGACATCCGGATCGAGGCAATGGGAGAGGCCTGGGACATGGCTGCCTCGTTCAAGGATAAGGAGGCGGTAGAACGGACGCAGATCGCCATTCGCGAAGCTCTGGCCAGGCTTGCCGAAGCGGCGCAGAAGCGATCTTATGACGTCCTGATCCTCGACGAGATCGTCTATTGTCTGGGCCACGGACTGGCAAGTCTGGAAGACGTCAAGCGTCTGATCGAACAGCGCGATCCGGCGGTCGAGATCGTCCTGACGGGGCGGGACGCGCCTGTCGAACTGGTGGAGCTGGCCGACCTCGTCACGGAGATGAAGAAGATCAAACACCCGTTCGACAAGGGGCTCGGCGCCCGGCGAGGAATCGATTATTAGCCGTAGGCCCTGTAGGGGCGAATGGTCATTCGCCCCCACCAACAGACAAAGGAGAAGATGTTGGCCAAGACTGTGGCAGCGATCATCTGTGCCGCCGGACCGGGAACCCGGTTCGGGGGGAAACGCAAGAAGCAATTCACCGACGTTGACGGCCGGGCCGTCTTTGTGCGAAGCATCGAGCTTTTCGCCAATCGCGACGACGTCAAACAGGTGCTCCTGGGCATCTCCAGAGAAGACGAGGAGATCGTCAACGTCAAATGGGGCGCCAACCTGAAGTTCTTCGGCGTCAAGATCTTCTTCGGTGGAGGCGAGCGGTTCGATACGGTCCGGAAGGCCCTCGAGCTGGTCAACGACGATATCGATCTGATCGCGGTCCACGATGCGTGCCGGTGCTGTGCGAACGAGCAGCTCGTCGGGGAGGTCATCGCCGCCGCCGGCAAGAGAGGCGCGGCGATTCCCGCCTGCCCCGTCACGGCGACCCTCAAGGAGGCCAGAGACGGCGTCATCACGCGGACCGTGGATCGGGCCAGTCTCTTCGAAGCCCAGACGCCCCAGGTCTTCGAGGCCGGCGTGCTTCGCAAAGCCTACGAGAATCTGGCCCGGCTCGACCCCGCCCAAGTCACGGATGATGCTTTCCTGGTCGAGGCACTGGGCCACAAGGTCTCCATCGTCCGCACGGATTCGTCCAACATCAAGATCACGGTCCCGAGCGACATCGCCATCGCCGAGGCGATCCTGAAAAGCCGCCCGAAGCCCAAACTCGAAGGTCCGATAGGACCCTATATCGAGGCCCAATGGTAGCCGCGGAACCGGGTGGACAAAAATTTCTGTTTTTTCCCGCTTGACAAACTCGGAGAAAGCTGGTTTAATAGGGTTACTATGACGCTGAACTATCGCTATTACTGCAACTTTTGGTGGTGGCCTGAGGAGATAAATCCGACGGGCGAGCGATAATTTGCCATAGAAAAACCGCTAAGAAAGACCTTGTGACGCAGCCTGTTGGAACCAGCAGGCTGCGTTTTTTTTTGGTGTTTCGGCGGGTGTGTCAGTAGAACTTCGCTATTCTGAGAGCCGGACTTATGGATGATTATCGACAGATCATACACGGGGCTGAACCGGGCCAGATCGTTCCGATCGTCAAACGAATCGACGTGGGCGATCCCCTCGATTTCTTCGCGAAACTGACCGACTACGGCCGGGCCAAGAACTGCTGCCTGCTGGAATCCCGCGAGTACCTGGCGGGCACGGGGGCACTCAGTTTCGGGACCGCCCGACCGGCCCTGTACCTGACCGGCACAGGATTGGACTTTCGCATCCAGGCCCTCAGCAAGACCGGAAAGCGGATGCTCGGTTACCTGGCCGGCGACGAGAAGCGGTTTGCCTTCTGCGAATCGGTCATGTTCGAGGCCGATCGGATCATCGGGCGGATCCGTCCGACCGAAGGGACGATGGACGAGCAAACCCGGCTTCGCAGCACGAATCAGATGGACGTGCTGCGGGCGGTGGCGTTCGCGTTCCGTCTGGCGAGCAAACCCTTCCGAGTCACCTGCGGCCTGCTCGGGGCCCTCAGCTATGACTTCGTGGACCAGTTCGAGAAGTTGCCGGCCAGCGAGCAGGACGTGCTGGGCAATCCCGACTACGAACTGTTTTTCGCCGACAACATCTTTCTGATGGACCACGAGCACAACCAGGGCTATGTCGTGGTCAACTGCATGGTCACCAACGGCAACCGCGAGGCAGTCGTCGCCGAGGCCCAGGACGCCTTCGATTACTACTTCAACATGGCCCGGTTCGAGCCGCCCAAGGGCAGACGCCACAACGGCCCCCTGCCCGGCGCCTCGACCGACACCAGCCAGGGCGAATACGAGAACATGGTCCGCGCCGCCAAGCAGCACATTGTCGACGGGGACATTTTTCAGGTCGTTCTGAGCCGGACGATCACCGAGCCGTGCCCGGACGAGCCGCTGGACGTCTACAAACGGCTGCGCAAGCTCAACCCGTCCCCGTACATGTTCTACCTGAACATGCCCCGCGCGGTGCTGATGGGCTCCAGCCCCGAGCTGAACCTGCGCGTCAGCGGAACCGGTCCACGCCATGTCGAAATCCGACCCATCGCGGGCACCAAGCCGCGAGGACGCATCGACGGCGAGATCGACCCCGACACCGACTTCCGATACGAAGCGGAGCTGAAGCTGGACCGCAAGGAACTGGCCGAGCACATGATGCTGGTGGACCTGGCGAGGAACGACATCGCCCGCGTGGCCGATCCGGGCAGCCGGGTCGTCAACGAGCTGCTGACCGTGGAGAAATACGAATCGGTCCAGCACCTGGTCAGCAACGTCAAAGGCACGCTGAGGCCTGATCTCGATGCGCTGAGCGCCTACCTGGCGACGATGAATATGGGAACGCTCACCGGCGCGCCGAAGATCGAGGCGATGAAGATCATCCGCCGGCTCGAAAAGAACAAGCGGGGCTACTACGGCGGCGCCGTCATGTACCTGACGGTGGACGGCCAGTTCGACAGTTGCATCACGATCCGCAGCCTCCAGGTCCGCGACCACACCGCGTATATCCGCGCCGGCGCCGGGATCGTGCACGACAGCGTTCCGAAGACCGAATTCGAAGAGACCGAGCACAAAGCCCGCTCCTGTATCCGCGCCATTCGAGGACAATGATCGCCAGGTGACATCGAGAGCACCGCGTGAAGGACGAAACCATGCAAACGAACGACACAAAAGTCCTGTTCATCGACAACTTCGACTCGTTCACGTACAACCTCGTGGACGATTTC
>CAZNSM010000223.1:0-7414 GCA_964575615.1 uncultured Pirellulales bacterium | reverse complement strand
TGTATTCGCAAGCGGCCTTGCTGTCCGGCGCAAACGTGAAGATCGACTTGCCCGCGTCCGGAGCCTCCACCAGCCGAATCGTCTTATGGATCACCGTGTCGAAGACCAGATCGCCGAACAACTCGCGCAACTGCAATTGGACCTTGCGCGTGTAAGTAGGCCGATCCTCGACAAACGTCAGCAGCAGGCCCAGCGTTCGCGCCGAACACGGATGAAACCGCTTCTTGAGCAGACGAATGGTCTCCAGCAGACGCTTCAACCCTTCAAAGGCATAGAAGTGAACCTGAACCGGGATGATCACGTCGCTGCTGGCCACGAGGGCGTTGAGCATGAGCAACCCCAGGGCCGGAGGACAATCGATGATGCACAGATCGTAGTGGTCCGCCACGGTGCGCAGCCACTCCCCGAGCACCAGTTCCTTCCCGAGCGTGCCCTGTAACTCCAGCTCCGCCCCAGCCAGCCTCACATTGCTCGGCACCAGGTCGAGCCACTCCACGTCGGTGGCCACCGCCACCTTGACGATCGACGCCCGCCGGTCGACCAGCCCATCGTAGATGGTCTTCTCGAAGGCATCCGGGTCGAACCCCATGCCCATGGTCGCATGTCCCTGTGGGTCCAGGTCCACCAGGAGAACACGGCGGCCCATTTTGGCAAACGCCACGGACAGATTCACTGCCGTAGTCGTCTTCCCGCAGCCGCCCTTCTGGTTGACAACGGCGATCGTTCTCATGGTCCCAACCACGCATCTATGGCGCATCGCCCCCCGGCATCAAGCTGTCTTCTCATCGGCCAAATCCTCACACCGCTGAATCCACCTCCGAACCGGCACGTGTAATCCCGGATGTCAACAACGCAACGCCCGATAACCACCCTTGGACGCTGGCCGCGTCTCGGAGCGACACCCCGTGAACCGTCCGGCTCGACCACCAGCGATGGGGAAGAAGATCAGGAGAGGAAATGTAAAGCTGGTGCAGAACGCCGGGAGCAGAACCTCGCAAACGCCCGTCAACCCCACTCCGCCCATAGCACCATGCGGCAGTCTATTCAGCTTAACATGGAGGGGCCGTCAAAAAGCCAGATTCTAAAGTAACAGAATCTGGCTTCGGAGGAGGGTGATGAAAAGCTAAGTAAACGCCTTCAAAAAGGCATCCTTGCTCTTATCATCGTAGTGTCCCACGGAAATTCTTTAGCGAAAAAGCAAGGATACCCAGAAAATACTCACTTCCGTTCAGGAATCAAGGACTAAATCCCGAAATCGACAGTTTTTTTTGGCGTGGGTCTCCCAATAGCCTCATTGCCGACCTTCAATCTTTGCATTTTACCCTTGCCGAGCCCCACGTGTTCTGCTATTTTCACGGAAAGCTTGTTACTTGTTTCGGACTCCCCTCCTATGAACAGCCGCATCACGATTTCGGATCTACTGCAAGCCAAGCGGGATGGTCGTGCCATCGCCGTCGTGAGCTGTTACGATTACACCACCGCGCGTCAGGTGGGCCAGGCGGGTGTCGACATGATCATCGTCGGTGACTCCGCAGCACAGCTCATGTTCGGCTTCGATTCCACCTTGCCGGCCACGATGGACATCATGGTCGCGCTGACCGCCGCGGTTCGACGTGGCGCTCCCGACGTCTATCTCGTCGCCGACATGCCCTTCCTGTCTTACCAGATCAGCCCGGGCGAGGCGATTCGCAATGCCGGCCGGTTCCTGGTGGAAGCCGGGGCGCAGATGGTGAAGATCGAGGCCACCGGCGCTCATCTCGACACGATTCGAGCCGTCAGTGATGCCGGAATCGCCGTGATGGCCCACATCGGCATACGGCCGCAGAGGATCAGCACCGTTGGTCGGTTCCGCGCGGAGGCAACGACGGCAGAGATCGCGATGCAGTTGATTGACCTGGCTCGTCAGATGGTTAACGCCGGCGCCGCTGGGCTGCTTATCGAGGGGGCCGCAACGGAAGTTTCCCAGATTATCACAGAGCGGACCGAGCTTCCGGTAATCAGTTGTGGTTCCGGCCCTGCTTGCGACGGGCAGGTTCTCGTCGCTCCGGACATCCTGGGTCTGACCGACGGGAAACTGCCGAAGTTCTCCAAGGCATATGCAGAGCTGGGGCCCCGATCGATCGAGGCATTCCGCACGTATGCCGAGGAGGTGAAGGCTCGACGATTCCCCGACGACGAACACAGCTACCACATGAAACCGGGGGAGTTGCAGCGACTGACGGACTTGCTGGGCCACAAGCACTGACCACCCCGTGCCCTGCTGGTATAACGTCGGCGGGCCTCGTCGCAACGAGACCCGCCGAGTCAATTCTCGTCTCTTTCCGTTTGCAGCAGCGCCGCGATGCCGGGCTCAGTTGCCCCCGGCGGCGATGCTGGCCTGCGGCGTACCGCCGTATGCGCCCATGTCGATCCGCGAATTCACCACCGAAACGCCATTGACCGTCGTAGGTTCATCCTGGATCGAAGCGGCCGGGTCGCCCGCGTCAATGCAAGGGCTGGTATCAGCATCCAAGACCCAGACGCCGGCGGCCTCGTCCCAGCGACCGCCCTGACTGCGGAGATGGTAGTCCCCTGCCAGCCATGCGGCTCCCAGCCACTGACCGGAGGCAGCGAAGAGCGGATCGGCGTCAATGTTGCCCTCCCCGGACCAGCCTCCCGCGACATCGCTGTATGTCACGGCGGCACGGTTGTCGTTGATCTGGATACCGGCGCCGTCACTGTCGTTGAAATAGATGATCGAACTCCTCACAGAGGCGCCGGAGGTGTCCAACCCCGCACCCGCGTTCTCCACCACGGTGCAATTGGTCAGGAGCGGTCTTCCGCCCAGCATGCCCGCACCGCGATTGCCCGCGACGATGCAGTTGACGAATTTTGGAATGCTGTGGCGAACCGTGCGCGATCCGGTGGGAATCCACATCTCCACGCCGGCGCCGGAATTGGCCACAATGCGCGACTGGACAACATCGGGCACGCTCTGGTTGACGACGAACATGCCGTTGCGATTGCCTGTGATGGTGCACCGTTTGATGGTCGGTCCGGAGGCCGAGACGAAGACCCCCGCGTTCCCTCCCCGGATGGTTATGCCGTCGAGGATGCTGTCACTTTGCTCTTCGGAGTCAAACGTCACAATGTTGGCCGATCCCTCAAGGACCGTCGCGGCCACGACCGCCGGATTGTCCGGCGCCGCCGACCGCACCGTCAACGCCTTGCCGAGGAAATGGATCGATTCTCGATAGACGCCCTCGGGCAGCACGATCTCGTCGCCGGCGCCGCCGGAGGCGATGGCGTGCTGGACGTAATCGTAGCGTTGGCCCGTGGTGGCGTTCTGAACCGTCCCGTCAAAGATGGCGTAGCCGAATGCCAGTCTCAGACCCTGGACCGGCCCGTAGGAGCTCAGCCACACGAGCGAGGTGCCCTCCAGGACGGGCGACAAACCGTACAGCGTGGCGGGCAGGCCCAGATCCATCACGCCGTGGTTGGCCGTGATGCACGCCAGCCGGATCTGGCCGCCGGACTCCTCGCCATCCAGATAGGCAACCATACAGCCGTCCACGGCTGGCTGCCGCTGTCCCTTGCGACCCTTGGCGATCTCGAACACCTTGACATGATCGGGATCGGAGACCTCGGCCCCGTAGATATCGCCCTGGTCGTTGCGCTCGTCGGTCCAGACAACATATCGCCCCGAAACCGCCGGGTCGCGCTGGCGAGCCGGGTCGTCGCAGACGGTGAACACCTTGATGTTGTTCAGGTCCGCGATATCTGCGGCGCAGATGTCGCCGTTGCCTTCCCAGACCACGAGATCGCCGGAAATGTCAACCACGTCGTCATAGTCGTTGGCCGGGCTCTGATACGGGAACGGGTCTCTGCGGCCCACATCCGTGGCGACCGTGAAGTAGACGGGATTCTCCGGATCGCTGATGTCGGCGCCGCAGATGTCGTATGGCATGTTGGCCCATTGGCCCGCGACGTTGCGGTCAATGCCCACGTGCTGGACCCAGACGACCTTACGGCCCGAGATAGCCGGGTGGCTGTAGGATTCATAGTCCGTGTACGGTCGCAGAGTGATGTAGTCTTCCGCAGCAAGATCGCGCAGGTAGATCCCCGTGCACATCCGCGTCAGAGACCCGCTGACGGGAGCCCCGCCCGCCCAGACGACCAGATTGCCGTCCACCTTGGGCTGTGCGCTGAACCCGCTGGCCGAGAAAGTCTCGGTCTGTCCCGTCGCAAAATCCGTCCAGGCGATCCGCCAGTTGGAGGTCCCCGGGTCCGCTACCGCTACGATCCTGGTTCCGGAGACGTCGGCATAGCGAGGGGTATGATTGCTGATCGGTTCGATTGCCAGCGTCCACAGATCGGTCGTCGCGCGCGCCGCCACAAGCGTTACCTGACTGGGCTCGCTGTCGCCGAACCCATCGCTGACGACCAATTCGAAGGTGTAGGTTTCACCCGGCTGGGCCTCGAAGACCGGCGTGGCGCTATCCGGACCCTGTAGCACTACACTCGGACCGGCCAACTGGGTCCAGGTGTAGCTCAAGTAGTCGACCGGGTCGGGGTCGTACGAACCCGTTCCGTCCAGCGTGATCTGCCCGGGGGCCTGCCAGACACGGTCCTCGCCGGCGTCGGCCACAGGCAGAACGTTGGGGCCGACGTAGACCAGCACGTCGTCCGGACCACTGGAGTACCGGCTGTCGGCCACCACCAGCCGGAAGGAGTAGTTGCCCTCGGCTGGAGCAACAAACCAGGGCAGGGCCGAATCGGCGCCTTCGAGGACCACATTCGGTCCGGCGGCCTGCGTCCACTGATAGCTCTGGATGTCGAACGAGTCATAAAAGAAGCTGCCGGTGCCGTCAAGCGTAACCGTTTCGTTCACGGCCAGAACGTGGACGTCCGGGCCCGCCGAGGCGACCGGCTTGACGTAGCCGACGTATTCATCGGCTCCCATGTCGATTCGGGCGGCGTAGATGCGTTCTTCGCCGTCCATGTCCGTCTGGCCGGCCGGAGCGATGAACTCCGGATCGCCCGCGTTGATGCAGGGCGACTCCAGCGTCAGGTGAAAGTTCTTGCTCGCCGCGGACAGAAATTGTGGATTCTCGGAGATGTTGCCGTTCAGGCCGGTCAGGTCCCCGTCCCCGTCGTACAGGACGGAATAGGTCTGCGAGTCGATGTACCCGTAATTGCCCGGAGAGTTGCCCCAGACGTTGTTGTATGTCACAGATGAATAGTCCAGATCACCTTCCCAGAACAGGCCGCCGCCGGAACGGGCATCACAGATAACGTTGTTGGATACCCGGAGATACCCAAACTCCGCTGCGGGGACGAGATAGAGGTTGCCGCCCATGCCCGTGTCCAGCCCGATGCCGAGCGTCGATCCGAAATCGCAGTCATTCCGTACGATGGTGTTGTGGCAGACGGAGCCGGCAAACACGATCAGACCACCGCCCAGATACGCGGAGTTGTCGAAGATGACGTTGTTGTGGACCGTGGGTTCTCCGAAGTAACCGATCATCCCGGCCGCGACATAGGCGCTGTTGTTTCGGATGGTGTTGTACGTGACGATAGGACTGCCCTGCCAGCAACCGATCCCCCCGCCGAAGCACAGGTCGACCTGCATACCGTTGTCGGCGATCCGGAACAGACCCGCGTTGCGAACGATCACATTCTTCGTGATGGTAGGCGAACTGTTGCTGCAGTAGATCCCCGCGCCCATGTAGAGCTTCTCGGTAGCGCTGCCGCCCAGTTCGGGATGATAGGTGCCGGTGCCGCCGGTGATCGTGAAGCCAGACAGCACCGCCCCTGTGGTTTCGCCTTGGGCGAAGGTGACCACCGAACCTTCGCCATCGGCGTTGAGAACCGTGTAGCCGACCACCCTGGAATCGTCGGGGTCCGTGCTGGTCACCGTGATATCCTTGCCGCGGAAGTTGATCGTCTGAAAGTAGACCCCAGGCGCCACCAGCACGACATCGCCGTCTTCGGAGGCATCGATGCCCGCCTGAATGCTCGCGTACTGGCTGGGGACCTTGCGCGTCTCGCCGTAACCGGTCGCCACGCACATACAGACAACAAGAGCCCCGAATAGACCGATCCTTTTCATGTCCTCACCTTTCTCATAGATCCGCACGCAGTGAGCAGCACCGATTGGAGATCAACCTGCCTCCGATAGTAGGCTGAACCTTTGTTTATACTCGAATTCGCGCGTTTTTTCAAGCAATTCAGGTTGCACCGCTCGCCCCCCGGACAACGAATCGCGCGGCTGCCACCCTTCTATAGACGGCTTTGCCGGGCCCGCATTGCGCAGAAAGTGGCGGATTCTGTGGCCGCCAGCCTCCTCTCAACCCGCCCCTGGCCAGCGAGACTGCGAGAATCGATCCTTCCGGTCTTGCTCGTGGCAGTCTATGTGCGGAGTGTTACCGAGTTGTTACCGAACTGCGGATTCTGCGCGATTTCTGGCGGATTTCCAGCGTCTCGACGGCGGCCGGCTTCGGGAAATCAACCCTTGCCTCGATCCGGAACGGGCAGACCCAGTTCGACGAGGACCTTCTTCATGTCCTCCCACACGCGCCGTCGCGTATCCGGCGTGTAGTTCCGCAGGATATAGGCGGGATGGTAGGTCGCCATGAGCCTGATGGTGGGCTGCCCCAAGCCGGGCGAATACTCCTGGAACTGGCCCCGGAGCTGACCGATGGACTTTTCGGTGTCGAGAAGGGTCCTGGCGGCATGGGCCCCGAGCGCCACGATGACCTGGGGCCTGATGACCTCGATCTGCCTCTGCAAGTATGGCAGGCAACTGAAGATTTCGTCCTCGCGGGGATCGCGATTGCCCGGCGGCCGGCACTTCAGGATATTGGCGATGTAAACGTCTTCTCGCTTCAGACCGCAAGCGGCGATGATCTTGTCGAGCAACTGCCCTGCCCGTCCGACGAAAGGCCGACCGCAGGCATCTTCATCCGCTCCCGGCGCCTCGCCGACGAACATGATCCGCGCATTCGGGCTGCCTTCGCCAGGGACGCCATGCGTCCGGGTAGCTCCCAAGCCGCACTTGCAGCATTGGCGGACTTCCTCGGCGATCGCCTCCAACTCCTGCACCGCGTTGGAACTGCGTGCGGCGACAGAAGGCTTCTCCGGTGGCGCGGGGTGGAGTGGCTCGACGGATTCTCTCGCCTTGGCGCCGCGGATCACATACCCGGTGAAGAACCCCTCCATTTCGAGATGCTGGCGAACCACCTTGTCCGTGTCGACTTCCTTTGGCATGGGTGCATTGTATTGCCGCCGGCAGGCAAACGCAACAAAAAGACATGGCCGGCATCTTCGTGGCCCCGGCAGCGAAAAAAGAAAGGGCGCCCCTCGAAGAGACGCCCTTTGGCACTTGAAAAGCGGGCCTTGTCTCAGACAAGCCCTTGAGCAAGCATCGCGTTGG
>CAZNSM010000222.1:0-7509 GCA_964575615.1 uncultured Pirellulales bacterium | reverse complement strand
CTAGTTGTGCAGTTCGATGACCTGAGGCGAAGGGCAATGCCGTTCGCTGAAGCGAGGGGCTATCTGACCGATGAAGATGTGTTCGCGGATGCCTCATGACGGGCTCTGGTGACGCAGATATTGTGGGCGAAGGGGCAGGAAATGCGAGATCACACGAAGTTGCGGGCGTTTGAACTGGCAGACGAATTGGCGCTGGCGGTCTATGCAGCAACGAAGGCATTTCCGAAAGAGGAGACGTTTGGCCTCAGATCGCAGTTGCGTCGTGCCGCCATTTCAGTGGCCTCCAACATCGTCGAAGGCTGCGCAAGGTATTCAAAGTCTGATTACGTGCGCTTTCTGGATATGGCGTATGGTTCATCGCGTGAGGTCGAGTACCAAGTATCGCTCGCGTTTCGTCTCGGCTACCTGAGTCAAGAGCATAGCAAAGCGTTGCACACTCTCAGTGCCGAGACCTCCAAAGTCCTGAATGGCCTATTGCGCGCGTTGCGCAAGCGCTAGCTCTGCCTCCCGCCTCCGGTCTCCGGCCTACAGCCTATGCGGAAGCGACGACAGTCGCGCAGCGCTGGCAGAGGTCGGGATTCTCGGCGTTGGCGCCGACGCTGGGCCAGTAGTTCCAGCAGCGTTGGCACTTGGCGTGGGGGCTTTTGGCGGCGGCGACGGTCGTGGACTCGGCGGATCGTTCGAGCTTCACCTCGCTGACGATGCAGAGGGCGGCGAACGGCTCGACGCCGAACGCCTCGATTGCGGCGGCGTCTTCGTCGGTGCATCGCATCGTCACCGACGCCTCCTGGTTGCTCGCGATGGTCTTGTCCTGCCGGAGTCCTTCGAGCGCGCGCAGGACCTCGTCGCGAAGGGCCATGATCTTTTGCCATCGGGCCTGCTGGCTCGCGTAGTCGATGCTCGCATCGACCTTCGGCAGGTTCGCCAGATGCACGCTGGTGCAGTCCTGAGGCTTGAAGGGCATCGCTTCCCACGCCTCTTCGGCGGTGTGCGCCAGGATCGGCGCCAGCAGCCGCACGAGCGCGCTGAGGATCTCGTACATCACGGTCTGGCCGCTGCGCCGGGACAGGCCGTCGGTGGCGTCGCAATACATCCGGTCCTTGAGCACGTCCATGTAGATGCTGCTCATCTCCACCGTGCAGAAGTTGTAAAGCAGCGAGAAGACGCGATGGAACACGAAGTTCTCGTACGCCTCGGTGACGTCCGCGATCAGCTTCTGCAACTGGCACATGGCCCACTTGTCGATCTCGAACATGCGGTCGTAAGGGATACCGTCGATGGCCGGCTCGAAGCCGTCGAGGTTGCCCAGCAGGTAGCGCAGCGTGTTGCGGATCTTGCGGTAGGCGTCCTGCGTGCGGCCGATCAGCTCATCGTTGCAGCGCACGTCCTCCTGGTAGTTGACGCTGGCGACCCACAACCTCAGGATGTCGGCGCCGTACTTGGCGACCTCGTCCTGGGCGTTGACGTAGTTGCCCAGCGACTTGGATTGCTTCATGCCCTTCTCGTCGACGGTGAAACCATGCGTCAGGACGCTCTGGAAGGGGGGCTTTCCCGTCGCGCCTAGCGCCGGCAACAGCGAAAGCTGGAACCAGCCGCGATGCTGATCCGACCCTTCGAGGTACAGATCGACCGGCACCGGCCAGCCGGCCGCCACCGCGACGCTGTACCAGCTACAGCCCGACTCGAACCACACGTCGAAGATGTTCTCTTCCTTGCGGAGTTGGTCGAGGTCGAACCCTTCGGGCAACGCGAAGTCATCCCCCAGAATCTCGCGGGGCGAATCGGTGAACCAACTGCTGGAGCCGCGCTGCCCGATGTGCCGGGCGACCGCCATCACCGATTCTCTCGTCAGCAGGGTCTGGCCATCGGGCATCGCGAAGACCGGAATGGGCAGACCCCAGCTTCGCTGGCGGCTGATGCACCAGTCCGGCCGCGATTCGAGCATGCCCGCGATCCGTTTCTGGCCCCACGCGGGAATCCAGCGGACCTTCTCGACCGCGTCCATTGCCATCGCGCGGAGGTTGCGGCCGGTGTCGGGCAGGTCCTTGTCCACGCCTACAAACCACTGCTCGGTTGCGCGGAAGATCACCGGACCCTTGCTTCGCCAGCAGTGGGGGTAGCTATGCACGATTTCGCGTTGGGCGAACAGTCGGCCTGTTCTCGCCAGGTGCTCGTTGACCTCCTTGTCCACGGTCAGCACGTTCTTGCCTCGCAGCCAGTCGGGGACGGTTTCGTCGTAGCAGCCGTCGTCTTTCACGGGCGAATAGACCGCCAGGTTGTACCGCTGGCCCGAAAGGTAGTCCTCCTGTCCGTGCCCCGGCGCCGTGTGGACCAGGCCCGTGCCGTCTTCCGTCGTCACGTACTCGGCGAGGATCACCATGTAGGCGTCCTTGTCGGTCGGATTGGTCTCGATGAACGGGTGCCGATAGCGAAGCCCTTCGAGTTCGCTGCCGCGGACTGTCCTGGTTCCGGCGGTGTACTGACCGTGCGTCAAGCCGCCGGCGGCGACGACCGCTTCGACGCGATCCGTCGCGACGACGCTCGTATACCTGTGTCCGTCCTTCTCGTAAGAGATGGTGGTGTATTCGAGATTCGGATGCACGGCGACCGCCAGGTTGGCCGCCAGCGTCCAGGGCGTGGTCGTCCAGATCATCAGAGCGACCTCTGAATCCCTGGCTTGGTCGTTCGTGACGACTCCCAGCTCGATCAGTTTTGCGATGGTCTCCGGGGTCGCGCTGAAGTTGACGAAGATGCTGGGCGAAGCGATGTCCTTGTACTCCAGCTCCGCCTCGGCCAGCGCCGTCTCGCAGCCGACGGACCAGTGGATCGGCTTGAGCTGGCGATAGACCAGTCCCTTGCCCACCAGCGTCGCGAAGACCTCCAGGATTCCCGCCTCGTACTGCGGCTTGAATGTCAGGTAGGGGTTCTCAAAGTCGCCGAACACGCCGAGGTCCTGGAACTGCCGGCTCTGAAGCTTGACGTACTTGCTGGCGTACTTCATGCACTCGCGGCGGACCTCCGTCTTGCTCATCTGCCGGACCTTCTCACCCAGGTCGGTCATCACCTTGGCCTCGATGGGCAGCCCGTGGCAGTCCCAGCCCGGGATGTACGGAGCGTCGAAGCCGGCCATCGTCTTGTACTTGACGACGAAGTCCTTGAGGACCTTGTTGATGACGTGGCCCATGTGGATGTCGCCGTTGGCGTAGGGCGGGCCGTCGTGCAGGACGTAGAGCGGCGCGCCCAGCCGGGCCTCGCGAATCTGCGTGTAGATGCTCTCCTTCGCCCAGCGCTGGCGCATCTGGGGCTCGCGCTGCACGAGGTTGGCCTTCATCGCAAAGCTCGTTTGCGGCAAGTTCAGGGTGTCGCGGTAGTTCTTCTTGTTCTCGTCTGCCATCGTCAAAGTCCTTGAAAGCTCGAAAAGCGAATCGCGTATCTTATGCCCCGTCCCGGTCCCTGTCAACGGGACCGTCAAACGCATCGGCCCTGTGTCGCAATGGCGCTGGCGGCCTCCCAACGAAAAAAGCCTTCCAGAGCCGGCTGCTCTGGAAGGCTTTCATGATCGCGGGGTCAAGGCGTTCTCAGGGCAGGTTTCTGTGGTCTCCAATAATCGCGATCGGGCCGGCGCATATCCTTCGCGTCGCCTTCCCGGCTGCTGCCCCGAATTGTCCACCGTGTGCCACCTGCATAATGACCTCTTTGAGGTTCGATCTCTACCAGAACTATCGGCCCATGTCAACCATGACTTCAGTGAGCCCGCGCCGGGTGCGAAACGCGTGGCAGCTTCAAGCCCGAAGGGCTTGGGGATGGATCGCATCGCAGCGGCCTTTCCCTGCGTATGTGCCACTCATCCGCCACAGGCGGACCATCCCCAAAGCTCCGTTGCACTACGCTTTGAGGCTGCCACACGTCCTCTCGTCACTTATCCGCTTTCGAGGCCGGGTCCGACCATTGAAGGACCGCGAGGACCGGGTCGTGATCGGAGACGACCGGCTCGTCGACGATAGTCACCTCCTCGACCTGCCATGAGTCGGCCGAACGAATGAGGATGTAGTCGATCTTGGAGCGGGGGGCGACGACGTCGGTCCAGCCGGCGTCGAGCAGGACATTCATCGGCCGACTGCCCGGCCGAGCGTTGAAGTCACCTGCCAGGATCACGGGTGGGGCGTCCTGGCCGCCGAACAACTGGGCCAGTCGCGTCGTCTGCTGCGTGCGGATTTCCTCGTCCTGATGGCACAGATGCGTTCCGACGAACCGCAGCGGTCCGATGCCCTCCGGCTCGATCCATACCTCCAGGGCTGCGCGCGGCTCGCGGTCGCCCCAGTAGGGAAGGGGATGCACGGCCGTCTTGACGATGGGAAACCGCGAGAGGATGGCTTCGCCGTAGCGGCCGCCCTGGTAGGGCATCGCTTGGCCAAAGGCGTAGTGCATTTTGCAGAGCTTGCCGAGCAGCGCTGCCTGATCGACGTGCGAGGCTCGCTCGGTGCCGTCGTCGACCTCCTGCAAGGCGACGATGTCCGGCGACAGATCGTTGATGACTTTCGCCAGACGCTCGTAGTCGAATTGCTCGTCCATCGCTTCGCCGTGATGGATGTTGTAGGTCAGCACGCGAAGCGTTCGCGGACTCTGCGGCCTGACCGACCCTGGCTGGCAGCCGCTCAGCGCCGCAAGGAAAGCGATGCCCAAGACGAATACAATGACTGCTCTTCTGCTTCGTTTCATGGCGTCACCTGCGATTGGGGTCCTGTCGTTCAGACGCGACTCTTCCTACGCGCTCATCGCGTCGGCTTTTTGGCGGTGCCTTCGGGCCCGCAGGGCGGACTCCATTTCCGCCAGGAGCTTTTCGAGATTCCATTGCCCGTATCGACAGGTCCAGTCGGCACAGAGGTGTCGGAGGTGTTCGTGGATGAGCTGATTCCGCCGTTCCGGGCTGAGGCGCTTCATGATGTCCCTTCTCACGTGACGTTCATTCGATCTGGTGCGACGGACGGTCCGTCGTCAGACGCGGATCCTGGCGAAGCGGCGTTTGCCGACCTGGACGACCATGCCGTCGGCCGGTGTGGTTGCGGCGTTGGGGTCCGTGACCTTCTGCCCGTCGATGCTGACGCCGCCCTGCATGACCATGCGCTTGGCTTCGCCGCCGGTATCGACCAGCTTGCAGGTCGTCAGAAGCTGCTTGATGCTGATCGGCTCGGCCGGCAGCCGGAACTCGGGGATCTCGTCGGGCAACTGGCCCTGCGCGAAGACCTTGTCGAACTCCGCCGCCGCGATCTCTGCCAGTTCGGGGCCGTAGAACTGCGCGACGATCGTCTTGCCCAGCGCGACTTTAGCCTCTTTGGGATGCGTCTGGTTCGGATCGACCAGCGTCGCGATCTGCTCGGCGGGAAGGCCGGTCAGCAGCGTGTAGTAATTGGCCATCATCTCGTCGCTGATGCTCATGATCTTGCCGAACATGTCGTTCGGGGCGTCGGTGACGCCGACGTAGTTGCCCTTGGATTTGCTCATCTTCTCCTTGCCGTCGAGGCCGACGAGGATGGGCATGGTGATGACGATTTGCGGGGGCTGGTCGTTCAGCCGCTGGAGGTCGCGTCCGACGAGATTGTTGAAGGTCTGGTCGGTGCCGCCCAGCTCGACGTCGCTTCGGACCATCACGGAGTCATAGCCTTGCATGAGCGGATAGAGGAACTCGTGGATGCCGATGGGGTCGCCGGCCTTGTAGCGCAGCTCGAACGTGTCGCGTTCGAGCATGCGGGCGACCGTCATGCTGCTGGCCAGCTTGATCAGATCGGCCAGATTGAGCCTGGCGAGCCACTCGCTGTTGTAGCGGACTTCGAGCTTTTCGGGGGAGGTGTCGAGGATGTGTCCGGCCTGGTTGAAATAGGTGCGGGCGTTTCGCTCGATCTGCTCGGGCGAGAGCATGGGGCGCGTCGCGTTCTGGCCTGTGGGGTCGCCCACGCGGGCGGTGTAGTCGCCGATGATCAGGACCGCCTTGTGCCCCATGTCCTGGAACTGGCGCATCTTGCGGAGCACGACCGTATGGCCCAGGTGGATGTCCGGGCTGGTCGGGTCCAGCCCCAGCTTGATTCGCATCGGCCGGCCCGCCTTCGCCGCGTCCACCAGACGCTGGGCCAGGTCCGTCTCGGTGTAGACCTCCACGGTGCCCCGTTTCAACGCTTGGACAGTCTGTACCACGTTGTCCGACATAAACCTGCCTCTCTATCTTCGTTGCCGTTCGAAAGAAGTGACAATCTTAGTCAGCCAAGCCGGCGAATGCAACCGGGAAATCCACACCGCCGAGCGTGGCCGCGACGGATCGAGAGCCCGCTTGCCGAACCGTCGCGGGCCGGGTATAGTCGCGGCGACTGTCCGGCGTGTTGGGAGTCTCGTAGCCGGGATGACTTGTGTGGAGAACCCTGTGCAATTGCCGACGGTGGAGATTGTCGAGGCCGACCTGGATTGCGTCGCGCATCAGCGAGCGGTGGTCGAGCTGATCGATGCGTACGCGGCCGACCCGATGGGCAACGGCCGGCCTCTTGCGTCGGAGGTGCGAGATAACCTCATCGACGGTCTGCGGCGGCATCCCACGACGCTGATCTTCCTCGCCTTCCAGGGCGGCAGGGCGGTCGGAATCGCGGTCTGTTTCCTCGGCTTCTCGACCTTCCACGCCAAACCCTTGGTCAATATCCACGACCTGGCGGTTACGGCGGACTGTCGCGGGCACGGAATCGGCCGCCGGCTCCTCGACGCGGTTGCCGACAAGGCGCGACAATTGCGCTGCTGCAAGCTCACCCTGGAGGTGCAGGAGAACAACCATCGCGCGCGGCGTCTGTACGAGGCGGCGGGATTCGCCCAAGCCCAGTACCACGAAGGCGCCGGCGGCTCGCTGTTCTATGCCAAGCCCCTCTGACGCGAATGCCCTCGTGACCTCAGTGGGCCTCGCCGTCGGTATACAAGGCATTGATTCCCGCCTCGACGGCGGCCCGTGACTCCGCTTTCATCAGGGTCATCGTCACCTGTTTGCGGTTGGGGTGCAGCCGGGCGTAGCGGACGATGAACTTGCGGAAGTAGCCGATCGCCCGCTTCTCCGGATAGCCGTTCAGGACGCGATGGAAGTGTTCGAGCATGATCGCCCGTTGTTCGGCCAGGTCCGGCGGGGGAGGGATCGGACGATTCTCCCACACGCAACGCAGGTCGCGGAAGATCCACGGATTGCCGATCGCACCTCGGGCGACGACAAACCCGTCGAGGCCCGTCTGTTTCATCCGTCCGACGGCCGCCTGCGGATCGAAGACATCGCCGCTGCCGATGACGGTGGCAGAGGGGAACCGGGCCTTGACCCTGGCGAGCGTGTTCCAGTCGGCCTTGCCGCGGTAGCGCTGCTCGACGGTGCGCCCGTGAATGACCAGGGCGTCGACCCCTTCCTCGATCGATCGCGTCACAATCTCCCAGAAGTCATCCTGGGAGGCGCTGTCGTGATCGATGCCGATGCGAAGCTTGACCAGCAGGGGACAG
>CAZNSM010000221.1:0-7518 GCA_964575615.1 uncultured Pirellulales bacterium | reverse complement strand
CCGACCGCAGCCAGCGAATCAGGCCGCCGAACACGTTCTCCTCGCGCGCCATGGCGAATCCGGCAAGCGGGCTGGTGAATACGCGGCGTCCTTCCAGCGGTTTCTGCATGTCGCCGAGCTGCCTGAGCAGTGCGCTGCATCGTTCCGGGGAGAAGCAGCGACTCGTGCCGCAGAAGACGAGGGCTCTGCCCGGATGATGCGCCAGTTCCCTCAGCAGACGCCGAAAGCTCTCGATCGCGTTCGGCGCCTCCGCGATGCCAAACACATCATCGCCAAAGCGCACCAGGTCTGCCCATTCCAATCGTTCTACGGACAGAAAGGGCTCCAAGGCTGAGAGTTCGGTTTCGCCCAACATGGTCGTTCTCCTTCTGCGCTGCAACGATTCGTGTGCCTCCATCGAAACCAATCGCTCCAACCGGCGATGTCGGAACGCGCAAATAGAATACCCGATATGCTCCGTAAGCCAAACCTTTTGCCGGGATGGCGTCGGTCACGGTCGGGGCTCCGTCCCGTCGGGCACATCGCCCCCTCCCCCCAAGGCGGCATAGAGCCTGACATGATTGGCGAGCTTCGCCAAATGCCGGTAGACCAGTCCCTGTTGCGCCGCATAAAGAGATCGCTGCGCATCGAGGACACCGAGGTAGCTGTCCAGCCCTTTGTCGTAACGGGCGCTGGACAACCGATAGGTTTCCGTCGCGGCATCGACCAGAGATTTCTGCGCGTCGATCTGCCGGTCGACCGTGCCGCGAACGGCCAGCGCATCAGCCACTTCGCGGAAGGCGCTCTGAATGGCCTTCTCATACTCGGCCACCGCCACGTCCCTTTGCACCTGGGTGACTTCGTACGCCGACCAAGTCCTCGCGTCGAAGATCGGCATGGCCGCCTGCGCCGCATAGCTCCAGGTGCCGGTGCCCGAATCGAACAGGCTGGAAAGCTCGTCGCTGGCGGTGCCGAACAGGCCGGTCAGGGAGATGCTCGGAAAGAAGGCCGCCCGGGCCGCGCCGATATTGGCATAGGCCCCTTGAAGCTGATGCTCGGCGGCGATGATATCCGGCCGGCTCAGCAACACTTCGGAAGACAGGCCATAAGAGATCTCTGCGAGCGGCTCGATGCCGGCCAGGTGATCCGGCAGAAGACTCTGCGACACACCGGAACCTGCCAGCAGGGACAAAGCGTTTTCGTCCTGCGCCACCAGTTGCGTATAGTTGGCCATGTCCGCGAGGGCGGCGTCGACAGGCATCTGGGCCCGGCGGAGGTCCAGCTCGGTCGCGATGCCGATCTCGTACTGCCGCTGCACCAGGTCGTAGGCGGCTTTCTGGGTCTGAAAAGTGCTCTCCGCCAGCGCCAGGGCTTCCCGGTCGGCGGCCAAGGCCAGATAGGCGTTGGCCACCGAGCCGATCAGCATGATCTGCATGCTGCGGCGGGCCTGGTCCGTGGCCAGGTACTCCTGCAACGCCCGGTCCTTCAGGCTGCGAAGACGCCCGAAGAAATCGATCTCCCAGGCCAGGACGCCGAGATCGACGCTGTACCGCTCCGTGGTTCGATCCTGCCCGGGGCTGATCAGGTCGGCCGATGCGCGTTGCCTGGAGCCGCCGGCGGTGGCGTGGACGGACGGATAGAGTTCGTCGCGTTGCACGCGGTAGAGGGCGCGGGCCAGCTCGACGTTCGAGGCGGCCACGCGTAGGTCGCGGTTGTTCTGAAGGGCCAACTCAATGACCTGTTGCAGTTTCTCGTCGGTGAAGAACTCCCGCCACGGCAGGTCCACCGGGGCCGGCGCCTCCGTGACCGCCGCCGGTTCCTCGTAAGCCGGACCCGTCGGCCATTCGGCAGGAATGGGAGCCTCCGGCCGCGTGTATTTGGGGGCCATCTTACACCCGCTGACGCAGATGGTGATTCCACTGACCAAGAGCAAAACGTTCGTCTTCATTTGGATTCGTTCCCCGATGCGGTTGCTCAGGCGGTCGCGACCGTTGGTTGTGGCCTGCGCCTGTCAACAACTTGCGCGATCAACACATAGAACAGCGGCGCGAACAGAAGGACCAACAGGACGCCGGTAATCATGCCTCCCAGCACCGTGGTGCCGATGGCATTCATGGCCCCGGCGGCGGCGCCCTTGGTAAAGGCCATCGGCAGCACCGCCAGACCGGTCGTCGTGGAGGTCATGAGGATCGGACGCAGACGTAATCTGACCGCCTGAATCGCCGCCTCCGCCGGGACGATGCCTCGCGCCGCGATGCTCATGGCGAACTGTACAATCAGAATGGCGTTCTTGGTGGACAGGCCCAGTGTGTTCAGCAGGCCGATCTGGAAGTACACATCACTCGGCAGCCCGCGCAGCGTCGAAGCGACGAAACCGCCGATGAGTCCCAGAGGCAGGACCAGCATGACGGCAAGCGGGATGCTCCATCTTTCGTACAGGGCCGCCAGGAAGAGAAAGACGATCACGAGACAGAAGGCGTAAAGCGGACCGGTCTGAGAGGCGGCCTGTCGTTCCTGGTAGGAGATCCCGGTCCAGTCAAAGCCGATCCCCTGAGGCAGCTTGGCGGTAATCTCCTCCATGGCCTCCATGGCTTCGCCGGAACTACGACCCGGCGCCGGCTCGCCCCAGATGTTCAGCGAGGGAAAGCCGTTGAAACGCTTCAACGACGGTGAGCCGCTGGTCCAATGGCTGGAAGCGAACGACGAGAAGGGAACCATCGCGCCCGTGTTGTTCCGTACATAGAGCCGCTCCAGATCATCGGGCAGCATGCGATAGGGAGCGTCCGCCTGGACGTAGACGCGCTTGACCCGTCCGCCCTGGATAAAGTCGTTGACGTAGGCGCTGCCGAACGCGGCCGAGATCGTGCTGTGGACCAGGTTGATGGGCAGGGCTTGTGCCCCCACCTTGCCCCAGTCCACGTCCACGCGGTATTCGGGTACATCCTCCATGCCGTTGAAGCGCACGTTGACCAACCTCGGGTCCTGCGCCGCCATGGCAAGAAGCTGGCGGCGCGCCTGCATCAAGGCCTCGTGGCCGATGCCGCCACGGTCGACCAACTGGAAGTCGAACCCCAGGGCGTTTCCCAGCTCCATCACGGCCGGCGGCGGAAAGGCCACGACTACGGCATTGCGAAACGCGGCAAACCGCCTCATGGCGCGACCCGCAATCGCCTTGACCCGCAGATGCGATTTCTTGCGCAGGTCCCAATCCCTCAGTTTGACAAACACCATACCGTTGTTCTGCCCCCTGCCGGAGAAGCCGACGCCGGTGATGGTCATGCAGGATTCCACCGCCTCCTGCTCCTGTTCCTGAAAATAGCGCTGGACTTCATCGGCAACCGCCTGGGTCTGCTCCAGAGTCGCGCCGGTGGGCATCATGACCTGGGCCATCAGGATTCCCTGGTCTTCGTCCGGCAGGTAGCCGGTCGGCATCCGCATGAACAGCCACCCGAGGCCGGCGACGATCACGAGGTACACCACCACATACCGCACCTTCCGCGCCAGGGCGTGGCCGAGCAGTCGCACATACCCGTCGCGGAACCGGTTGAAGCCGCGGTCGAACCAGAGAAAGAATGGACGCAGCAGCCGCCACCCGACTTCCGCCGCCTCATGCCCTTTGGCCACCGGCCTGAGGATCGACGCGCACAACACCGGCGTCAGAATCAGGGCCACCGCCACCGACAACACCATGGACGTGACCACAGTCACGGAAAACTGGCGGTAGATAATCCCGGTGGAGCCGCCGAAGAACGCCATGGGCCCGAACAGGGCCGACAGTCCCAGGCAGAAGCCGATCAGAGCGCTGGTGACTTCGTCCATGCTCTTGGCGGTGGCTTCCTTCGGCGAAAGCCCCTCTTCGCTCATCAACCGCTCCACGTTCTCGACCACCACAATTGTGTCGTCCACGAGCAGCCCGATGGAGATCACCATGGCGAACATGGTCAGCATGTTGACGGAGAAACCGAACACCCACAGCGCTGCGCAGGTGCCCAGCAGCACCACCGGCACCGAAATGGTCGGAATCAGCGTGGCCCGGATGTTGCCCATGAACAGCCACATGACCAGGAACACCAGCAGAATGGCCTGGAACAGGGACTTGACCGCCTCGCCAATGGCCACCCGGACAAATGGCGTGGTGTCGTAGGGATACACGACCCTCATCCCCGTCGGAAAATAGCGGCTCATCTCCTCCATCTTGCTCTTGATGGCATCGGCCGTGGCCAGCGCGTTGGCGCCGGGCGCCTGACGGACGGCCAGAGCCGCCATCGGTTTGCCGTTGTAACGACCTTGGATGTCGTAGAGTTCGGTCCCTAGTTCGGTTCTTCCGACATCCTCGACCCGCACGGTCGAGCCGTCCGGATTGGTCCGCAGAGGAATGGCGGCGAACTGGTCCGGCGTCTGGAGGAGGTTCTGGACCACGATGGAGGCATTCAGACGCTGGCCTTCGACCGCCGGAATTCCGCCAAACTGACCGGCGGAGACTTCCACGTTGTAGCTCTGCAACGCCGCGACCACCTCCGCCACCGTCAGGCGGTACTCCGTAAGCTTGTCGGGGTTCAGCCAGATGCGCATGGCGTACTGCGAACCGAACGCCTCCACCTCGCCGACGCCGGGCACGCGCGACAGGACCTTCTCGATGCTGGACACGGCGTAGTCCTGGAGGTCGTGATTGGTCATGCTGCCGTCTTCGGAAACGAGCCCGACGATAATCAGATAGTTCCGAGTGGATTTGCTGACCTTGACGCCGGTGCGCTGGACCATTTCCGGCAGACTGGTCATGGCCAGTTGGAGCTTGTTCTGGACCTTGGCCCAGGCCAGATCGGGATCGGTCCCCGGTTTGAAGGTCAATTCGACGCGCGAGGACCCGGAGGAGTCGCTGCTGCCGGACAGATAGAGCATGTCGTCGAAGCCGGTCATCTTCTGTTCGATGATTTGCGTGACGCTGTTTTCCACCGTCTGCGCCGAGGCCCCCGGATAGAAGGCTTCAATGGCGATGGCCGGCGGAGCGATCGGGGGATACTGCGAAATCGGCAGGTTATAGACGGCCAGCCCGCCAAGCAGCATGAAGAAGATGGCTACGACCCAGGCAAAAACGGGCCGGTCCAGAAAGAATCTCGATAGCATCGTGTGTCTCCGTTAGTTCGACTTGGCGGCCGGCGGGACGGCATCCTTCACCAAGGCGCTCTACTTCTGTGGGCTGACAAAGGGGACCTCTTTCACCTGCGCGCCGGGCCGCACGCGCAGCAGTCCTTCGACGATCACCCGATCTCCAGACGCCAACCCTGCGCTGACGAGCCATTGATCGCCGAGAGCGCGATCCAGCGTGAGCATCCGCTGCTCGACCTTCTGATCGGGACCTGTAATCAGCGCAAAGGGGGCTCCCTTCGCGTTTCGCGACACCGCCTGCTGGGGAACCAGAATGGCCTGACGGTTGACGCCCTCCTGGACCTGGGCACGCACGAACATGCCCGGCAGAAGAACGCCCTGCGGATTCGGAAAGACGATCCGCAGGATGAACGACCCGGTCGTCGGGTCCACCGTGATGTCGCGGAATTGCAGCGTGCCTTCCAGGGGATACGCCTCGCCGTCTTCGAGGACGAGCTTGACCTTGTCCTGGTCCGATCCATTCGAGTTGAGGCGGCCGTCCGCCATGCGACGTTGCAGACGCAGCAACTCGCTGGTGGACTGGGGAACGTCCACGTAGACCGGATCGAGCGTCTGGATCGTCGCCAGGGGGACCGCCTGATAGGCCATGACAATCGCGCCGTCGGTCACGTTGGATCGTCCGATGCGCCCGGCGATCGGAGCCGTGACTTTCGTATAGCCGAGATCGATGCGGGCCGCATTCAGGGCCGCCTCGGCCTGTTGGACGGCGGCTTCGGCCGCCGCAATCGCCGTGCGGTCGCTTTCGACCTGCGCTTCGGCCGCCAGCAGGGCTGCCTCCGCCGTCGCGGCTTCCGTCACGGCCCGGTCCCGGTCGCTGGCGGAAACGGCCTTGTCCGCGAACAGGTCTTCGAACCGTTGCCGGTTTGTGCGTGCGAAGGCCGCCGTGGCCTGCCGCGTGGTAACGCCGGCAATGCTGACATTCAATGCCGCTCGCGCCCGATCCACGGCTTTCCGTGCGGCCTCAAGATTCGCCACCGCATTGTCCACCGCCGTCTGGAACGGGGCCGGATCGATCTGGTACAGCACCTGGCCGGCTTCCACATCGGACCCTTCCGTGAACAGTCGCTTCTGGACGAGCCCACTGACCTGCGGCCGGATTTCCGCGATGAGGTAGGGAGCGATGCGTCCGGGCAACTCGGTGGTCAATGTGATCTGCTGAGGCTCAACCGCCACAACAGCCACCTCGGGGACAGGGGCCGCTGCAACTTCTTCCCGCCGGCGGCACCCGCCCGGCAGCAGGCCGCCGAACAGGATGGCCGGAACCAGGACCACTCGAACCATAGCTCTTACACGCAGTTGCATTCGAAACCTCCAATGATGAAAAGAGACGCCCCGAACGGGCGAGTGTTCCGCTTCCTCATCTGTCCGCAGCCGCCTTGATACCTGCCGCCCGATTCCACGCGTCGTGCAGAATCCCTCGGAAGAACAACTCCTCGATGTCGCTGACTTTCTGCTCCAGCGCAGTTTCATCTGTGTCCTCGGCCACGGAGAATATGATCGCACGCAATGCGGCATCCAAGGCGAGCGCCACCACGCGCGGATCGAGAGCCCGAAACGTTCCTTTGCGGACGCCGGCGGCATAGACCTGCCTGAGCTTCGTCTGCAACGTGTCATGAACCTCGACCGCCGTTTCACTAAAATGGGCTGTGCCGATATTGGCCAACGGTCCCTGATTGGCCCGGAGAAACAGACGGATCGCCGCCGAGTTCTCGCGAAAGACGAGAATGCTCGCTCGGATGAAGCCGGCGAGCTTCTCCTGCTCGTCCGCATTGCTTTCCAGGATCGGTGTCACAAGCGACAGAACGTTGTCCGCCACCTCGTTCATGATCTCCCGATACAGAGCCTCTTTGCTGTCGAAGAAGTTGTAGATCGTTCCGGTGGCGAACTCGGCCTCGGCCGCGATCTCCTGCATCGAGACGTTGTGGAAACCCTTCTCGGAGAAGAGCCTCATCGCCGCATCCACAATTTCGTCCCTGTGCCGCTGCCGCTCACGTTGTCTCCGCGAAGGTTTCGTCGTTTCGGCCATGGCTCGTACCCATAGAAACCACACAAATCGAACTGACAATCATCTCCTGACCATAATATTCATATTATGAATCTGCATTCATAACATGCAAGGAAATTTCAGGAAAGACGGAGACCAGAAACCGCAAGTGGTTTTAGGACAGGAGTTTCCGCGATGTACGATTTCTAAAACCCAGTTCGGATATTCGCCCCGCGGCAGCTTTTTGCGCTTGATGAAAGCCGGATGGCGGCTACAATGCAGTGGTTTGCGTCTGTCCGCCGGGCATCACTCGCGGAGAGACTCCTGTCGGACCGTAGCACGGAGAGGTGTCGGAGTGGCTGATCGAGCTGGTTTCGAAAACCAGTGTA
>CAZNSM010000220.1:0-7578 GCA_964575615.1 uncultured Pirellulales bacterium | reverse complement strand
GCCTCTTTGATGCCGACGACATTGTCCAGCTCGCTCAGCCGTGCGATGGTCTCCGGCGTCATGCCGGCCCCGCACCGACCGGGGATGTTGTACAGAATCATCGGCAGATCGACTTCCTCGCCGATCGCCTTGAAATGCTGGTAGAACCCTTCCTGAGTCGGCTTGTTGTAGTAGGGGCAGACCTGGAGCGTGGCGTCGGCCCCGACTTTTTTGGCGAAGCTGGTCAGTTCGATGGCCTCGGCGGTGCTGTTGGACCCGGCGCCGGCGATCACCGGCACGCTGCCGCCGGCCCCTTTGACCACGCGCTCGATCACCTGCTTGTGCTCGTCGAAGCTCAGCGTGGGGGACTCTCCCGTCGTCCCGACGGGAACGATCGCGTCGATGCCGTTTTCGAGATGAAACTCGATCAGCTCGTCGAGCGTCTCAAAGTCGATTTCCCCCTCGTGAAAGGGCGTGATCAGTGCCACCATGGCGCCTGTGAACATCCTGCTGCTCCTGACTTTCGAGTTTGAAGTTTCAAGTCCGCCGAAGGCGGATGGCCGTACTTCAAACTTCACACTTCACACCTTAGACGGCGAGCTTAGCCCACCCTACCCGATTTCTCAATCAGATCGATCATCTGCCTGGTCGCCTCGCGGATGCCGATGAGCACGGCGCGGGCGACGATGCTGTGACCGATGTTGAACTCACACAATCCCTCGATGCGGGCGACCGGGACGATATTGCGATAGGTCAGTCCGTGTCCGGCGTGGACCACCAGCTTGTGCTCCCTGGCCAGGTCCTTGCCCGCCGCCAGCTCGGCCAGCCGCTTGCGGCTCGCCGCCTCGGTTCTGGCGTTGGCGTACGCGCCGGTGTGCAGCTCGACGGCGTCGCAGCCGGTCTCGCGCGAGGCGAGGATCTGCTCGGCCTGTGGTACGATGAACGTGCTGACCAGGATGCCTTTCTTGTGCATCCGCCGGACCACCTGGGCCAGACGCTGCTTGTGCCGGGCGCAGTCGAGTCCGCCTTCGGTGGTCAGCTCGGCGCGGTTCTCCGGCACGAGTGTTACCTGATCGGGCCGGACCTGCTCGGCGATCTTGACGATCGGCTCGGCCATGGACATTTCCAGGTTGAACTTGCAGGCGACGGTCTCCTTGAGCACGCGCACATCCCGGTCGTTGATGTGCCGGCGATCCTGCCGCAGGTGTACCGTAATGCCGTTGGCCCCGGCCAACTCACACTGGACGGCCGCCCAGACCGGGTCCGGCTCGTCCGTAAGCCGGGCCTGACGGATCGTTGCCACGTGATCGATATTGACATTCAGCACTGCCATGACTGCACCCTTCTTCACTGACGGGGCAATTGTATCAGTGAGAGCATTTACATCAAGTCAATAAATTCGTAGGGTCCCGGCGTGCCGGGATTGCACACCGATTCGATTGCGCGAGGCTGAATAGGTCCGATCCGTCCCATCGGTCCCATAGGACTGATACGGCCAATGGGACCAATAGGACATATGCCCTTACGGGCACACTACGAACGGCTCAGAAAGATAGCGCCGTGCCATAGATCTTCTGCCAAATCCCGAGGATCTTCATCACCAGGACGATGACGATGATGATGTAGATGACGATCGGCGCCCATCGTGCCCATTCGGTGAAGAGCAGGTCGGCGTGGTCGCCGGCGATTTCTCCAACCTTCGCTGCGGTCTTGTCCAGTTCTCCGGTTTCCTCGCCGATCTGGAACAGGTGCAGATACTGCGGCGGCAGGCGCTTGGAGTATCCTTCCCAAGCCAGCCCACCGGCGCGGACGCTGTCCTTGCCTCCGGCGAAGAGGCGCGCAACAACCTCATTGCCGGTGGCACGCGTGGCACGGTCCGTCACCTCGGTGATGGGGACGCCCGCCCCGTACATCATGGCAAATGTCCTGGCGTACCGGCACACGGACATGTGATAGACCGCCTTGCCCAGCAACGGGATCCTCAGGACGAGGAAATCCAGCGGCCAGCGGAGCAGGGTACTTCGGTTTCTCAGGAACATGAACACAAGGACGATGGCGGCGAGGATGTAGAAATACTGGAGCAGATGCAACGCGCCCATGATGAAGCTTCGCCATGTGAATCCATCGAGGATGACATCGGCAAAGGCGCCAATGAACGCTCCCATGTGGAGAAGGAGGATGGGGTAGATCAATCCCACCAACATGCGGCGGGTGATGCGATGGACGAATTCGTGCCAGTCGGCCAGCATCTTGAAGGAGGGGCCCAGCGATCCCGAGGTTTCTGCCGCTTCGATGAGCATGCGGTCCAACTGGGGAAACACGTGGCGATGTTCCGCCAGGGCGGTGGACAGGTCCGATCCCTTGGAGATTGAGTCTCGGATCCGCATGAGAACGCGCTTGAAGTACCCCTGGCGTCCCTCGATGGCGATGTCCAGCGAGCGCAGAATGGGAACCCCTGCGTCCATCATCACCGACAAATCGTAGTAGGCCTGTCCCAGTCCCGTCTTCGAACTCATAGCGATCCGCTCCGCTGCCCGTTCCGCAGTGCCCGCGTCCCGATCTCGACGTCCATCGGGATCGGAGCATTGCCAAGGCGATGGGCTTGTCGTAGTATACCACGTCAGCCGAACAACGCAATGGGGATGCACAGGGGCCTTCGGAGGCCCGGATGAGGACAATGCGATGAAGTTCGACGGTTGGTTTCGCTTCTTTCACCTGTCACGGTCGACCGAGCGATTCAAGCTCAGTTGGGCGACGCGGATCACACTGGTCCGCATCCTCCTGATCGTGCCGTTCATCATCTGCCTGCTGAACGCCAGCGATCCATCGGTCGGCGAGCACGCACGGAGGGGGTTTCGCTATGTCGCCATCGCGGTCTTCCTGTTCATGGCGGTCAGCGATGCCCTGGACGGCTATCTGGCTCGCCACTACAGGCAGATCACAAAGTTGGGCACATTCCTCGACCCGGTGGCCGACAAGCTGTTGATGACAAGCGCCTGTGTGCTGCTCGCTTCGCAAAGGGGGCACGTCGAGGGGTTTACGCTGCCGTTGGCCGTGGTGGTGGCGATCGTGGGCAAGGATGTCCTGATCGTGCTGGGGTTTGTCATCGTGTACCTGGTCACCTCGCAGATTCACGTTGTTCCCGTGCTCCTGGGCAAGGCGGCCACCGCGCTGCAACTGGTGATGGTCGCCTGCGTGCTGACGGCGCCGGAATTCTCACGATGGATCCCGCATTACAGGACGGCATTGAGCGTCCTGTGGTGGTCGGCGGCGGTCGTGGCCATTTTGGCCACCCTGGTTTACATCCGCAACGGAAGCCGCTATATTGAACAGTTTGAGCGGTCCGGCGCGAGAACCACGCCCACCGACTCGATGGATACCGACAAGACAAAAGTGCGTTAGGCAGTCCAGTGTGAGCATGAGCCAGTCTCCTTCGCAGCAGGAAACACCCGCAGTAACGTTCAGTGATGTGCCGGAAGTGCTGGAGGACCTTCGGCAGGGCAAGATGGCCGTCCTCGTGGACGCGGAGGATCGCGAGAACGAGGGGGACCTGATCTGCGCCGCTCAGAAGGTCACACCGGAGATCATCAACTTCATGGCGAAGTACGGTCGCGGGCTGATTTGCCTGCCGCTGACCGCCGAGAAGTGCGACGCCCTGGGGTTATATCCACAGGCGCTGGAGAACACGGCTCGTTTCGGAACGGCGTTCACGGTCTCCGTGGATGCCGCCGAGGGCATCACGACGGGGATCAGCGCCGCGGACCGGGCGCATACGATCCAGGTGGCCATCGCCGACGGCGCCAGAGCCCGCGATTTGGCGCGCCCGGGCCACATTTTTCCGCTGCGTGCCCGAGACGGCGGGGTTCTCGTCCGCGCCGGACAGACGGAAGGGGCGGTCGATCTGGCCCGCCTGGCCGGCCTGAAACCGGCCGCGGTGATCTGTGAGATCATGAACGAGGATGGGTCGATGGCCCGTGTCCCGGAACTGCTGGAGTTCTGCAGGCAGCACGGCCTGAAGGTGCTCTCCATCGCCAAGCTCATCGAGTACCGGCTGCAACGGGAGAGCCACGTCAAACGCATTGTGTCGGTCAATCTGCCCACCGACTACGGTGATTTCAAGCTCTTCGCCTACGAGAGCATGACCAGCCCGGAGCCGCACCTGGCCCTGTGCAAGGGAGGCATCGGCGACCGTGACGAGGCCGGCAACGTCGTCGAGCATCCCGAGCCGGTCCTCATTCGCGTGCATTCGGAGTGCCTGACAGGGGATTTGTTCCATTCGCAGCGCTGCGAATGCGGCTATCAACTCATTACCGCCATGCAGATGATCGAAAAAGAGGGCAAAGGGGCTCTGATCTACCTGCGTCAGGAGGGTCGAGGCATCGGCCTGTCCAACAAGCTCCGCGCTTACGAGCTTCAGGAGCAGGGCCTGGACACCGTGGATGCGAACCTGAAGCTGGGCTTCAGCGCCGACCGTCGCGACTACGGCATCGGCGCGCAGATCTGCCGGGATTTGGGTCTTCGCAACGTGCGGATTCTGACCAACAATCCCAAGAAGGTCAGCCGGCTGGAGGTCTACGGCATCCAGATCTCTGAGCAGGTCCCCTTGCAGGCGGTTCCGGGCGAGCACAACATCAACTACCTGCGGACCAAGAAGCACCGTCTCGGTCACTTGCTGGATGAGGATCTATAGTTCATGGACGAGCGCACGATCATTCGACCGGACCGTCGGAAGTCCATCGGCCTGCTCCTGAAGTGGGCCGCCCCGTGCTTGCTGATGTCGATGGCGCTCTGCGCCGGGTGTGGCGAGCCCCAGGCGGGAGGCAACGGGAATTCACCCCCTCGTGACGCCGAGCCGCTGGTGCAGACCCAGCCCAGGACGGCGCATGTCGTGGAACCGGCTCCCGCGGCTGCCGCGGCTCCCACGGCCCCCGCGAGTGGGTTCGGGCCGGCAGCAATCACCGTCCTGCCTCTGACGGAGCTGAGCCAGCCGACGGATGATCGGGGGCAACAGTTGAATGTCTACGTTTCTCTCGCGGATGCCTACGGCTCCCAGATGAAAGCGCCCGGGGTATTCCGCATCGAGCTGTACGACTACGTTCAGCGGTCCGCCGCGCCCAAGGGCCAGCGGATCGCGATCTGGCCGGACATGGATCTGACCAGTCCGGCCGAGAACCAGAAATACTGGCGGGATTTCCTGCGGGCTTACGAATTCGTGGTTCCGGTCCAGATCTCTCCTGAGAAGATGTATGTGCTCGAGGTCACCTGTTTGATCCCTGCCGGCAGGAGGCTCTCTGCCGAATGGCTGCTCCGGCCGGCCAACTGACCTTGAGTCCGGCGTCCGGGCCGCCCAGCGCAGCGGGGCCTGTCTGGGGGCGGGGGCAGGCGGATTTCACTTGAACACACAGGCCCCCATCTGGTATAACCAACTCTACAGGCATCTGCGATTTTCGTAACGGACAACCAAGCGTTGTCATAAGGGCACAGGATGGAGCGGCGCGAGGGTGCTTCTTGTCCCATGCGGCCTCTGCGTGGCGATGGTCCGCCTGATTCTGGCCCGATGTTCTTCTGTCTGTCGGTTTGTCCCTCGGGAGGGGCGGACGAAGCCGCAGGCGTGTCGGCGCTCTGCATGGCCGTACACAAAACTGGTTGAAACCTGCATTGTGTCTGACTGGCTCCGACCTCGCTGTTCGGGGGGGGCGGGGCATTGTCAATTACCTTGTTGCTGTAGTTCTATGGACCACTGTTTCTGGAAGGAGGAATGCCTGATGCACTCGAAAGTCGTTTCCCTCATGTTGCTGCTGGGGCTTCTGTTGTGTCCTGCGTCCCAGGCGGCCAATATCATCTGGGTCTCGCAGACGTACGATACGGATGTCGACGGGGTCCAGGATGACCTGGAGGCCGAGGATTTCGTGAGGTCTCTGGGGTACGAGTTGGACGTTCAGCGGGGCAACTGGACCACGCTGGATGCGACGAAACTCGCGGCTCTCAACGCGGCCGACTTGATCATCGTCAGCCGCTCAACTGGCAGCGACCAGTATGCCGGTGATGCGGCTGAGGTGGCCCAGTGGAACAGCGTCACGACCCCGATGATCAACATGACGAGCTACCTTGCCCGAAGCAGCCGATGGCTGTGGGCCAATACCACCACCATCAACAACCTCGTCGGCCCGACGATGGACGTCCTGCTGCCCGAGCACCCCATCTTCACCGGTGTGGACCTCGGGGCCGGCAACACGGTCCAGTTGGTCGACGGCACGACCGGGACGGGCCAGACGTCGATGTTGGGCACGCTGACCGTTGGCAGCGGCACGGTGATTGTCTCGACGGGCACCAGCGCCTGCATCGTGGAATGGCCGGCTGGCGAGGCCTTCTACAGCGGCGCCGGCACGCCCGCCGGCAACCGCATGCTCTTCTGCATGGGGACCCAGGAATCCGGCGCCACCCCCCAGGGCAAGTTCAACCTCACCGAGACGGGCAAGGCCGTGTTCGCCAACGCGATCCTCTATATGATGGGTGAAGACATCGAGCCCGGACGAGCCGCGAGCCCGACCCCGGAAGACGGCGCGACCGATGTGCCGCGAGATGTGGTTCTCGGCTGGATGCCGGGCGAAGGAGTGGCCGCCCACGACGTGTACTTCGGGACTTCGCTGGATGACGTCACCGCCGCCAGCAGGGCCAACGCGATGGGGGTTCTGCTCAGCCAGGGGCAGGCCGGCGACACGTACGATGCAGCCGACCTGCTGGATTTCAGTCAGACCTACTACTGGCGCGTGGACGGCTTCGCGGCTGACGGTGTGACGCAGTACGTCGGCAAGGTTTGGAGTTTCACAACCGAGCCGATCGCTTATCCGATTGCGAACGTCATCGCGACCACAAACGGTGTTTCCGAAGCGACGAGCGGACCGGAGAACACGGTCAACGGCTCCGGTCTCAACGACAGCGATCAGCATTCGACCGAGGCGACCGACATGTGGCTGGTTTCCCCCGCCGAGGAAACACCGGTTTGGATTCAGTTCGAGTTCGACAAGGTTTACAAGCTCTACGAGCTTCAGGTCTGGAACTACAATGTGATGTTCGAGCCGGTGCTGGGCTTCGGGCTCAAGGATGTCACCATTGAGTATTCGACCGACGGGGCCGAATGGACGGTTCTGAGCGACGTGCAGTTTGCCAAGGCGACCGCCAAGGCCGATTACGCCGCCAATACGGTCGTCGATCTCGCAGGAGTCGCGGCGAAGTTCGTCCGGTTCACCATCAACAGCGGACACGGCATGATGGGCCAATATGGTCTGAGCGAAGTCCGATTCACCTACACTCCTGTGCAGGCCCGCGAGCCGCAACCCGCCGACGGCGCGACGGATGTCGATCCGGACACCGCCCTGGCTTGGCGCGCCGGCCGCGAGGCCGTCACGCATGAGGTCTACTTCGGCACGGATGCGGGGAACCTGCCCCTGGCCGCCAGCGTGACGTCCGCCGGTTTCTCTCCGGGCGCGCTCGACTTCGGGACCACGTACTACTGGAGAATCGATGAGGCCGGGGCCGAGCTGTGGGCCGGCGAGGTGTGGAGCTTCTCGACGCAGCAGTACGCATTGGTTGATGGCT
>CAZNSM010000219.1:0-7596 GCA_964575615.1 uncultured Pirellulales bacterium | reverse complement strand
TCCACTTCGGCGCCCGCCGCGCCGGTGACATCGAAACGCTGGGGGCCTTCGGACGTCAGAAGGGCTTCGAGGTCGTCGTCGTTCCGCCCAAGCTGATGACGCTGCCGATGGGCGAGACGATTCGCGTCTCCAGCACGGTCATCCGCTATATGCTGGAGAGCGGTCACGTCGCCGATGCGGCCGTCGCTTTATCACGGCCGTATCGCCTGCTCGGACCGATCGTCTCCGGTCGCGGACGGGGCCGGCAGTTGGGCTTCCCGACGCTGAACATGGCCAGGCCCGAGCAGGTCATTCCGGCCGAGGGCGTCTACGCCGGCTTTGTGGAGGTCGCCGACGATCCGGACGTGCTCCTGTCCGAAACCGAACGACTTCCCGCCGCGTTCAGCATCGGCGAGATTCGGACATTCGAAGAGCGGCATCCGCTGCTGATCGAGGCCCATGTGCTCGACGAGCCGCCAGGGGACTTGACCCGAAAATGGATGGTGATGGAGTTTGTCCGTCACCTGAGACCGCAGCACAAATTCACCAGTCCCGATGAACTCGTCGCTCAGATCGGCAGGGACTGCGACCAGGCCCGGGCCGTACTGAAGGAATTTGTACAAGGAGAGACACCATGAAAGAGCCACGTCACATCGTGTTGGGCGTTCACATCACCGATCGCATCCGCCATGCACAGAAGGTGCAGGATCTGTTCACCGAGTACGGTTGCAGCATCAAGACCCGGATCGGACTCCACCCGGTCTCCGACAACTACTGCTCTCCGAACGGGCTGGTGTTGCTGGAAATGGCCGGCGACGAGAAGTCCATCTTTGAGCTGCTCGACAAGCTTGGCGCCATCGAGGGTGTCGATGTGCAGAAGATGGTCTTCGAGCACGATTGATCGCGTCGGGGAAGCGTTGCACGAATCGCCCGCTTTCTCTTTCTTCCTTAACGACACGAAAGGGGTGGAATGACGGACACGTATCAGCAGGCGCTGGCGCTGATCGAGAAGGCGAACGATATTCTGATCACCACGCACACGCGTCCGGACGGCGACGCGTGCGGGTGCGTGGCCGCATTGATGCAGGCCCTCCGCTCGCGAGGCAAGGCCGTGCGGTCTCTGTTTGTCTCGCCGGTGCCTTCCTGGTACGCATTTCTCTTCGACGAGAAAGTGCCCGTGCTGCGAAAGGACGTGCAGGTGGAGGAACTGGCCACCGGTCCGTTCTCGCGGTGCGACCTGATCGTCATTGTAGACACCAACAGCTACAGCCAGTTGCCCCACCTGGCCGAGCACCTCCAGCGGATCGATACGCCGATCCTGGTGATCGACCATCACGTCACCAGCGACGGCCTGGGCGCCGTCGAGATCGTCGATGCGACCGCGGCGGCGGCGGGCCTGGTGGTGTATGACTTCTTCAAAGCGGTCTCCGTGCCCATCACCGCGAAGATGGCCGAGGCCCTGTTCGTCGCGATCGCCACCGACACCGGATGGTTCCAGTTCAACAACACCACCAGCCGGGTGTACCGCTGCGCCGCCGACCTGATCGACCTGGGCGTCTCGCCGACCGATCTGTATGACCGGCTCTACCATACGTTTTCGCCGGCGCGGTTCCGGCTTCTGGTGACCATGCTCGACCGCCTCGAACTGCACCTCGATGGACGTTACGCCGTGCAGCATCTGGTGCAGGAGGACTTCGCCCGGACCGGCGCCGCCTATGAGGACACCGAGAACTTCATCAACGAGTGCCATCGCATCGCCTCGGTGGTGGTCTCGGCGCTGCTGGTGGAACTGAAGGACGGTCGCGTCCGCTGCTCCCTGCGCAGCCGGGGCGCCGTCGACGTCAGCCGGATCGCCGCCAAATTCGGCGGCGGGGGCCACAAGATGGCCGCCGGCACCTTCCTGCCCGGACCCATCGACCACGCCAAACAGCTTATCTTTGACGAGGTTGCCCAGCGCCTCCCGTGACGGCCTCGTCGGGGGTCCTTTTCGAGCGGGCGCGTCTGGCCGCGGTCTGTGGCCTTCTTGGCAGTTGCTTCGATCGTTGATCTTGTTACAGTGGCTTGCGTGGTCTGCTGTCGGCGGCGTCGCGCCTCGGTAGGGGCGAATAATCATTCGCCCCTACGTGGATGTCGGTAGCGCACAGGGCAGACCTTTCGGGCAGGCCGTCCACAAGGGCAGCGCAAAAAGGGGACTGTGCATGAGTCAGATACTCATTGGCAAGGGCGAACGGCAGGTTCATCTGCTCGCCAAGTACGCCAATCGCCATGGCCTGGTCGCCGGAGCCACCGGCACCGGCAAGACCGTTTCTCTCCTGGTGCTGGCGGAGGGCTTTTCGCGCATGGGTGTGCCGGTGTTCATGGCGGACGTGAAAGGGGACGTCGCCGGCCTGGCGATGGCCGGGGCCATGAACGAGAAGATCCAGCAGCGGGTTGCCCAGATCGGCATCGAAGGCTATGCCAACGAGGCCAGTCCGGTCCTGCCCTGGGACATGTTCGGCAACTCCGGCCACCCCGTGCGGACCACGATCAGCGAGATCGGGCCGACCCTGCTGGGACGCATGCTCGAGATCAACGACACGCAGACCGGCGTGCTTGAAATCGCGTTCAAGCTGGCGGACGACCAGGGGTTGCTGCTGCTCGACCTTGACGACCTGCGCGCCCTGCTGGGGTTCGTCGCCGACCATCGCAAGGAGATCTCGACGGAATACGGCCTGGTCAGCGTGCAGTCCGTGGCGGCGATCCAGCGGGCGCTGCTGTCGCTGGAACGGCAGGGCGCCGAAGCGTTCTTCGGCGAGCCGGCCCTGGAACTGAACGACTTGCTGCGAACCGACCTGAGCGGTCGCGGCGTCATCAGCATTCTGGCGGCGGATCAACTGATCCTGAAGCCGCGATTGTACTCGAGCTTCCTGCTATGGCTGCTGTCGGAGCTGTTCGAGAACCTGCCGGAAGTGGGCGATCTCGACAAGCCCAAGCTGGTGTTCTTCTTCGATGAGGCGCATCTGCTGTTCGACGACGCTCCGGCGATGCTGCGTCAGCGCGTCGAGCAGGTGGTGCGAATCATTCGCTCCAAGGGCGTGGGCGTGTGCTTCTGCTCGCAATTCCCCGACGACGTGCCGAATGAGATCCTCGGCCAACTCGGCAATCGCATTCAGCATGCTCTTCGCGCCTACACGCCGCGTGACCAGAAGGCGGTGCGAACGGCGGCCGAGACCTTTGTCCCAAATCCGAAACTGGATGTGGCCGAAGTCATTTCGCAGCTCGGCGTCGGCGAGGCCCTGGTCTCCATGCTCCAGGACAAGGGCGTGCCGATGCCCGTCGAGCGGACGCTCATCTGTCCGCCGCGCTGTCGGATGGGTTCGATCACGCCCCAAGAGCGCGCTGCCGTGCGGTTGCGCAGCCCGGTCGGCAGCAAGTACGACACGGCGATCAATCGCGAGTCGGCCTACGAAATCCTCAGTCGGCGGACCCTGGAGAAGGAAGCCGTCGCGCCGCCGTCCACGAAGGGCGAAACCGCGAAGCCCTCGGGGCGAGGCAAACTCGGCGAGCTGCTGTGGGGCACCAAACGCCGGCAGGGCATGGTGGAAACGCTGGCCAAGCAGGCCGCGCGGACCGCCGGAAGCCAGCTCAGCCGCTCCATCTGGCGCGGCGTGCTCGGCAGCATCCTCGGCGGATCGCGCCGTCGGTAGCCTCCGGACGCTTGGGTTTCGCCCAAGACAGATCATTCACCCGGTCGCGACGGTTCGTCAGGGGACGCCACCATAGAAAAGGGGCCGGCTCATCCCGGTGTCCCTCGGGAAGGCCGACCCCTCTTCGATCCTACGTGTGTATTGTCAGGAGTTGAACTCCTTCAGGTCGTCGTTGTCGCCCAGCGGGATGGCCTGGCGGGCGGTCTTGCCGGCCGCGATTTTGTGCCAGGTCTTGTCCGAGGGGCTTAATGGACGCGTGTCGGTTTGCTTCGGTGCGATTCGACGTGCTGGCTTGGCCGCAGGTTGGCTTGCCTTCTTCGAAGTCGCTCCGCCGACCAGAGCAATCATCTCGCCGACGATGTCGTTCATCGATTCGGCCTGCGAACTGAGCTCTTCCGACGCGCTGGCCGATTCCTCGGCATTGGCGGCGTTCTGCTGGGTCACCTTGTCCATCTGCGAGACGGCGGTGTTGACTTGGTCGATGCCCTGGGCCTGCTCCTGCGAGGCGGCGGCGATCTCACTGACCAGATCGGTGGTCTTGCCGATGCTCTGGACGATTTCATCGAGGACCTTGCCGACTTCCGTGGCGATGTCGACGCCGTTCTTGGCGTTCTTGACCGACTCCTCGATCATGTTGGAGGTGTTCTTGGCCGCTTCGGCGGATCGCATGGCGAGGTTACGCACCTCTTCGGCCACGACGGCGAAGCCTTTGCCCGCCTCGCCGGCGCGTGCGGCTTCGACGGCGGCGTTGAGAGCCAGCAGGTTCGTCTGGAAGGCGATCTCGTCGATGACCTTGATGATCTTGCTAGTCTCGTCGGAACTCTTCTGGATATCGTTGATCGCCTTACTCATTCGCGTCATGGACTCGGCGCCGGTGTTGGCGGCCTTGCGGGCCTCGGTGGCCAGCGTGTTGGCCTGCTGCGCGTTGTCGGCGTTCTGCTTGGTCATGGACGACATTTCTTCGAGGCTCGACGAGGTCTCTTCCAGGCCCGCGGCCTGCTCGGTAGCCCCTTCCGCCAGCGACTGCGAGGCGGCGGAGACCTGTCCGGAGGCGGCCGCCACCTGCTCGGAGCCGGCCGTCAGCGCGTCGATGATGCGTTTGATCGGCTTGATGATGCTCATCGTGATCACCACTGCCAGGGCAATGCCCAGGACGATGCCCGAGACCGCCATGACCATCATGATCGTGTTGGTGCGAGCGGTGGTGGTTTCCATTCCCTCTTTCAGAGAGGTCTGCAGAGCGGTGATCGTGTCAATAATCCCTTGGGCAGCAGTCGCCATCTCCGTGTCAGCGGTGCGGCCCGCCAGGATGCCGTCATGGTACTGCTGGCCGGCCTGACCGTAGCTGTCCACGTAGCCCGCGATGTTCTTCGCCACGGTTTCGAGCTGCGCGTTGCCTCGGACCAGGTTCGCCCACTGCTCGACGTTGGCCTTGACCTTGACAAGCTGTGCCTGCAGAGCGTTCCATTGCTCGTCCTTGTTCGTGGCCACCAGGAAGATGCCGTTGATGCGAAGCACCAGGAACTCCTGAAAGACCGATTCGTCGAGCTGAAGGGCGATGTTTGCCCACTTGGCCATTTCCTCGACGTTCTTGGTCTGTTCGGCGGCCGTACGGGCCGGCTGGATGACGTCGCGGATTACGTTCGCCACTTCCGTGGTGATGTCCCAGCCCACCTTCGCCCAGACCGCAAAGGCGGAGTCCTTCGTCTGCCGCGACGCCTTTTGGTCCTCGAACGAGGCCAGGTAGGCGGGCATCTTGTCGATCGCTTCGCCGACCAGCGCCCTGTCGGCGGTCGAAAGGCCCTTTTCGCCTTGCATCTGTTTGAGTCGGCCCGTCAGCGCGTTATACGCTTCGACCCACTTGTCGGCCGCGTTCTTCTTGTCGTTTCCGTATACGTCGAAGCCGCGGATGGCGAAATCCTTCCGCAGCGAGGCACACTGGTTGAGACCCTCAAGGCACTCGTTTCCGCTGCGGTTCAACTCGGCGTTCCGCGCCACATTGCTCAGTCCACTCCATCCGACGTACCCCAGAATCCCCGAGATCACGACCAGGAAGCCGAAGCCCGCCCCCATCTTTGTTGCCAGTTTCATGTTCTTGAACATCATGGTTCTCCTCAAGTGCTGCCTATCATTTTGCTGGATCGCCCAGGCGACCCGAGCGTCGATTCATCCATCTGTTCCAGTACTCGCGTGAGGCCGATGTGACGAGGCCGTCATGCTGCGGTTCTGGCCAGCGTCTCCAGTTCGACCGAGCCGAGAACGCGGTCAATGTCGAGAAGGATCTTTACGGACTCGCCGATCTTGGCCATGCTCAGGATGAAGTCCGTCTTCACGCACGCGCCGAAGCTGGGCGAATCCTCGATTTGATCGGCGGTGATATCGAGCACGTCACGGACGCGATCGACGACGATGCCGGTGTTGAATTTCTGTTGGTTCTGGCGGGTCTCCACGACGATGATGCAGGTCTGGGATGTGATCTCCTCCGTCCGCATGGCGAACTTGGTGCGCAGGTCGACCACCGGGATGACTTGGCCGCGCAGGTTGATGACCCCGCGGATGTGCCCGGGGGTCTGCGGGATGGCGGTGATATCCATGTAGCCGATGATCTCGCGGACCTTGAGAATCTCCAGTCCGAACTCCTCGGGCCCCAGAGCGAAGGTCAGGTACTTGCCCGGCTTGGCCCGCGTCTCGACGATGGTGTCCATGTCCTCTGCCTTTCATTTGTGAACGAATGTGATTCCCGCGTGCCGGTCCACCGATCCGGCACGGGTCCATCGTAGAACGGGGGTGAGTAGGCGGGCTGTCCGCATTTCTCCGTGGAGGCGACGTGCCGAAGAGATGGCATCTTGCGCCTCGTGATACCCGATCTGGTTTCTACCGAACCCCCATTCGAGCGACGTGACCTCTCTATCGTGCAGATGGGGCGGGGCAGTTGTGTGGCAAACGCGCGGATTTCGTCCTGCTCTGCGGGAAGACTATCAAATGCCCTTGATACGTGGCGACTGCGATGTGGCTATGGGGGATGGTGAGCGGGTCGGAGGTCTGGTTTCTCTTGACAAGGGAAGGTTTTGAGAATCGGCGGACCGATCGTTGAACGATGGTCCAATAAGCCGAGGAGAAGTCCGTCGCGAGCAGGTCGATCCGTTCCTGCGGGGTGCCCGGACGACCTTACCGACCTTCCGGACGAGTGTCGGTCGTCCTGTTCTTCAGGTTGGGTGCGGCGCCAGGCGAGGTTGTGACAGACTGTGATGGCAGAAAAGGGGCCGGCCCGGCCCGGTGTCCATCGGGAGGGCCGACCCCTTGTCGATCGCGGCGCGCCGGGATTCGGGTCGTCAGCTATTGAATGCATCCAGGGCGTCGTCGCCCGGCGCAATCGCCGGGTGGACGACTTTTCCGGCCGCGATCTTGTGCCAAGCTCTGTCTGAGGGACGCAACAGACGTCCACCGGATGGCTTCTTTTCTGTCTGGCGGGCGAGCCCGCTGCCGTGCCGGCCCGATGCCTCCGAGGCGGATCCACCGACCAGAGCGATCAGCTCGCCGACGATCTCGTGCATGGCTTCGGCCTGGGAGCTGAGCTCCTCCGATGCACCGGCCGATTCCTCGGCGTTGGCAGCGTTCTGCTGAGTGACCTTGTCCATCTGCGCCACGGCGGTGTTCACCTGGTCGATGCCCTGGGCCTGCTCCTGCGAGGCGGCGGCAATCTCACTGACCAGATCGGTGGTCTTGCCGATGCTGTGTACGATCTCGTCGAGGACCTTGCCGACCTCGGAGGCGATGTCCACGCCGTGGTTGGCGTTCTTGACGGATTCCTCGATCATGCCGGCGGTGTTCTTGGCGGCCTCGGCCGAACGCATCGCCAGGTTGCGGACCTCTTCCGCGACGACGGCGAAGCCCTTGCCCGCCTCGCCGGCGCGAGCGGCTTCGACGGCGG
>CAZNSM010000218.1:0-7638 GCA_964575615.1 uncultured Pirellulales bacterium | reverse complement strand
CTAGCACAGCGGCGCCTGGCCCTGCTCGAACGACGGAAACGGCGGGCCGCTATCGAGAAGAAAGCCGCGCAGGATCCGACGCCGGCGTCGGCCACGACCGGCGAAACGCCCGAGAGCAAAGTCAAGCCCGAACCAACCATCTACGAGATGTCCCAGCAGACCAGGAAGCTCATCGCGGCCGCGACCGCCATCCTGCTGGTCCTCGGCGCGTGGTACATATGGAAAGACGTCCTGCCGGCGCTGACCGCACTGGGACGGCATCGGCTCTACAAGGCCGGCCCCGACGAAATCGTCACCCTCGGCGCGGTGATGACGGCCCTGATCCTGATCGCCCTGACCGTCCTGATCGCCCGAAACGTGCCCGGCCTGCTGGAACTCGCCGTCCTGCGACACCTGCCTCTGGACCGGGGCGTTCGCTTCGCGATCATCACGGTCTGCCGCTATCTTCTCGTGGTCGTCGGCGTCGTGCTGGCCTTCACGGAACTCGGCATCGGCTGGTCCAAGGTCCAGTGGCTCATCGCCGCCATGACGGTCGGCCTCGGCTTCGGCTTGCAGGAGATCTTCGCGAACTTCATCAGCGGCCTGATCATGCTGTTCGAGCAGCCGATTCGCGTCGACGACATCGTCACGGTCGGAGACGTCACCGGCCGCGTCACCATGATCCACATCCGCGCCACAACAATCCGCAAGTGGGACCAGCGCGAGTTGATCGTGCCCAACAAGGAGTTCATCACGGGCCGGCTGATCAACTGGACCCTGTCGGACAACACGCTGCGACGGGACTTCCCCGTCGGAATCGCCTACGGCTCCGACATCCGCAAGGCCGAGCAGTTGCTGTACGACATCGCACGCAATCATCCCTTGGTCCTGAAGGACCCGGCGCCGACGGTGCTGTTCAAAGGGTTCGGCAACAGCAGCCTCGATTTCGAGCTGCGCGTCTACTTCTCGGGCATCGAGAACAACCTGCCCGTCTGGCACGACATCAATTTCGCCATTGACGACGCGTTCCGCGCCGCCGGGATCGAGATCGCCTTCCCGCAACAGGATGTCCACATTCGCACCATCGATCGCGAGATTCCGATCCGGGTGGAGCCGCCTCCGGCCTGACCGGCTGCGCCGGCGTGGCGGGATCCGGGCGCGCCCGGAAACAAACCCAAAACGGTGCTGTTGGGTCTCTCAGGTCCCTTTGGTCCTCAGGTCCTTTCGGTCTCCAAGGACCTAAGGGACCTCAAGGACGGAACTCGCGCGATTGGCGCAGCCGGATTGAGGAGCTATCATTGCTGCGTGTCATCTGGAACGCTGGTGTGCGGCGGCAATGCAGAAAGATCGGCCTGAAACCCCTCCTGTCAGGAGAATGCATGGTGAAGACAGAGACACAGACACATTCGCACTCGTTTGCAGGCATCGTTATCGTACTGGCGACGATCTGGACAACAACGCCCATCGGCGCCGCCGCCGACCGTTTGGACGTCGCGCCGTTCGCGGGGAAGCGATCGTCGTTCCATTCCTACGACCGGTACGACTTCACCTATGCGGAACGCGAGTGCATCGTCGTCACGCCGAAGACCGTCGCGCCGGGCAAGCCCTGGATCTGGCGCGCCCGCTTCTTCGGCCACGAGCCGCAGACCGACATCGCGCTGCTCGAAAAGGGATTCCATGTCGCGTACATCGACGTAGCCGGCCTGTTCGGCTCTCCGAAAGCCGTGGCGATCTGGGACCAGTTTTACGCGTACCTGACGCAGGTGCATGGATTCGCGCCCAGGCCCGCCCTGGAAGGCATGAGTCGAGGCGGATTGATCATCTACAACTGGGCGGCGAAGAACCCTGACAAGGTCGCCTGCATCTACGCCGATGCCCCGGTCTGCGACATCAAGAGCTGGCCCGGCGGCAAGGGCGCCGGCCCGGGCAGCGCCGGCGACTGGACCCAGTGCCTGGAGGCCTATGGCCTGACCGAAGAGCAGGCCCTCGTGGCCAGGTGCAATCCGATCGACCATCTCGCGTCGCTGGCCAAGGCCGGCGTCGCCCTGCTGCACGTGGTGGGCGACGCCGACGAGGTCGTCCCGGTGGCCGAGAACACCGCGATCCTCGAAGAGCGGTACAGGGCGATGGGCGGCTCGATTCAGGTCATTCACAAGCCCGGCGTCGGCCACCATCCGCACAGCCTCACAGACCCTGCGCCGATCGTGCAGTTTATTCTCGCCCACACCGACAAGCTGATCCGCGAGCGCATCGAATGGTGTGACATCTGGATCACCAACGCCGAGCGCGACGACCTGCCGCGCGTGCTGCTGATCGGCGATTCGATCGTGCGAGGCTATTTCGGGCAGGTCGAGCAGACGCTCGAAGGCAAGGCCAACTGCGCTCGGCTGACAACGAGCCGCTGCATCTGCGATCCGGTCTTCTTCGACGAACTGAAGCTGGTCATGGCACAGTATCGATTCGACGTGATCCACTTCAACAACGGTCTGCACGGCTGGGACTACACCGAGGACCAGTATAAGCAGGCTTTCCCGCGACTGCTCGGGGCGTTGCAGCAGCATGGCCGCGGCAGCACGCTCATCTGGAGGACCACCACGCCCGTCCGCAATCGCGAGGATCTGGGGCAACTGTCAGAAACCACGGATCGCGTCCGGCAGAGGAACGCCATCGCCGCCGCATTCGTCGAGCCGCTGGGCCTGCCCGTGGACGACCTGTTCGCGCTCGTGATCGACCATCCGGAATACTACAGCCCCGACGGCGTCCATTTCAACGCCGAGGGAATCCGCGCCCAGGCCCGACAGGTCGCCCAGGCGATCCAATCCCACCTGCCCGACCGGTCCTCCGTCCCTGAACCGGCGAAATGATCGGTCGGAATGCAAAAAAGTTGTGACTGGCAGCCTCGCCACTGCCTCATACAATGGAGGTGCAGTTTCCTGCCCTATCGAAAGTGGATGGGCAGGAGGACAAGAAGCGTAGCATGATGTTCGCGCGCGAGGAAGTGCGGAATGGGACGAATCAGGTGGTTGTACGCTGTCCCGGTAATTCTGTTGGCAGCCGGATGCGGAAGAAGCCCTCAGCACACGGCAGAGGCCCTGCATCAGGCCGTGGCACACGGCAGTGTTGCAGAGGTCAAGTCGCTGATCGCACGCGGAGCCGATCTGAATGCCAGGGACGCGACGGGCAAGACACCTCTGTTCCACGGGAACACTGACATTGTCCAGTTGCTCATCGCCCACGGCGCCGACATCAACGTGCAGGACCGCTGGGGATTCACACCGTTGCACGCCGCCCTGCGATCGCGTCACGGGGAGATGGCCAGGCTCCTGATTCGCAGAGGCGCTTACGTCCAGACCCAAAGCCATGACGGCGAGACGCCGCTTCACGCCGCAGCCACGCTGGGTGATATCGAGATCGTGCGCCTGCTGGTTGCCCAGGGAGCTGAAGTGCGCGCCCAGACACGGACCGCAGAGACGCCCCTACTCCGGGCGGCCCAAGAAGGACACCTTGCCATCGCCGAGTTTCTGATCGCCAAAGGCGCAGACGTAAACGCAAAAGGCGGCGAGGATTTTCACAGCCCTCTGCACGCTGCCGTCGAGCTGGGTCACAAGCGTCTGGTCCAGCTCCTGCTTGACAGCGGCGCTGCCGTGGACCCCACCGACCGGTTCGGCCGCACCCCTGCCGTTCGCGCCATGCAAAAGGATCAAATGGGGCTCGTCAAGACCCTCGTGGCGGCCGGTGCACAGATCAACCTTCACCTCGCGGCGTACCTCGGAGACGTTGCGGCAACGAAGCGGCACATCGAAGCCGGTGGAGACACAAACCTGCGAGACGACCTTGACTACACCGCTCTGCATTATGCCGCCCGCCAGGGTCAGGCGGAGGTGGCCGAGTTGTTGATCGCCAGCGGCGCCGATGTCCATGCAACTGACAAATACGGGTATGCCCCGCTTCATCTGGCGATCGATCATGTCGAGGTCGCGAGGGTGCTCCTCGACCACAGCGCCCGCCTCGATGCGGAAGATCAAGCGGGCGAAACCGTGCTGGAGAAAGCCGTCTTCCGTGGGGACAAGGAGGTCGTCAGCCTCCTCCTCGCCCGGGGGGCCGACATCGACCTGCATACGGCCGCCTACATCGGACACCTGGACAAAGTCAAGGGACTCCTCGACAGCGGCGTAGATGTCAACCTGCGTTTGAGTCGGACAGACCCATCGATACTTGAAGAGCTTTCGGCCATCTATCGAGATACTCCGCCCAAGCAGAGGGAACCCCGTGGCGACACGCCGCTGCATCGAGCGGTTCGGGGTGGACACGCGGACGTCGTCGAATTCCTCGCCGCCAGCGGGGCGAACGTCGAAGCGCGAGGCGACGTGGGCCAGACGCCCTTGCATGACGCAGCGTATCTTGGATTTGTGGAAGTCGCACAGGTACTGATCTCGCACGGCGCCGATGTCAACGCGATAGCAGAGGACCATCAAGGTCGCGGCCAGATGCCTCTCCAAATCGCCGCCCACTGCGGCCACACCGTGACGGTAGCCCTTCTCGTGGCCAAGAGTGCCGACGTGAACGCGAAGGACACCCGTGGACGCACTGCGCTGGCCCACGCACAGGACAAGGGGTTCGCAGATGTGGTCGCTCTATTGGGTGGCGACGCAAACGATCCGTCGCTGGCCGAGCGAAGGCCCTACACCGTGATCCTCCACGAAACGGCCCTGTCAGCGAGTGAATACGACGCCGTGTGGATCCCGACGCAGGACGATATCGAAGGTCTCGATCTGATCTTGAAGGACTATCTCACCGAGAACACGTCGATCCCCACCGGAACGCACGTGGCACGGGAACACGTCCTGGCCAACCTTCGGCGGTACAGCCGAGAATATGGCGGCTTCGTCACCGACGGCAAGAGATACATCCTCTGCAACCTGGTCATCGCGGAGCCGACCGAAACGCCAAACGAGGAGAGATTCACGTCGCGGTTCGACGCATGGTGGGGCATCACGAGAGTCATCTTCGATGCCGAGAAAAGGACCGTCGTGCGCGTGGACTGCACGTGACTGTCAGCCGGGCAGAGTCCCTTCACGGCTTGCCGTCAGGACCGTGATAGGCTATGTTGGTGGTGGAAGGCTATCGAGCGCATTCGTGCGGGTGGCGGTGAGATGATTCGATTTGCGTGTGTGTATTGCGGCAGGAAGATCTGGGCGAAGGACCGACTCGCCCGTTCGCAGGTCAATTGTCCGGCGTGCGGGCATACGATCCGCGTCAAGCCGACGTCGGAACCTGAGCCACAAACAAGGGAAACCGTGCGCGACGCACCCGCCGAGGCCCTGGACTGGCGCGGCAAGAGCGACCGCGAGATCGCCAGGGAGCTGCGCAAGCATCGCCCACTGACCGAGCAGGAAGAAAGACGGCGGGCCATCACGCAGACGTTGTCCCCTTTCATGCCGCACTACGACAGCCTGACCCTGTTCGCTCTGAGCTGGGCGTTCCTCCTGCTACTCTTGCTCGGGCCTAACGCATCCCCATCTCGATACCCATTGGGATCGCGATACACCTCGGGCTCGAGAGCGCCTGCGCCACAGGGGCCGAACGAGCCTCTTACAAGGGTCGTGTGGTCTGTCGGCGAACAATTCATGGTCCTGACGCCACTGGCGGGCATCGGCATGGTCCTGTCGCTGGTGGGCGTCTTCCACCGGAAACCCAAGCCGGAACCGGTCAAGTGGCTGATGCTGTGCTTCGCGGTGACGGTGACGGCCGTCACAGGCATGTACGCCGGCCACGTGTGGCTCACAACGACGCGAGGCTGGCTCGTGGTGTTCCCCGCGTCGAATATCCTCAGCGCGGCGGTTCCCCTGCTGCTGTTTCGCGCGGGCCTGCTCGACACGGAGGTGATTCTCGACACGACCGCCCGGCTTTCGCAGGTGGTCGTCACGTTGATCGCAACGACCACGCTGCTGGTGACATGCCTCTATCTCTTCAGACTACACTGGGCGATGGCCTACTCGATCTGTGTCAGTTACACGATGAGCCTGAACCACGTCATCACGGACGTGTTCGGAGGAGGGAAGATCGCGAAAGAAGCGGCAGAGTGAATCGGTCCTGTCGATCGCCTCGGACCGGCAGGACCGATTCACCGATTCTTATGCTATGAGCCGCTGGGGACGATGTAGATATCGACGCGGCGGTTCTTGGCGTTGCCCTTGTTGCCGGGCGCGTTCGGCGCGACGGGTCGGAACTCGCCGAAGCCGCGCGTGCTCATGCGTTTGGCCTCCAGGCCGCAGCCTTCGAGCACCCGGACGACCGCGATAGCGCGGTGCGAGGACAGATGGCGGTTGGTTGGATGGGCGACCAGCGTGTCGGGCCGGCGAATCGGAATGTCGTCCGTGTGGCCGGCGACGATGATGTCGAACTCCTTGGCCTCGCTCGTGTTGAGGATGCCGCACAGCGTCCGGACCGTCTCGGCGGCGTTGGCCGTCACCTTGTCACTGCCCAGCTCGAAGAGCAGATCGCTCTTGAATTTCACCAGGCCCCGGCTGGAATCGTATTCCACCATGTCCTTGTTCTGGGCCGCGAAGTCCTCCAGCGCCGTGTTCAGCTCGACCGGCAGCGGCGAGGTGCCCATCAGCCGGTCCTGCATCGACTTGATCAGTTCCTCCTTCTTGGCCAGGTCTTCTTCCAGCGCCGCAATTTTCTGGCGCAGCGCATCGACCTCGACCCCGCCGGTCTGCTCGGCGGCCGACAGTTGCCGCCGGAGCCGGTCCAGCTCCAGGCGGGCCGCCTCCAGCTCGCTGGTCAACTGGTCGATCCGCTTGGCCTGCATGTCGTTCTGGAGTCGCAGGTCGCCCGATCCGGCGCACCCTCCGATCAGCGTCATGCCCGTCGATAGAGCCAGCACAACGAGAATGCTCGAAAGCTTCAAACTCCGCATTGCCCAATCCTTTCCATTATCCAGAATCCTAAACATCTCATCCCGTAAGAGCCGGTGTGGGTGGTTCAGGACCTCGCCTCGTGCGCTGATGGGTCCATCCCTGGCCACAGTGGTGGTAAATAGAATGGATTGCGACCACCGCGTCAAGGGTAAAGTGGAGAATCTGACCCTTCCGGCGTCATCGCGGGACGGCCCGGGACAGTCAGCGACCGGTCTCTTATCGGATCGTGAAAAAAGTGCGAGAAAAAGCGTAACACAGCTCCTCCGTCACGGATTTACCATGATGAATCCCATCGCGGTCCGCCGGCGCGGAATTCTGGTGCAAGCAAAGGAGGCCGCCGGACACCCTTGGTTTCCCCATCCGTGATTGGATTTCTCGTCGGACGGCAAGAAAACCCGAAAGAAAGTTGAAAAGGCAGGTCTCCGTCCGTGTCATACATGTGAAGATTCATCCTCGACGTGCATCGGGATCGGGACCGGCGGAACAGCGCACGAAGGGAGGGAGTTTTGACGGTGACGCCTTACAGCCCTATAATAGCATCGTTGGCAACCCACCTGCGGGCGGAGCGGACGGAAGCCCGCCTCCGGCGGGGGATTCTGGTGCGAGAAGAAGAGGAGCATACCATGAACACCAAGACATCGATCGTCGTTTTGGCGTGCGCAGGGGTTCTGGCCTTTGCGTTGACCGGATTACCCATCGTTCCGCGTGCATTGGCAGACGACCCGAGCGCGGCGGA
>CAZNSM010000217.1:4885-7655 GCA_964575615.1 uncultured Pirellulales bacterium | reverse complement strand
CTCAGGCGAAGGCCGATCGGGAAAAGCAACTGGCCGAGCAGAAGCGCCTGGAGACTATCGAGAACCAGGCGCGGTTGCGCGAGCAGGCGGAAGCGGACCGTCAGAAAAGGATCGACGAGCTGATGACGCGGGCCAAGGCCTACTGGAAGCAGCAGCGGTACGAGGCGGCCCTGGGACAGGTCGAGAGCATTCTGGTCATCGATCCGCTTCACGATGACGCCCTGACGCTCAAGCAGCAACTCGAAGACATGATCTACATGCGCAAGCAGATCGCGCTGGACAAGGAATACAACCGGCAGCGTGCGGACATCTTCATGAAGACGGCCGAGTCGGGGATTCCCTACGCCGAGGAAGTCACGTATCCGAAGAATTGGCGGGAGATCTCCGAGCGGCGCAAACCGGACGAGCCGATCGGGCTGGACCCGGAGAGCATGCGGGTTTATCAGCAGCTCGAATCGATTGTCGATCTGTCGGCGCTGACCCCGGAGATGCCGCTGAGCGAGGCGATCGAGATCATCCGCAGCTCGGTGGAGCCTCCGCTAAGCATTGTCGTTCTCTGGCGCGACCTCTATGACAACGCGGAGATCGAACCGAGCACGAGGATCGACATGGACGGGCTGCCCAAGGTCAGACTGGGCATTGCCCTGGAGAACCTGATGCGCGCCATTACGCCGGCCACGGCGTTCTCTCCTGTGGATTATGTGGTCAACAAGGGCGTGGTGACGGTGGGAACCCAAGACTCCCTGCCCACGCAGCAGATGGAGACGCGCGTCTATGACATCACCGACCTCGTCGGCGAGCCGGCCAACTACGGCGGCATGCAGGGCCTGATGATGGGCATGATGATGGGCATGATGGGCACGATGATGGGCATGCCGCAGGGCGGCGGCGGGAGCGACCAGGGCGGCGGCGGTGGCATGGGCGGCGGCGGCATGATGGGCGGCGGCGGCATGGGCGGCGGCATGATGGGCGGCGGCATGGGCGGCGGCATGATGGGTGGCGGCATGATGGGCGGCGGCATGGGCGGCGGCATGATGGGCGGCGGCATGATGGGCGGCGGCATGGGCGGCATGGGCATGGGCGGCATGGGCATGGGCGGCATGGGCATGGGCGGCATGGGTGGCGGCATGGGCATGGGCGGTGGCATGGGCGGCGGCATGGGCGGCGGCATGATGGGTGGCGGCGGCATGATGGGTGGCGGCGGCTATGCGAGCATCATGATGGCCCAGAGCCTCCGGCAGCTCATCCAGGAAAGCATCGACCCGCTGAGCTGGTACGAGCTGAGTGACACCGGGGAAGGCACGATCATGGTCTACCCGACCCAGTCGCCCAAGAAGCTGGCGGTCTATCAGACCCCCGAAGTGCACCAGCAGATTGCGACCCTGCTCGATCAGCTTCGCACGGCGCTCGGCCATCAGGTCTCGATCGAGGCGCGGTTCCTCGTGGTCAGTGAGAACTTCCTGGAGGACGTCGGGCTGGACGTCGACTTCAGCTACAACTTCGGCGGCAAGTGGGGCCTGATGACGGTGACCCAGGATTCGTATACGGCGGCGGCGCCAGACTCCTCGACGAAGGTCCCGGGCAGCCTTGGTGCGCTGACCAATACTCCGGCCGCAGGACTGAGCGGTGGATACGGCTCCGTCCTCGACGACTTGCAGGTGAGCTTCCTGCTGCGCGCCACGCAGGCCCGGACCGATTCCAAGGCGCTGGTGGCGCCCAAGGTGACGGTGCTCAGCGGCGAGTCGGCGACCTTCTCGCTGAACAACACGGTGACCTATGCTCTGCCGCCGGACGTGACGGAGAGCTCCGCCGTTGGCGGAACCGGCGCCACGAGCACGACGCAGGGCATCTACCAGAACATCGGCCTGGTGTTTGTCGGAAGCAATCTGGCGATCAGCCCGACGATCACCAAGGATAAGAAGAACGTGCTGTTGAATATCGTGACCCTCCAGAACGACCTGCTCCGATTCCGGACGCACGACGTCGAGGCGATCGTCGACAACGACCAGGGGACCACTGACGGCGGCGGCGGAGAGATCCAGACGGTGGAGTATCAGGTCACAGTCCCGGAGACCGAAGCCTCGACCGTCATGACGCGCGTCAGCGTCCCGGACGGCGGCACCCTGCTGCTGGGCGGTCACAAGATCACGGCGGAGGTCGACAAAGAAGTGGGGGTTCCGGTTCTGAGCAAGATCCCGCTGGTCGGGCGGCTGTTCTCGAATCGCAGCACGATCCGGGACAACAAGATCCTGCTGATCCTGGTCAAGCCGACCATCATCTTGCAGGAAGAGCGCGAGGCGGACGCGCTGGCCGCCCTGGAGGCCGGCATCGTCGACGAGTTCCGGTACTGACGGCTTGGGATCGGAAAACCGATGGCACGTGGGGTCTATGACGCGGGAGCAATTCCCCATACGATGAAGCTCTACGGATTCAGGCATAGCAAAAACGGAAGTAGACATATGAAAAAGCAGATGCAGGAGCGACCAGGCAACTGGCGGTTGCTGATTGGCTCGGTGCTGATTCTCTGCGCCGGGATGGGGTTGGCAACGGCAAACGACTTGTCAATTTTCTTGTCGGACGCGATCGACTGCGGGCAGACCGCGAACGGACCACAGCAATTGGTGGTCCGTTTTGTCGATGGGGATGGACCGCCTTCGATTTGCTCCGACCTGGTCGGTCCGCTGACGGAACAAGCGGTGCGTGACGCGATTTGCGATGCGGTGGTGGAAGGTGCGTCCGTAGAGAGCGAATACGACGGTCTGGTGACGGG
>CAZNSM010000217.1:0-4785 GCA_964575615.1 uncultured Pirellulales bacterium | reverse complement strand
CAGGCCGGACGCGTCGTCAACACGCGCGATCTGACGAATTTCTACTCGACCATCCAGGCGGCTATCGACGACGCCAACGATGGCGACGTGATCATCGCCGAGACCCTCGCCACGGGCAACACGGTCTACAAAGAACGCATTGATTTCAAAGGCAAGGCCGTCACGCTGCGCAGCGGCAACGTCGAGAATCCCGACGATCCGAATCTCTATCCGGAAACGACCTTCATCATCGGCGTCTCCGGCCAGGACGGCTCCATCGTGACCTTCGCCAACGGCGAAGGCCCCGACTCCGTCTTGCGCGGTCTGACCATCGGCTGGGGCGTCGCCGAATACGGCGGCGGCGTTCGCATCGAGGAGGCTTCTCCGACCATCGACCGTTGCGTCATCACCGACAACCAGGCCCAGTACTACGGCGGCGGCATCGACTGCTTCGGCGGCTCGCCCACCATCATCGACACGATCATCCGGAACAACGAGGTCCTGGCCCAGGACGGCCTGGGCGGCGGCATCAACTGCGAGGACGGATCGCCCGCGATCACCCATTGCGTCATCAGCAATAATAGCTCTATGAATCTCGGCGGCGGCATGGCCTGCTACAACGCCAACCCGACGCTGTTCAACTGCTTCGTGACGAACAATTCCGCCGCCAGCGGAAGCGGGCAGTTCGACCTCGAGGATTCCTCGCCCTCGATCACGAGCTGCACCGTCGCCGTGGATGAGAATCCGCCCGGTGACGGCGGCATCTGGTGTTCGGGACAATCCAATCCCACGATCGCGAACTGCATCCTGTGGGGCAACGGAGACGACTTGCTCAACTGCTTCGCCTCCTATTCCTGTGTTGAAGACGGTGACGCGGGCGAAGGCAACATTTCGGCCGATCCACTACTGATCGCCGGTCCGCTCGGTTCCTTCTACCTCAGTCAGATCGAGGCCGGGCAGTTGGTCGACAGCCCCTGTCTCGATGCGGGCGATCCGAACGTCGGCGCCTCCCTGGCCGCCAGAACCACGCGAACGGACGGCGGTCTGGATGCCGGTGGGATCGATATGGGCGCTCACTACAGCGCGACGACGGCCCGCCTGTTCCCACTGAACCTCACGCTGATGACGGTCGACGCCGACGGCGCGCCTGTGCCCGACGAAATCGGCGGCGCGGTCGACCCCAACGGCGGCTCGTTCCGCGAGTTCTCTATTCTCCAACTGACCGCTCAGCCGGCCGAGGGCTACCGCCTGAAACAGTGGCTGCTGACGACCGGCGAGATGATCGAGCCCGACGCGACGATCGCGTTGCCGGTGCTGGGGCCGATCAACATGATCGCGGTCTTCGAGAGAATCCCGATGTACGAGTTGCGGATCACGGTCGCCGGCGGCAACGGCTCCGTCAGTCCGGAACATCGTCGCGGACAAGTCTACCCCGACGGGACGGTGATCGATCTGGTCGCCTCGCCCGCCTCGGGCTACATCGTGGACCATTGGCAGGGGACCGATGACGACACGCTGTGGACCAACACCAACCAGGTGACGGTCGACGGCAATAAAGAAGTCATTGTCAGCTTCCGTCAGCCCAAGAGCCTGCACGTGCCGGGGCAGTACCGGTCGATCCATGAGGCGGTCCGCGCCGCCAGCGACCACGGCGACAAGATCATCGTCGGCGCCGGCATCCACCGGGTCAACTCGATCGACTTCCAGGGCAAGGCCATCACGGTGGCCAGCGAACATCCGGACGATCCGAACTGCGTGGCGACGACGATCCTCGACGCCGCCCAGTTGGGGCGCGTGTTCGTCTTCCAGAGCGGCGAAGGGGCCGACTCGGTGGTGGACGGCTTCACGATTCGCAACGGTTCGGCGGTGTTCGATCCGACCACCCCCAACAGCAGCGGCGGCAACGGCGCGCCCGGCGAGGACGCCCTCGGCGGCGCCATCGCCTGCTTCAACGGCAGCAGTCCGACGCTGTCGAACCTGATCATTGAGAACTGTGTCGCGCAGGGCCGCAACGGCGAAGACGCCAGCGCTCCGCCTGCGGCGCCGGCTCCGCCTGCGGCGCCGGCCGATCCGGCCGATCCACTCGAACCGTTGGAGGACCCGGCTGAGCCTGCGCCGAACTCAAGAGACCCGAATGCTCCAGTCAACGGCGAAAACGGCCGGGCCGGCCAGGATGGCGCCAACGGCGCCGACGGTGCGCCCGGCGCCGATGGTGCGCCCGGCTTCGAAGGCGGTCGCGGCGGCAACGGGTACGGCGGCGCGTTCTACTTCGACCCGAACTGCGCGCCGACGATTCTCCACGTGACGATTCGCAACTGTAAGGCCCTCGGCGGCACCGGCGGCTTCGGCGGCGCCGGTCAGGCTGGCGCGGCCGGCGGCGACGGCGGCGACGGCCAGCAGGGCCAGGACGGCCAGAACGGCGGTCCGGGTCTCAATGACGGCCCCGACGGCAATGGCGGCAACGGCGGCAATGGCGGCAATGGTGGCAATGGCGGCGCCGGCGGGGCCGGCGGCGCCGGCGGCAAGGGCGGCGACGGTGGCGAAGCCCTGGGCGGCGCCATGTACTTCGGCGCCAACTGCCGGCCGACGATTCGGTACTGCACGATCATCGAATGTGAAACGCTTCAGGGCCTCGGCAATGCTGGCGGCCCCGGTGGTGCTGGCGGTGCTGGCGGCAGCGGTGGCGTAGCGGCCGATGGCGGCGCCGGCGGCAGCGGTGAAACCGACGGTCAGGACGGCCAGCCCGGGACCGACGGCGTCGGCGCCAATGGCGGCGCAGGTGGCGCCGGCGGCCCGATGGGCATCAACGGTCTGCGGTCATGGGCTGGAGCGATCTTCTTCTCCGAGAACTGCGACATTCAGATTCACGACACCGCGATCAGCGGCTGCTCGGCCCTGTGGACGGTGCCTACGCTTTCGTATCCCGGTGGGGCTGGTGGCGCCGGTGGCGCCGGCGGCAGCCCGGGCGGCGCCGGTGGCGCCGGTGGCAGCGGCGGCGATGGCGATCCCGCAGGCGAAGGCGGCGCCGGTGGTGCGGGCGGGACCGATGGGGCGCCCGGTGGCGCCGGCAGCGCCGGTGTGGTCCTTCGCAGCTTCACTACCAACTACGGTGGCGCCAACGTCTACATGGCGGGCTGCACTGTGAAGATGACCAACACCACGATCAGCGGCAACCTCATCGAGGCCGACAGCGGCGGCGGCGAATATTACGCCAACGACTGCACCGCCGAGCTGACTCGCTGCGCGATCGAAGGCAACACCTCCGCCCTCTACGGCGGCGGTCAGGCCTTTGAGGTCGGCGGCACGATCACGCTCAATGGCTGTCGCTACTTCGACAACGAGGCCGCCATCAACGGTGGCGGTCTGTTCCTCAGCTACGAGTGCAAGCTCGACGTCAACGATTGTACGTTCAGCGACAACCGCACCGAAGACGACGAGGGCTACGGCGGCGGTCTGTTCGGCGGCGGCATCTGGGACGAGGACGCGGCCGACTACTACAACGGCAGCACCCTGAACCTGCGCAACAGCCAGTTCACCGGCAACGAGGCCGGCTACGGCGGCGGCCTGTACTGGTACGGCCAGGGCGCCGGCGTGCAGGTGTCCAACTGCGTGGTTCGCGGCAACACCGCGATCGAGGGCGGCGGTCTGTACTGGAGCCGCGGCGCGCCGGCGATCGAGAATTGCAGCATTCGCGGCAACCAGGCGACCGGGCCGCAGTACATCGTCTTTGTCCCGGCGCCCACGATGGACCCGAACGATCCGAGCACATGGCCTCCGCAGGACGTCTGGCCCGACCCGAACGATCCGAACTCGCTGTTCGATCCGAACAATCCGTTCACGCCTCCGGACGTGCCCGAATCGCGAAGCACTGGTCTGGGTCTGGGCGGCGGTCTGGTCTGCTGGTCGTCGAACGCGATGATTCGGAACTGCTTCATCAGCGAGAACACGACGCAGGGCTCCGGCGGCGGCGTCTACTTCGGCGGCGATCCCTACACGCCGACCCTGAAGAACTGCCTGGTCAAGGCCAACACCGCGACCGTCGACGGCGGCGGCATCGCCTCGCACTGGTTCGCGGCGCCGACGATCGAGAACTGCACCGTTGTCGAGAACCTCGCGTACGATCCCAACGTGCCCAATCGCGGCAAGGGCGGCGGCCTGGTCGCTTCGCACAGCAGCAACACCAAACTGATCAACAGCATTCTGTGGAACAACCAGGCCCAGCAGGGCTCGCAGATTTCGATCGGCAGCGACAGCGATCCGGTCTACATCCAGCGGCCGGCAACGCTGACGGTCTCCTACAGTGACATTCAAGGCGGACGTCTGGGCCTGCACATCGAGTCGGGCCGGACCCTCAACTGGCTCGCAGGCAACATCGAGTCCGATCCGCTGTTCGTCGAGTCGTACTTCCTCAGCCAGATCGCGGCCGGACAGGGTCAGGACAGCCCGGCGGTGAATGCCGGCAGCGCCCTGGCAAGCCAGCTCGGCCTGGCCGACGCGACCACACGCACCGACGGCGTGCCCGACGCCGGCACGGTGGACATGGGCTTCCACTACGCCGGACAGGGACGCTACAAACTGGAGGTCACGGTCGTCGGCGGTCACGGCACCGTCACGCCCACCGGCGGCTACTATCACGAGTTCGAGCAGGTCACCCTCACCGCCCATCCCCAGGAAGGCTATCGCGTCCGCCAGTGGATCGGCACCGACAACGACCCGTCCTGGAACCGCAACACCAACACCGTGACGATGGACACCGGCGACAAGTACGTCACCGTCGAGTTCGAGAAGAACGTCACCCGCAACATC
>CAZNSM010000216.1:0-7724 GCA_964575615.1 uncultured Pirellulales bacterium | reverse complement strand
CGCCGGGGACAGGTAAGAGTCATCTCTGTCAGGCCATCGGCTATCAGGCGATCAAGCTGGGCTTCCTGGTGCTCTATCGTTCGATCTTCGACGTGGTCCGGGACTTCCTGGAAGACGAGGCCTTCGCGGGCCAGAACCAGGTGCTGAGCAAATACTTGAAGCCGGACCTGTTGATTATCGACGACATGGGCATCAAGCAACTGCCCAAGCGGTCCGGCGAATGCCTCTTCGAGATCATCCTGCGACGGTATGAAACCAAGTCCACCATGATGACCTCGAACCGTCCGCTGGAGGACTGGGGCAAACTGCTCGGGGACGTGCCGGCGGCCACGGCCATCCAGGACCGGTTCCTGCACCATGCCGAGATCATCACGATCACCGGCCGCAGCTACCGCTTGAAGGACAAAGCCGCCAAAGACCCCGAAAGAACCAAGGAACAGACAAAAGATGAACCGGATAAAGACTCAAAATCATAGTGTGGGCCGCGTCCGACCGGCCTGGCCCGCTCGGCGTGCGGCGGCCCGGCTCCGACGAGCTCAGGTAAGACCCATTCTCGCCCGGCCGCCGATCCGAGCGATCCAGCCCTGCGCCCGTCAACCATCGGAGGATTCGACCATCGCCAATTCCCTTGCGTGGCGAAGGCCGAACGGGTACGAACTGACAAAGGACACTGGCTGGTTTTGACCCGATCCCCGGTGGCGGTTTTGACCCGATCCGTGACATCTCTCAGATTCGATCACCATCGGCACCTTTTCCCCTCCAGTTGCTTTCTACACTCCTGAAGTTGCGGCCGTACACGCGGCATTTGTGGTAAGGGATGGGAATGTGGGAACTGTCGTAAGTAGGACAGTCCTGGGAGCTGCCGTGCGGACAGCGGACGCGGCCCCAGAGGACAGCGTCTGGGTCAGACCGTTTCGCGGGCCGTTTGCTAGTACTACAACGCTACAACCTGTCACTCAGCTTGACGTAAGTTACTCTTAAAAAAGAGGTTATGAAGATGTCCCCCTGTAGCCTTATTGGCGTTAAGACGCAGAAGTGACATTCTCATATCTCATTATCTCGTAACGCCTTATGACTATTGCGGTTCCACGCGATAGCGTTGTGGTACTAGGGTGGTATCAGTATCTTGTCGTTAGGCCGTTCGGGTATTTCCTTGTAGTCCCCGAGTGGATAGATGGGCACTTCCCCGCCGAGGCGCATGCTCAAAGGCTTGAGGCCGGAGCGAGTTCTGCCTCCCGTTCGGCTTCAGGCTCAGGGCTGGCTGCGATGTCCCCGCGCGGCGCCAGGAAGACCGTTCCGGCGTATGCGCCGGCGCTGAGCACCGTGATGACGATCGCGCGGATCAGCGTGAGATAGCTGATCTTGCCGGCGGCGCTGCTAAAGCAGCCGCAACTGATATCGAGCCGGCGGTACAACGCCGAGGCCAAAACGAACGTGAACATCATGCCCAAACCGCTGCTGGCCAGCAGCGCTCCGCCGACGAAGATGCCGCCAACCAGACAGACACCTACGAGTAACTCCAGCCAGGGCAGCACCATCGCCACGAGCACGCCCATCTTGGGTCCGACCAATTCATAGCCATACACATCGGATAGGAACGCATACGGCAGGCGGATCTTGGGCAAGCTACTGGCAATGAACATCACACCAAGACCCAGCCGCACCACCAGGGCAAAACCCGCCAGCACCTGTTCTTTGCTCGGTCGAGACAATCGCATAACAACCTCCTGTCATTACTTGTCTGTTTCTGTGTCCCCATTCTCAGAGGTGCCAGCAGCCGTTTCCACTTTCCCTTTCTTGGCTTTGGCGACGAGCCGATCAAGTTGCATGCGCGGTGCCTCCCAGTAGGGCAAGCTCATACTGTAGAGCCGTAACCGCTCCTGGATATCAGTCACCAGTTCATCGTCACTTCGATGGAATCGTTTCGCAATGGTCAGTGCCTCTTGCGCCATCTCGACAGCCTTGTCGTACTGCCCGTTGGATGCGTACGCCGCCGCCAGAATGTCAAGCACGCGAGCGTTCCGGTTGCCTGCCATGTCGCGGATCTTCTCGGCTAACGTGACAGCTTCGTTCGAGTCACGAACCGCCTCGTTCGGATGCGTTGCCAGGAACCAAGCCAAGTCGTCTCGTGCCGAGAAGAAGCCGGCATTGATACGAAGTGCTTCGCGCAGGTGTTTGAGCCCTTCAGCAGGCTGGCCTGAGAAGGTCAACGCTCGGCCCAGGTTATAATGCGCTGGGACGAAATTGACGCGGTCTTTGATGATTGTCCGATACTGCGCGATCGCCTCGTTACAGTCACCGGTGGCGAGGAAGAGATTGCCCAGGTTCAAACGTGCCAAAGTGAAGTCCGGTTCAATCTCAAGTGCCTTCTGGTAGTGCTTGATCGCCTCGGTTGTATGCTCGGGCCCCCACCTGCTCAGGACGAGGGCGAGGTTGTATCGCGAGATGTTATCGTCGGGCGAGGACTCCAGAGCACGATGATAGTGCTCCACCGCCTTTTCGATTTGGCCACGAGCGGCAAGCTCGACGCCGAGACTTGAGTTGAGTTTCGTGGCATTCGGTTCGGTCGCGAGTAGATACTCATGCAGTTTCACGGTATCGCACCACTGACTCTGGTAGCGGCGCAGCGCGATCGTCTCGGCACCGGTGGTGATGAGCAGAACGGCAACAAGCCCTGTGTGCAGCATGACCTTGCGGTGTTCGTCAGTGACCACGCCGAGCCATTTGAGCGTGGCAGTCAGCACCATGAGGAAACCCAGTGACGGCAGATAGAGATACCGATTGGCCGCGATGGTGGGGGTTACGCCAACGATGCCCATCGCCGGGAAGATCATCACAAAGAAGATCAGCCAACCGGTCAGGGGCGCTCGCGTTCGTCGATGTGAGAAGACCAACAGGGGAATGAGCACGCAGGTCCCGACCACACCAATCAATATGGCCGGACTCTTCAGGCTCATGGGAGAGGGAAAGCCGTAATACGCTGACAGCGATGCTGGCCAGAAGAACTTGTGCAGATAGAAAATGATATTGTGGCACAAGATGAGCGGAATGTGCCACGGATTGTAGTCTCCCGGCAGGTGGACTTCTGCGTTCCGCGTTTGCGACAGGAATATGACGATGGCGGCGACTGCGCCGATAGCGAACAGAGGCAGCTTCTCTGTGACGGCCTTGCGGCTGAGACGATTCAAGGGCCAATGGTCGATCAACAGCATTATCGCAGGCAACGGTACGGCGATGGGTTTAGAAAGCAAGGCCAGAGCGTACGCCATGAGACAAGCGGTGAACTGCCCGCGCCTGTGGTATTGACTGAACCGGATATAGAAGATCAGCGACCACAAGGCGAAGAAAGCCGCCAGGACCGTCTTGCGTTCGCTGATCCAGCAGACCGATTCAACCGACAGGGGGTGCACACCGAACAGTAGCGCCAGGCTGGCCGCGATGAAAGGTCGGCCGAAGAGCAGGTAGAGAAACACGCCTATCAAAATCGCATTGGCGACGTGCAACATAAGGCTGGTACGGTGGTAGGCGCGTATACTGTCATACCGGCCTGCCATAAGACGATCTACCATGAGCGAAACCATCGTCAGCGGCATGGGAAACCCGGGCACGGTAGATGGCTCGATCAACTCGGTCGCGAATCGCTTCACCGAATCCCAGGAAGGGTTTTGCACGAGCGGGTTTTGCAGGGCGAAGAGATGGTCGTCCAGGTAAGTAGCACGGGCTGAAAGGCTGGGCGCGTGAACCAGAAACACCAAAACCGAGACAGCAATCAGCAGAAAGGTAAGGAGCTGTTTCTGCGTTGCCGATCCGCCCACCAAGACAGTCATTTTGTTGTGCAGGTCAGACGTCCTCATGGCTTCGCGGTCAGACGTTAGGATCGTGGTCTGCATCCTCTTTGACCTCCTTCCCCGTCACTTGGGCTCGGCCATATTTCTTCTCCCATTCGACCCAGCCGCCCCTGAATACCGCGATATCATCGAAGCCTTCGTCTAGTAGTCTGACACTAATCTTCTCGGCGAACTTGCAGGCAGCGCTTTGGCAATAGGCGATGATAGGCCGTCCGTGAGGGATCTTGGGGATTGTCGCTTCCCATACCGCATCGTTGGCATCAACCGGCAGGTTAATCGCTCCTTCGAGATGGCCTCGTTCATAGTCCGGCGTCAACCGGGCGTCGATCACGACGGCGTCTTCGCCGAGCAATTCGCGGGCCTTCTTCGCCGAGATCTTCGGGATGAAGGCCCCCGCGTGGGCCTTTTGCACACCTTTGACGCCGACGGGATTCGCCAGGAGTCCGTCGTAACGGACAAAATGGCAGAATCCGCCGACCAATAGAGCGATCACCGCCAAAGCCGTGGCCTGGCCTACCGTTAGGCCCAGCGCCCATCGGCGCGATAGCGCCGGCATCCATAGCAGCCAGAACCGTCGAATGACGTGGGCGATCAGAACCAGGAGTACGGCGCTCATCCCATAGAAGTACAGTCGTTGCCGGTCGGGCTGGAACAGGGTATCGATATCGAATGGCCGCTCCGAGACAAACAGAGCATACCCGTCCCACAAGGGTGCCATATCCGCGAAGTCCACCAACTTAGGCTCTTCCGGTGGGCTGAACACTCTAGCCTTACCCTTCTCGATGCCCAGGTACAGTGTGTAGTGGTCGTAGTCCTTGGCTTCGGGGTCCGCCTTGATGTGCAGAATCGCCTGATAAGGAGACTGCCGTAGCGCCCGCGTACTGAGCCGCGCAGCCACGCCTGCGTGAAGGCCATAGTCGTGCGCCGCTTGATTCAACTCAGCCATCGAACTGCCCAGTAACCGCCCAAAGTATTCCGGAACGACCAGATCGCGAAAGTCTAACTCACGACCCGCTAGTCTCAGTAGGCTGTACATGCAATAGAGCCCACAATGGGCACGCGGTTTCAGCCAGGGATTGGTGTTTCGCGCCAAGGCGGACGTGTCATTCGTGTCCTCCGTGACGGGGACTTGTATGTTCTCCGCTATCGCCTCGGTTTCGGAGGATGCGGTATCATCATCGGGCTCGACCATTGTCGCGAGGATCGCATCAATCCGAGCGACGACATCGTCGTCGACGTGTTTGATCAGTTCCCCATCATGCCACACATAGCGAATATGTGTGATCGGTACGAGAAAGACCAGGGTCCCGTTGGGTATGTCAAATTCGAAAGAGCGCAACTCATCGTGGTTGGGATTGAGGACGAACTCGGTGATGCTTATCCGTGCATCTTCTGTGAAACGATCGCCTCGACTTTCGTACTGCCGGTGCCGTGTTGCTTCGACTCCAACCCAGACGCCGTCTATGCATTCGAACCGTGTCACTTCACAACTCTCGCTGGCATTTTCCCTTCGCATAAGCCGCCCAAATTGCAGATGTCCTGCGGCCCGATGTGCCTCAATCCGGTGTTTGGCGACGGCATAGCCATGTTTGGGATCGAGCCAGACGCTGAGATCGCCATACGGGGTCCGGGCGTCGATCACATGGCAGGCCACGCCACTGACTGGCTCGGTACTGTGTCGGAGTGAGACGGTCTCGGCTTCGCGAAGGAGCTTATCAATCCGGATGAACGAATTGAAGCAGTATCCAGTTGCATAACAAGCCTCATGGGCGTACCGGAGAGATCTGACCTCATAGTCCTTGGCGTCCGGTGAGCCGGAGGCAAAATCATCGAGGTATGCCATGCCTGAATCTTCCGTGCCTCCTTTGGTGTATTTCTTGTACATCTGCCCATCCCAGAGGAGTCGCAGGCAGTTCTCCTCAGCTCTCTCATATTCAGCGGAAGCTTCGTTGTAGGTTGCCCATAGCCGCCGTTCTGAGGATGCGCGCTGCCCATCACAGCGCAAATCGAAATGCCTCACCATACTCAGGTCGGGCTGTGGATCCCTTTGTACTGCGGAGATCACTTCACACTTGATCGCCCAGGAATCGAACCGGTCAAGGTGGGCCGTGCAGTAATCGAGTATATCTGCCACGTCGCTATGGATGGTGCCTTGTGCCGTCGTAGCGATGAGCACGATAGCTAACAGTCTCACTGGCCGGATCATCGTTTACCTCACACATGACAGGTATTGCTGAGGGCCCCGAAGGCTCATAGCGAGGCGCACTCTCGGCAGTTGGTTGAACCTATCGAACGCCCCGAAAGGGGCGTTCGATAGGTTCAAATGAAGTGGACGAGCCTCTCGCTTAGTAGCATGTCCCATTTTGTATCCCGAAGCATGAACCACCGCAAGGTGACCCACCTCCCGGGTATGCGTACAGTGAGCCGCCTCCTGGCCCGCAGCTCGTCACCGCGATGTACCCACCAGGGCAAACATCGTAGTTGTAATTACTACAGCTCGTGAGCGTGACCCCGTGGCATGGCTGAGTTTCGCAGGAGGTCGACGCGCAGGCAAACGAGTCACCCCAGTAGCACCATGTCCATCCACCAGTAATGAGATCGCCGCTGCTACCAACGGGAGAGGCGACAGCCCACATGGCCATCAATCCCAACATCAGGCTGATCAGCAACAATCCGGGATGAGATGTCTGTGTTCGCATTGTGCAGTCCTTTCGGTAAGTACTTCTCTTGAGGCTTCGACGGTTTCGCTCGTTCTCGTTATGGTCCGCGAGTCATAGCGTTCACCTCCTTGTCTTCCGCTCTTGCGGTCTTATCAAGACTCCTATCGATATTTCATGCGCGCATACATTCCCCCTTTGTGTGCCGGGGAGTCTTCACACAGTGATGTCATTCCCGCATCATCCCTGGTGCACTTACCTCTGCATGGCTGCGACGTTCATCCTTGAGTGTCTCCCTCTGCTGCTTGGTATCTGAATAGTGCCTTGCCGCATTATGTGATCCCGCACGGCGCTTGAGCGGGGTCCTCAGTAATCCTTGAACTTGCGCATCCAGGCGGGCCAGTCCTCGGGTTTGACACCGCCGGCCTGGGTCCATGGTCCGGATGTATCAAAGTCGCGGTGCCACTTCAGCGTCCAGAGTTGCTTGAGGCCCACCTTACGCACCGACCAATCCATGAACAGGGCATTGACCCCGCCCTCGTGGCGGTTGATGCACGAAGGGTTCTGACAATCCGGGGCACCGATCGGCACCGCGTCCTGCGAGGGTGGGGCTCCATCATGGAAGGTATAGGTGAAGGGATCGATGCTGTCGAGCAGGACGGGGGCACGGGCCGCACCGCGAGCGTCGGCTGTTCGCCACGGCGTGCCAGGACTTCGCCCAGGCGCACCGTAGCGCCCCACGAAAATCCACATGTTCAGGCCAAAACTACTGTAGTGGTCCCAGGGAGTCCCTTCAAGCCAGCGGCCCCAGGCCAGGAAGGTGCCACCACCCCATCTCTCCGGAGCCTCATCGACGCCCAGCGCCTCGTATTCCTCTGTGGTAAGTGTATCGGTCGCCGGCTTGCTGGCCATCGGACAAAGGCGCATCTTCTGCGTCACGCTGGATGCCAACGGATCCGCGATGACCGCATGCCCCCAATAGAGCCAAGACCCGTTCCGCCTGTCTTCGTCATAGGGATTGCCATCCTCGGTTTCTACCCGTTTCCAGAACTCTCCCTCGTTCTCGCTGGCAAACGCGGCAAAGTGCAACCCCCATTGCTTTAGGTTGGCCTGGCAAACCACCGCTCGCGCTTGCTTCCGCGCTCGCGACAGCGCCGGCATCGCCAAGGCGATCAGCAACGCGATGATGGAGATCACGACCAGCAGTTCGATCAGCGTA
>CAZNSM010000215.1:0-7741 GCA_964575615.1 uncultured Pirellulales bacterium | reverse complement strand
TTCGGCCCAGTCGCTGGTCCTGCGAGGCATCGATGCCCTCGGCGTCGATGATCACCGTGCCCACGAGGTCGGGACGAAGGTGGACCTGGCGGTAGCCTTCCATAGGCAGCAGGCGAAAGGACAGCTTTTTCTGCCGAAATAACCGCCTGACTTCGAGAGGGAGCTGAGGTTTATCGGACAGAAAAATGACGTCGGTGAAGCGGATGGGTGCTTCGACACCGCTTCCTGCTCGTGTTTTGCCCATAGTGGTCGCCTTCTGTCATGCAGCGAAACGCGCAACACCCCGTCCGTGCGGGTTGTGTTCGCTACCACAGTGTCGTCTCGATGCGAGGGCGACTTTGGGGATTTTCTCGCTTTTTTCTCTGATCCCGGGGAAGGCGGCCGGTTGTATAGCGATCCGCCCTCGGCGGATTACCCTCTCGGCATGCCCCCACGGGCCCACTACGAGCCGGCGAAGATCGCCGAGCCGATGCGCAGAATAGTCGCGCCCTCTTCGACGGCGATCTCATAGTCGGAACTCATTCCCATGCTCAGTTCGGTGAACTGCGGGCCGACGATCTTCTCTCCGCGCATCTCGCAAAACAGCTCATGGGCCCGGGCAAAGCAAGCTCGGATGACGTCCTGGTCGCGGGTCAGCGGGGCCATGGTCATCAGGCCGATGACCTGGAGGTTGGGCAGGGTCTCGATCTGCTCGGCCAGGTGCGTGGCGGCCCCGACGGGCACACCGTACTTCTGCGGCTCGTTGGACGTGTTGACCTGGAGAAGCACTCGCGGACGCAAGCCGAGCTTGTTGGCAGCGCCATTGATCTCTTCGGCCAGGCGCAGCGTGTCCACCGAGTGGATCAGGGAGGCCGTGGGCAGCACCTGCCGAACCTTGTTGCGCTGAAGGTGTCCGATCATGTGCCAGTGCACGGTCTTCGGCATCGTGCTGTCATCGGCGTGTTGCTGGAGGAATTCGGCCACCTGGCCCGCCACCTTCTTCAGTTGGAGCACGCGGTTCTCCCCCAGGTGATTGAAGCCAAGCCGGACGACTTCTTCGATTTCCTCGATCCCGGCGGATTTGGTCACAATCACCAGTCGGACGTCCTCCACCTCCCGGCGCGACCGCGCGCACGCCGAGGCGATCGTCTCTTTGACACGCTCAATTCTCTCTGCGAGTTTCGTCATTTGTAACAATCGCGGATGAAAGGAGAAATCTTCATCTTCGTTCAGAACAAGGCATTCACTGAGCACATTAGTTTATGGATTCCTGGCGTGCCCGACAAGTCGTCAGCCGAAAAATGGGGCGCATTTTGCCATGCCCGGCCGGCTCGCACCGTGCGGGCCGGGGCGACCGGTGCGACGAGTCCATTTGCAGTTATATTGGATATGTTTACGCTATAATTGGGATGCTGGAGCCGGACGGTTGCGGGCGATGTCTGCGCGGGCTGGACCCGTTCGGCGGGCATTCGACGGCCGCGTTCCGGCCGATTCAACAGCTCTTTGACGTCCGCCCGGCTCGACGGAGGCCCGCCGAATCGACTTCGTCGCGGGCGAGGGTCGCAACACATTGTCGCAACGGGATTTAGCGTGATGCCCAAATACCGGTGCGCGTCCAGGAAAATGCGAAAATCGTGGTTTTTTGTCTTGCAAGGGGGTGTTAAACGAGGTATAATCGTGTTATTCAATGGAGTGAAATGGGGTGGCTACATCACCCTGATAGGTGCTTGGTTTTCGCAAATAGTGTTTGACAGGTCGGTTGGAAGCATTATACTCGCTCTTTGACGTTGTACAACTGGGCGGTATGCCAAAGCTAATAAACCTCGGCGAGGCAGCGTGGTCCACCGGTCTCCCCCCCAGCCGGAACCACCACCTCGCCATTTTTATGCGCCTTTCGAGCCGCTGGCAGGCGGAGAATTGCCCCGTTTCGGGTCCGTTGCCGGCGTGAGGATCACTCGCCACAGACCTGCACGATGACCTTCCTGTTTCGTGGACCGTCGAACTCGCAGAAGAAGATTCCCTGCCAAGTCCCGAGCGTCAGGCGTTCGTTGTACAGGAGCACCTGTTCGCTGGCTCCGACGAGTGAACTGGCGCAGTGAGCGTCCGAATTGCCTTCGCTGTGGCAATACCCACTGCGATCGTGCGGCAGCAACTCATTGAGCGTCAAGAGGATATCGTGCGGGACGGCCGGATCGGCGTTCTCGTTGATCGTGATCGCCGCGGTCGTATGGGGGCAGAAGACGACCACTTGGCCGTTGGCGATCCCCGAGTCGCGGACGATGGATTGGACTTGGGCGGTGATATTGATCATCTCGCTGCGGCTGTGTGTGCCGACCCGGAATTCCTTCTGCACAACTCTCATGGCGTTCCCTCACATCTGGTCGACGACTGCGATGCCCAGCAGCTCGCTGAGGCCGTGACGAATCGTTCGGGCGGTCAGATCGCAAAGCAGCAGCCTCGTCGGTCGCTTCTCACGCGGCGCATCGAGCACCGGGCAGTTCGTGTAGAAGGCGCTGAATTTTTGTGCCAGTTCGTACAAATACGCCGTCAAGTAGTTGGGCCGATAGTCCGCCGCCACCGACTCGATGGCCTCACCATAACGAGCCAAGTGCTTGCCCAGGTCTAATTCGCTCGCCTCGCTCAGATCGAGCGATGCGATGTTGTGCAACTCTTCCTGGATATGGACGCCCTTGCTCTCGGCCTTGCGCTCGATGGACTTGATGCGGGCGTAGGCGTACTGCATGTATGGCGCGGTGTTGCCGTCCATCGCCAGCATCTTGTCGAAGCTGAAGACATAGTCGCTGGTGCGATTGTTCGCGTAGTCGGCGTACTTGACCGCGCCGATCCCAACGGCGGTGGCGATCTCGGCTTTCCTGTCGGGCGGCAGATCGGGGTTCTTCTCTTCGACGACCGCCTTGGCCCGCTCGACGGCCTCGTCGAGCAGCTCCTTGAGCTTGACGTTCTCGCCGGAACGCGTCTTGAGCGGCCTGCCGTCTTCGCCCAGAACGCTGCCGAACGTAACGTGAACCAGTTCGACCTTCTCGCCGTCCCGCCGGTCCCAGCCGGCCATGTCCGCCACCGCGAACAGCATCTGAAAGTGCTGAATCTGCCGGGCGTCGGTCACATAGACGACGCGGTCCGCCTTCAGCGTGTTGACTCGGTATCGCAGCGCCGCCAGGTCCGTTGTCGCGTAGAGGAATGCGCCATCGGATTTGCGGACGATGAAGGGCAGGGGCTGGCCGTCCTTGGTTTTGAATCCGGGCGGAAAGACACACGCCGCGCCGTCCGATTCGACCGCCAGGCCGGACGCTTGCAGGTCGGCGACGACCTCCGGCAGTTTGTCGTTGTAGAAACTCTCGCCGCGAACATCGGCGTCAGTCAGTTGGACGCCAAGCTTCTCGTAGATGCCGCCACAGTGCTCCAACGTGAGCTTTCGGATGAACTGCCAGGCGTCGCGCTCCTGCTCGTTTGTCGTCCCACCTTCCTGCAACATAAAGGTGATCCGCCGGGAGAGTGATTCGTAGGGGATCGCCTCTTCCTGCCCCCGATTGATCGTGCGTATGGTCAGGCCCATTCCCGAAAGAGCGTCTTCCAGGGCGTTCACATACTGATAGACGCACAGGAACTGCTCCCACAGTCCTTCAACATCGCGATCATTCAGGCCTGCCAGGAAAGGGGCGAAGCACTGCTCGCCGGCAGGGTCGCCGCTCCAGTCGTCTTCGTGGCGGTCGCGTATCCGCACACACAGTTCTCTCAGGTCCTGGCTCGATCCCTGGAGGCGTCGGAGTCCGTCGAGTTCGGTCCGGTAGTAGAGCGATTCGCCATGCTTCTCGGCCATGCACATGTGCCACAGGCCGAGGATGACGCGGCCGAACTGGGTGCCCCAGTCGCCGATGTGGTTCTGACGGATGACCGGATGGCCGAGGAATTCGAGCACGCGGCAGATGGCGTCCCCGAGGATCGTGCTGCGCAGGTGTCCGACGTGCATCTCCTTGGCGATGTTGGGGCTGGAGAAGTCGACGACGGTGTTCCTGGGCTTGGCGGCCGGCTCGACGCCGAGCCGCCCGGAGTCGTCGGCGTTGATGCGGAGCAGTTGCTGCGCGACGCAGTCGGGTTTGAGCCTCAGGTTGATGAAGCCCGGCCCCGCGATCTCGGGCGGTTCGCACACGTCGGAGACGTCGAGCCGCTCGACCACCTGCTCGGCCAGCTTACGCGGGTTGGTCTTGAGCCGCTTGGCCAGCGCCATGACTCCGTTGGCCTGATAGTCTCCAAAGCGCGCATCGGCGGTGGGGCGCACGATCGCGGCGCAGTCTTCGGTTCCGGCGACGGCCGCCATCGCCGCGCCGATTCTCTCTTCCAGAACGTCAACGACGGTCTTCATCAATAATCAATCGCCAATCATCAGTATTCAATTCTCTCTGCGTCGCCCCAGAGCAGTTCGAGATCGTAGTAGTCGCGGTACTCGCTGTCGAACAGGTGGACCACGACGGTGACGAAGTCGAGCAGGATCCAGCGTCCCTGTTCGTATCCGGCCCGGCCGAAGCGTGCAAAACCCAGGTCGCGTCCGGCCTCGGAGATCTCGTCGGCCACGGTGCGCATCTGCCGGTCGCTGGTCCCGGTGGCGATCACGAAGTAATCCGTCGCCGGAGAGGCGCCCCGCAGGTCCAGGACCGTGATATCGGTGCAATGGTTGGCGTCGGCCAGCCTGGCGGCCGCCAGCGCAAAGTCTTTGGCGTCACTGTCTTTTGCTTTCTTCAATCCTCAAACTCCCGGTCATGAAACAAAAAGGGTGGCCAAAACGGCCACCCTTTCAGCTTACTTGGAATGCCTGGTTGCGTCAACCACGTCGCGTGGCCCGACGCAACGGGTCACCGACTACTGACTGCCCAGGTGCAGCCAGGCGCTGACCTGCGGCGCGAACTTCACGATCACGCCGGAGAACACCACGCTGACCATCGTCATCAGCTTGATGAGGATGTTCAGACTCGGTCCCGAGGTGTCCTTGAACGGATCGCCCACCGTGTCGCCGATCACGGCAGCGCCGTGGACCGGGTTCTTCGTGCCATCCGGGAGCTTCTTGCCGCCGTGGGCGCCCTTCTCGATGTACTTCTTGGCGTTGTCCCATGCGCCGCCGGCGTTGTTGAGCGTGATGGCCAGCACAAACCCGGTCGTCAGGCCGCCGGCTAGCAGGCCCATGACGCCCGAGACGCCGAGGAACAGGCCGACGAGAACCGGCACGATGATCGCCAACAGCGAAGGCAGGAGCATTTCCTTCTGGGCCCCCCGCGTGGAGATCGCCACGCAGCGAGCGTAGTCCGGCTTGCCGGTGCCTTCCATGATGCCGGGGATGTCCTTGAACTGCCGACGGACTTCTTCGACCATCGCGCCGGCGGCACGACCGACGGCCTTCATGGTCATCGCGCAGAAGACGAACGCCATCATGCCGCCGATGAACAAGCCGCCGATCAGCTTGGGATTCATGATCGTCAGATCGTAGGCGTTGACGAAGTCGGCCATCGTGGCGGTCCCACTACCCACCAGCCTCAGGCCTTCCTCCTGGAGCGCGCCGAACGCGGCCTTGACATCCGCGCTGGCTTCGGTACCTCGGTAGAACACAACCTGGCCAACCTGGTACAGGCCTATTTCGGCCTCGGAAGCCAAGCGACCGATCCAGATCCGTACCTCTTCAATGTAGGCGGCCAGCAGGGCCATGGCGGTCAGAGCGGCCGAGCCGATGGCGAAGCCCTTTCCGGTCGCGGCGGTCGTGTTGCCCAGCGAGTCGAGGGCGTCGGTCCGCTTGCGAACCTCCGGTCCGAGGCCGGCCATCTCCGCGTTGCCGCCGGCGTTGTCGGCGATCGGGCCGTAGGCGTCGGTGGCCAGGGTGATGCCCAGCGTCGAGAGCATGCCGACCGCGGCAAAGCCGATGCCGTAGAGACCCATTGCGACGTTGGTGAAGCCGCCGGCGAACCCGTAGGCGCAAAGGATGCCGATCACGATTGTGACGACCGGCAGACCCGCGGAGTACATGCCGTTGGCGAAGCCGTCGATGATGGTCGTCGCCGGACCCATCCTCGCCTGGTCGGCGATGCCCTTTGTGGGCTTGTATTCGTCGGAGGTGTAGTACTCGGTGAACTGCCCGATCAGCACGCCGGCGACCAGGCCGGAAACCACCGAGCCGAAGATGCCCCAACTGATCCAGTCGGTCATCGCCAGGACCGCGATGACGACCAGAATCAGCACGGAGCTGCCGAGCGTGCCGAACAGCAGAGCGCGGAGCAGGTTCTTCTGGCTGGCGTCTTCCTTACAGCGGACCATGAACATGCCGACGATGGACAGGATGATCCCGAGTCCCGCGACCAGCATGGGGGCCAGGACGGCCTTCGTCGGGTTCATGCCGCTGGCCGCGACGGCCGACAGCGGCAGGGCGGCGCCGAGGGCGGCGGTCGCCAGGATCGAGCCGCAATAGCTCTCGTAAAGGTCGGCGCCCATGCCCGCCACGTCACCGACGTTGTCGCCGACGTTGTCGGCGATGGTTGCCGGGTTGCGCGGGTCGTCTTCCGGAATGCCGGCTTCCACTTTGCCGACCAGGTCAGCGCCGACGTCTGCGGCCTTGGTGTAGATGCCGCCGCCGACGCGGGCGAACAGGGCCTGCGTCGAGGCGCCCATGCCGAAGGTGATCATCGTGGTCGTGATTTCCACGAGCTTGTGCCCGGCGTCCATGTTGGCCGGCACCAGTTGCAGACCGAAGAGCGTCAGGCCGGTCCGCATGTGCTCCTCACTGTATACGACCCAGTTCAGGATGATGTACCACAGCGAGATGTCCAGCAGACCGAAGCCGACCACAACCAGGCCCATAACGGCGCCGGAGCGAAAGGCGACCTGCAAGCCGCTGTTGAGGCTCACGCTGGCGCCTTGGGCCGTTCGCGAGGAGGCGGCGGTCGCCGTCTTCATGCCGAGAAAGCCGCACAGGCCGCTGAAGAACCCGCCGGTCAGGAAGGCCACCGGTACGAAGGGGTTCTGCACGCCCTTGTAGGCCAGGAAGGCGAAGATCGCCAGCAGCACGACGAACACGATGGTCACCACGCTGTACTGGCGGAACAGGTAGGCGTAGGCCCCTTCGCGCACGTACTGCGCGATCTCGATCATCCTGTCCGTGCCCGCCGGCGCCCCGATCATCTTCTTGTAGAAGTAGACGGCAAACCCCAGAGCACATACCGCGGCGATTGGTGAAATCCACCAGCTCCATGGTGTCTGCAAGGCCGAGGTGGCCTCGACGGCCCCGCCAGCCTGGGCGGCGCTGGCCGCCGCACTGAGGGCCAGGACCGGCACCGATAACCCCACAATTCTCTTCAGCGCACTCACTTTTGAACTCCTTTCGAATAGACCTCGTTTGGCGCGTACGACCGGCACAAAATCCCAGACAGTGTACAGAAAGACAGTCGCATTTCAACTCTTTTTGGGCCAGAGACGACAGAAATCATGCCGTTCGGAGCCCGCAAAAGCAGATTGGCTCCCGACGGTGTCGCCTTTTCTCCAGTTGTCCAACGGCAGACGCTCTCGCCTTTACGCCGCTTCACATCCTACGTGTGGTAGTCGGCGTTGATGTGGACGTATTCGGCGCTGAGGTCGCAGCCGTAGTAGAAGTCGCCGGCCCGTCCGACGCCCAGGTCCACGGTGATGGTGTGCTCTCGCTGCGAGATGATGCGGGCCGCCTTCTTGACGTCGAAGTCGGTCGGCGTCCCTTTTCGGAACACGTAGAGGT
>CAZNSM010000214.1:0-7753 GCA_964575615.1 uncultured Pirellulales bacterium | reverse complement strand
CATCAACGCGTTGATGGCCGCCGCCAACGAAATGGCCGTCTTCCTGCGAATCTGATTCGCCGAGGGTAGGAGAATCCCTGTCTGCGATTCAGTCGGCGCGAATCAGGTCTGCTGTCGGCAATGGATATTGAAGGATATCAGGCCGCTGATGCTGCTATTCTATTGTCCTCGTCGGTGCGACTGTAGATCATGACCTCGACGCGCTCTCCCGCCTGCAAAGGCAGCCCCGTGATCGTCAACGTTCCATCCCGCTCCACTCGCGTCTCTACTCGATAGTCGCTCACACTTGGCCTCGTTCTTTTCCGTATCCTAACGGTTAAGACGCGCGAGGTCAAGCGGCATGCCGCCTGCGTCATCGAACCAGACGGAGCATCCTGCTAACAGGCCTGTTGCCAACAGGATTGTCGGCAGGGGGGGCGCCGGAAATCGGTAGGGCGGCGGGCGTTTCCGCACAAGTCCTCGGGCCACCCCGCACGACGCTTCACGCTTCACGCTTCACGAACCACGCGTTGCGCAGGCTGGAGGCCGGAGACCGGAGGCTGGAGGTGCCCAAACGACGTTTCACGCTTCACGAGCCATGCGTTGCGCAGGCTGGAGGCCGGAGACCGGAGGCTGGAGGGGCTCACAACGCATCTACGCATCTACCCTTTTACGCTTCTACGCACACTCGCTTCAACGCGGGCGACGAGCGACCAGCGACGAGCGACGCATATATGTTGAGCGTTTTTTGCAGATTGAAAAGGGGGTTTGCCGAAAGATAAGATGGGGAACATGTGTCCGGGCGGCGTGCGTCCGGCGGCAGGGCAATGGTAAATGTTTAGCTTGACAGCAGTTATGAACGAACCGCGAAGCCGGCTGGCCGACTACATCGCGATGGTGATCGTGTTCCTGATGGGCCTGGGGGCGGTGATGGTTTTCTCAGCCGGGGCGAATCTCGGCTACGAGTTCGACCTGAAGCGGTTCTATGCGTTCCCGGCGTTGCGTCAGATCATGTTCTTCCCGATCGCGGTCATCGTGCTGCTGGTCGCCTCGGCCATCGACTACCGCTGGCTGCGGCTGCGCGACCGCTGGTGGAAGTCGGCGCCGGTGTGGCTGGTGTTCGTCTCGATCGTGCTGCTGGGCGTCGTGCTGATCCCGCAGTTGGGCACCGAGATCAACCAGGCGCGGCGCTGGCTGCGCCTGACGATCGGGCCGGTGAGCATCAGCTTCCAGCCGTCGGAGCTGGCGAAGTGGTCGATGGTGTTCGCGCTGGCGGCGGTGTGCGCCCGCTCGGAGCCGCAGGTGCGCCGCTACTGGACGTGGTTCGTGCCGCTGTGCGGGCTGATCGGGCTGGTCTGCGGGCTGATCGTGGTCGAGGACTTCGGCACCGCCGCGTTCGTGGCGCTGATCAGCTTCGTGATGCTGATGATCGCGGGCGTTCGGTGGTGGCACATGCTGACGCTGGTCCCGTTCGCCGGCGCCGGCGTCGCCGCGGGCCTGTTGCACTCGCCGCACCGCATCAAGCGGCTGCTGGCGTTCCTCCAGCCGGAGAAATGGCCCGACGTCGTGTACCAGGCGAATCAGTCGCTGATCGCCATCGGCTCCGGCGGCGTCTGGGGCAAGGGCCTCGGCGAGGGCATCTCCAAGTACGGCCACCTGCCCGAGGACACCACCGATTTCGTCTTCGCGGTCGTCGGCGAGGAGCTCGGCATGGTCGGCACGATCGGCGTGATCGGGCTGTTCGTGCTGTTCATCTGTCTGAGCTGGGTGGTCGTGATGCGTTGTCGCGACCGCTTCGGCCGGCTGCTGGCGGCCGGCATCGTCCTGACGATCGGCATCCAGGCGGCGCTGAACATCGGCGTGGTGACGGTGGTCCTGCCGACCAAGGGGATTCCGCTGCCGTTCATCAGCTCGGGCGGCACGAGCATGCTGCTGTCGGCGGCGGCGGTCGGCGTGCTGCTCAACATCGCATCGCAAACCGACCAGGGCGATCCGGAATCACCCGCCGACACCGGCGACGACACGCAGGCGTGACGGCGGCGCATAGGCAGAACCATCCCCAATCCCGATGGACATCGGGATTGAGGCTGCCACACCAACTCCACAGGGGCCAGGAAACCTGATCCCGGAGAATTTGCACAGAGAGCAGGGAGGCTGTCATTGAGCAACATCTCGTTCTTCTTCGCCGGCGGGGGGACCGGGGGACATATTTATCCGGCTCTGGCGGTGGCCGAGCAGATCGTCGAGTGCCGGGGCGATGCGGGCATTCACTTCCTGTGCAGCACGCGTCCCGTGGACCGGCGGATTCTCGACCGGACGGATTTCCCGTACACCGAACTGCCGGCGACGGGTCTGTACTTCGATCCGCGCCGGCTGGCGGCCTTCGGCCTGACGTTCTGCCAGAGCTACCGGCTGGCGCGCTGCCTGATCTCCGGCAGCCCCCATCCTGTGGTCGTCGGGGCCGGCGGGTTCGTGGCCGCGCCCGTGTGCATGGCCGGCCACAGGCTCGGCGTGCCGGTGACGCTGATCAACGTCGACCTTGCGCCCGGCCGGGCCAACCGGCTCGCCGCCCGCTGGGCCGATGAGATCTTCGTGCAGTTCGAGGAAAGCGCCCGCAGGTTCAACACGCGCCGCGCCAAGGTCGCCACGGTCGGCTGTCCCCTGCGACGCGACTTCGCCCGGCCCGACCGGGCGCGGGCCATCGAATCGCTGGGCTTGGACGCCGACAGGAAAGTCCTGCTGATCACGGGCGCGTCGAGCGGTTCGATGCGCATCAACGAGGCGGTCTGCATGCTCCTGTCCAAGCTGGAGGCCTTTGCGGACGCCTGGCAGATCGTCCACCTGACGGGCCTGGACAACTACGAACAGGTGGTCCAGGGCTATGAGGGCGCCCGCATCCGGCACAAGATCGTCAGCTATTACGATCGCATGCCCGACCTTCTGGCGGCGGCCGACCTGCTCGTCGGTCGCAGCGGCGCCGTCAGCGTCGCCGAGTACGCGGTCGCGGGCGTGCCGAGCATCTGCATGCCGTACCCGCATCACAAGGACCGCCACCAGTACCTCAACGCGGGCAAGCTCGTCGAGGTGGGCGCCGCGGTGATCGTCGACGATGTCAGTGACGCGGCCGACCGCGCCGCCTGGCTCTGGGAGGAGCTGGAGCCGCTGCTGCGCGACGACGTCACGCGAAGCGAGATGGCGGCTGCCTGCAAGCTGGTCGCCAAGCCGAACGCCGCGTCCGACATCGCCGAGCGGCTGATCGCGCTGGCCGAACGCTCCGGCGGCTGAACCAGCAGATCATCACCTGCCAAAGCAACAACCTCGTTCGTGTGGTAGCTCCGTCCACCATCCCCAATCCCGATGCACATCGGGATTGAGGCTGCCACCCGAATGGAGAAGAGGCGCTTGACGCGGGGCGGGGGCGTGGTAGCATGGTGGCATTGTCAATCCCTTTGGAACAGTAAGGAGCTCAAGCCATGACCACGCACGCCGCCATTCGACTCGTCGTCCTCACTCTCGTCGCTCTGACCGCCTCGGCGGGCTGGGCCGATCCGTTCATGGGCCAGTACGCCGGCACGTTCTACCCCGACAGCGTCACGCAGATGCCCGCGACCGCCGTCGTCGTGGCCGAAGGCGAGGACCACTACCGCGTTCGCATCGAAGCGACGAGCAACGACCCGCAGCGTGCGGCGACGACCGTCGAAGTCTACGCGAGCAAGAGCGGCTTCGAGGCGCTGATCGGCTCGCGCTCCGGCGGATACCACTGGCACGGCCAGATCGCGAATGGACACCTCTCGGTGGCCAGCGAGTACGGCCTGCACTTCGAGCTGGACAAGGTCGCGCGCACCAGCCCGAAGGAAGGGCTCGAAGCGCCCGCCGGCGCGGTTGTGCTGCTGCCATACAAGCAGGGGACCAAGCCCGATCTCGGCGCGTGGACGAATCAGGAGTGGAAGGCCCTCGACAGCGGCGCGATGCAGGTGGGCAAAGGCTCCACGACGACGAAGGAGCGCTTTGGCGACATCAAGCACCTGCACCTGGAGTTCTGGCTGCCGCTGGAGCCGCTCAATCGCGGGCAGGGCCGCTGCAACAGCGGCGTGTTCCTCAACGACCTGTACGAGGTCCAGATCCTCGATTCGTTCGGCCTGGTCGAAACCTCGGGCGATTGCGGCAGTCTCTACAGCGTCAAGCGTCCCGACGTCAACGCGTCACTGCCGCCGGAAACGTGGCAGACGTACGACATCGAGTTCCGCGCTGCGCGCCTGGGCAGTGATGGCAAGGTGGCGGAAGAAGCCCGCATCACGGTCTATCTCAACGGCGTGAAGATCCACGACAACGTCGCGATCCCGCGCCCGACCGCCAACCCGAACGCCGACCAGAGACCGACCGGCCCGATCCAGCTCCAGGACCACGGCCACCCCATCCAGTTCCGCAACATCTGGCTGGTCAAAGGCTGAGTGACGGCCCGCCTTCAATTCGTGTGGCAGCCTCAATCCCGATGTGCATCGGGATTGGGGATGGTTCTTCGCATTGGGCACCGTCTGGTGTCCGCGAGCCGTCAAGGCCACCATCCCCAAGGCTGCGCCTTGAGGCTGCCACCCACCGCCGCGAGTCCTGATGCATGTCGGGATCGCCCACGGGCCAATGGTAGGGGCGAGGCATGCCTCGCCCACAAGATACGAGCGACGAGCGACGGGCCACGAGCGACGGTTAATAGTCCTTGAACTTCCGCATCCACTGCGGCCAATCTTCGGGCTCCACGCCGCCGGCCCGGGTCCAGGGGCCGGCGGTGTCGAACTGGCGATGCCACTTGAGCGTCCAGAGCTCTTTCAGTCCGACCTTGCGGACCGACCAGTCCATGAACAGCATGTTGATCCCGCCATTGTGGCGATCGATACACGGCGTACATCGGACATTGTCAGGGAACACACCACGCGGCGGAGGCGGCTCACCGTCCGCCATGCGGGCGTCTTCGTCAGCAGAGTCGCAAAGAACCGGCACGTTGGCAGCGCCTCGCACGTCGGCGTGGCCCCAATGGAAGGTGCGCGGGTCGCTGGATCGCGGGTCTTTCCAACGCTTCCAGGAGGCAAAGTAGTTGAAACCGTAGCTGACCGCTGTGTAGACCATCTCGCCGCTCGGAGTGGAGGCAACCGGTCCGAATTTCTCGATCCACCAGGCGTCAAACGGACCGGATTCAGAGTGATCCGGGCCGTGCGAGGTCGCCATCGGGCAGGCCGCAAAACCCAGCGTATTGTAGAAGAACGGAACGACCAAGCCTATCCAATTTTGAGGTCCCTGGCGACCGTCGTCTTCTCTTTCAGCGGTGAACCACCGGCCTTCGTTGCCGTCGGTGTACATCTTGAACGCCAAGCCCCACTGGTGCAGCCGCGCCTGACAGGCCGTGGCACGGGCGCTGTTCCTCGCCCGCCGCAACACGGGAAACAGCAGCGCCATCAGCAGGACCACGATGGAGATGACCACCAGCAGTTCGATCAACGTGAAGGCGGGTGGATTGATTATTGATGATTGAATAGGGATTATTGGCAATCGACCACGGTCCGTTGGACGTATGCCGTCGTTTTGCCTGCCCGCCGCCATGGCTTGGCTCTCCTTCTCGCGACCAGGAGCTTTCGCCGCATCGCTTTGCCGCAGGTGCCGCATCGCCGGTGTCTTCGCTATTCACCATCCATTATCGCACTCGCTCCGGCCCCGTCAAGCCCAAAACCCGGCGAAATCGCCCATCATGAGGTGGGGAGGAACCGCTCGTCGTGTGCCCGTACGGGCACAGGGTTTGGACAGTAACGTCTTACGACGTCAAAGGAGTTTTCTCTTGGCCCGGCGACGGATTTGGGCGATACTGCTCGGATAGAACACGGTGCATGGTACCCGCTGTAGTGAGGTGAGCTCGTGGTGATTCGCAACATAGACGTCCCGTCAGAGACGATTGCATTGTTCTGCGCTCGCCATCATATCCGGCGGCTGGCGCTGTTCGGTTCGGTGCTGCGCGAGGACTTCCGCGCCGACAGCGACGTGGACGTTTTGGTCGAGTTCGAGCCGGGGCATACGCCTGGTCTGGCCTTCTTTGGCATGCAGGAGGAACTGTCCGAGCTGCTCGGACGCAAGGTCGATCTGCATACGCCGGGCTTTCTCAGTCGCTACTTTCGCGACGAAGTCCTGGCAGAGGCGGTGGTGGCCTATGAACGCTGAGGCGGACCGCCTTCGCCTGCGCCATATGCTCGACGCGGCCGAGAAGATTGTCGGCTTCACCGAAGGCCTCTCTCTGTCCGCGTTTCTGGCCAACGAGGAAAAGCAACTGGCGATCGTGCGACTGCTCGAAATTGCCGGTGAGGCCGCCAATGGCCTCTCCGACGAGTTCAGAGAGGAGCATGAAGAGATTCCCTGGAGCCAGATCACGGCCACGCGCAACCGACTCATCCACGGCTACTTCGATGTCGATCTCAACGTGGTCTGGCAGATCGTCCGTGGGGACGTGCCCATCCTGGTGACGCAGCTTCGCGCGATCCTCTGAGATAGCCGCACAGACTGTTCGTAGTGTGCCCTGAGGGCATAGGGTTTGGACAGTAGCGTCTTACGACGCCACTACGAACGCGTTTCTTGTCGCGTGTCCGTCTGAGTCTGGCGCGGGGGTGTTCAAACCGCAGACGTTTGCGGGAGGCATTGCCGCTTGACCCCGGCGCGCTCGTCGCATACAAAGGGGGCCCGAACGCGGCCGAACGACGGGCTTGGACGCCTTGTGACGTAGGCAGTCTGCGGAGCAGTGCATGGACGAAGGCAAGACGGGCGGACGAGTGGACCTGCGGCGGCTGGCGAGTGACTATCTCGGGATGGTCGCGGCGCTGGCGCTGCTGATCCTCGTATTCGGCGTCACCGCCAGGAACTTCTTCACGCTCACGACGTTCCGCACCATGGCCAACCAGATCCCCGACACGACGGTGGTCGCGGTGGGCATGACGTTCGTGCTGATCATCGCGGGCATCGACCTGTCGGTCGGCTCGGTCCTGGCGCTGGCCGGCGCGGTGCTGGGCATCGCGCTGGTCAACTGGGGCTGGCCGCTGCTGCCGGCGGTGGGGCTGTGTCTGCTGGTGGGCCTGGCGTGCGGGGCCGTCAACGGCCTGATCGTCATCCGCTGGCGTCTGCCCTCGTTCATTGTCACGCTGGGAATGCTCGAAGCGGCGCGCGGGGCGGCGTATCTGATGACCGGCTCGCGCACGATCTACATCGGCGCGCCGGTCGAGGTGGTCACCGACACCGCGATCCTCGGCCTGTCGCTTCCCTTCGTGCTGGCGATCCTCATCGTGGCCGGCGGCCAACTGGTCCTGTCGCGGACCGTGTTCGGGCGGTACCTGATCGCCATCGGGACCAACGAGGAGGCGGTGCGGCTGTCGGGGATCGACCCGCGTCCGTACAAGCTGGCGGTGTTCGTGCTGTGCGGGCTGCTGGCGGCCCTGGGCGCGGTGATCCAGTCGGCCCGCATGTCGTCGGCCAATCCCAACACCGCGATCGGGTTCGAGCTCCAGGCGATTGCGGCGGTCGTCATCGGGGGCACCAGCCTGATGGGGGGCCGCGGCTCGGTGGTCCGGTCCTTCTTCGGCGTCTTGATCATCGCCGTGCTCGGCACCGGGCTGGCCCAGGTCGGCGCCCAGGAATCCACCAAACGGCTCATCACCGGCTGCGTGATCGTCGCGGCGGTCATCCTCGATCAGTATCGTTATCGGGCCCGCAGGCCACATAACTCGTCTGTGAAAAAGTAGTTACCCGT
>CAZNSM010000213.1:0-7789 GCA_964575615.1 uncultured Pirellulales bacterium | reverse complement strand
CCCAGCGAGATCTTCTCGTTCTCTTTGTCGACGCCGATGACCACGCACTCGATTTCCTGATCCAGGTCGACCACCTCGGAGGGGTGAGAGATGCGGCCCCAGCTCAGGTCGGAGATGTGCAGCAGGCCGTCCAGCCCGCCCAGGTCGACGAACACGCCGAAGTCCGCAATGTTCTTGACGACACCCTTGCGGAGTTGACCGACCTCGATCTCGTTGAGGATCTTCTCTTTGCTGGCGCGGCGCTCTTCCTCGATGAGCTTGCGGCGGGAAACCACGATGTTGCGGTTTTCCACGTCGATCTTGAGGATCTTGCACTCCACGTCCTTGCCGATGAACCGGCTGATGTCGCCCGGTTTGCGAATGTCAACCTGCGAGGCCGGCAGGAAGACCGGAACGCCGATGTCCACGAGCAGGCCGCCCTTGATCCGCCGGATGACCTTGCCGCTGACAACGTCCCCTTCCTGCTTGGTGTTGATGATGTGCTCCCAGCCGCGGATCGTGTCCGCCTTGCGCTTGCTCAGCAGGATCAGCCCGCCGTCCGAGTCGGTGTCCTCCAGCAGAACCTCGATCTCCCGGCCCGGTGCGATCTCGTCCGGACTGCCGAACTCGCCGGCGTCGACCACGCCCTCGCTCTTCAGACCGACCTCGACGATCACGTCGTTGCCGATCTGGGAGACGATGGTCCCTTTGAGAATGGTTCCCGGCAGACGCGAGTCCACTTTCTTTTGCAGCATCTGTTCGAGGTACTGATTCTCCACGTCCCCGAACATCTCGCCGATCTGCTCTTCCAGTTTCGCGTCGGACAGCCCCAGCTTGTTGACTAAGTTTCGATCTACCATAGATTCCGATTCCCCTGTGGAGTCTTTCCGTGCGACCGACCGACGCTCCACATACACATCAGCCGGCCTCAATGCCGCAGCGCATCAATCCAAGTTGATATTGGCATCCCCCTGCTCACGCAGCAGAAGGCACTACACGCTCGAACGCAACGAGGCGACGAACTCACTGTTCTTCGCCAAATCGCTCCAAATGCTTGACAAATTCTTCAATCACCCAATCCGGAGTGGAGGCCCCGGCCGTCACACCGGCCACCTTCCTGCCCAAAAGGGTCTTTTTATCAAGTTCGTCCCAATTCTGCAAGTGAAAGGTCGCTTCGTTGTGTTTTTTGCACAGGTCGGCCAGGCGGCGGGTGTTGGCGCTGTGGAGCCCTCCCAGGACAAACATGATGTCCACCTGCTGGCACAGCTCGATGGCGGACTCCTGCCGTTTGATCGCCTCCTTGCACAGGGTATTGACCACCTTCAGCTCGCTGAAGCGGCGGCGGGCGATGGCGTCCAGCATCCGTCCGAGATGCTCGGGGCTCTGCGTCGTCTGGCAGACGATGCCCAGCCGCCCGTTGTGGGGCAGCTTGTCCAGATCCGCCTCGTCGGCCACCACGACCACATCGTTGACGCAGCCGACCACCCCCTGCACCTCCGGGTGGTTCTCCTCGCCGATAATGACGACCTCGTAGCCCTCGGCTTCGAGCTGCTGGACGATCTGCTGGAGGCGCTTGACCAGAACGCAGGTGGCGTCCACGATGTGGAAACCCTCGTCCTTAAGCCGGCTCAGCTCGCTCGGGGCCACTCCATGAGAGCGGATCAGGACCGTCCCGGAATCCATTTTGTCAATGGAGTCGACTGTATGCAGGCCGGCGGCCCGGAGCCGCTCCACCTCGTCCTTGTTGTGTATTATCGGACCGAGACAGTAGACCGACTGGCCCTCCGGAGCCCGCTTCAACGTCTTCTCCGCCATGCTGATCGCGTTGCGCACCCCCGGGCAGAACCCGCACTTTGCCGCTACCAGTACCTTCATATTCGATCCATGCCACCTTCGGCCGATCACGACGCACAAACAGAGCGGGAGCGGGCCGATCCACCCACTCCCGTTGACTTCTCTTACGCGTTCACAGGTCCGCGGTGCGGTCCCATCAAACGCGGAATCCCTATTCCACCGGCTGGATCCAGAGGTTGCGGTACTCGATCGCAGCGCCCTCGCTCTGGAGGCAGATCTTGCCGCCGCGTTCGGAGCACTGCGTCGCCACGTTCTGGAGCGTGCCGTTAACGAGTACAACGACCCAGTCGTCCTTGCAGATGATGTCGTAGGCATTCCACTGGCCGGGCTCCTTCTCGCTGCTGTCATGGAGCTTGATCGTGCGGCGGCCCTGGACCCGGCTGCCGCCTTTGGCGTGCTGGGCCGTCTCGACGCCGTCGATCACCCAGAAATCCCCTGCGCTGCCGGCCTGGAGCTGACATTCGAGGCTCCTGGGCCAGACCTTGTCGGCGCCGCTGGTGTGTACGAGGACGCCGTTATTGCCCGGCTTGCCGGGCCAGCGCCACTCGACGTGCAGATGATAGTCGGCATACGGCGTCTCGGTCCGCATGTAGCCGGCCGGCTTGCCTTCACAACGCAGCACACCCTGGCTGATCGACCAGGTCTTGGCGACGTCGGCGTTCGCATCGGGCAGAAACAGCTTCCAGCCGGTGAAATCCGTCCCGTTGAAAAGGACGATCTTCTCCTTTGGCACGGTCGCCGAGGCCGTCTCGGCGGCGACGACCGGTCCACCCGCCAGAGCAATCAGCATCACGATAGCGGCCCCAATCATGGCCGCCGGCTTTCTGTCTTGGCTTGGCATCTTCGACACTCCTTTCATCGAACGCGGCATCAGCCGACGGTCAGACCAATCGCGTTTTGCCCGGAACGGCAACCTCGGGCATGGGCAGATCCCCAAATTCGTACGCCGGCGGCGCCAGGTCCAGCTTCGAGGCATTCATCACCCAATCCCACTTCAAGGCCCGGCCTGTGTAGGCGCTCATCCGGCCCATGATCGCGGTCATCGTGCTCTCGGCAATCCGCTTGCCCTCGTTCAGACGCTTGCCCTGGCGAATGGCGGCGATCTGGTCGGCATGCTGGGTCAGGCAGGGATCGAACTGGTTCCAGCCAATCTCGGCCGTGTGGGCGCCCGTGAACACGGCCCGTCCGAAGTCCAGCCGCGCCGAGCCCTTGGTCCCGACGATGTGCTGATAGTGCGGATTCGAGATGCCGTCCTGCTGGGTGCCCTTGTAGGAAACGCTCACGCCGTTCGCGTACTCGTATTCCACCGCGAAGTGGTCGTAGGAGTCGCCATACTCCGGCTCGGTCCGCTGTTGCCGGCCGCCCAGGGCGAAGCACTGAACCGGAGGTCCGCCCAGAGCCCAGTTGACGACGTCGAGGTCGTGAACGTGCATCTCGACGATAAAGTCGCCGCTCAACCAGGTCATGAACAGCCAGCGACGCAGTTGCCATTCCATGTCCGACCACTGCGGTCTTCGTTGCGAAGGCCCCCAGCCACGCATGGCGTCTCCCAGGCGGAAGCATTGCCCGCTCTGGATCGTGCCCAGTGCGCCGTCGTGAATGCGTTTCATCGCCTCGACCAGGTGCGAAATCCGGCGCATCTGCGTGCCGGCCACGAACGTCAGGCCCTTCTGGTCCGCCAGTTCCGCCGAGGCGATCACCGAGCGCACGCCCACCGGGTCCACCGCCACCGGCTTCTCGGCGAACACGTGCTTGCCCGCTTCAAAGGCCGCTTTGATATGTATCGGGCGGAAATGCGGCGGGGTCGTCAGGATCACCACGTCCACATCCGTCGCCAGTACCTTCCTATAGGCGTCCCAACCGACGAAACACGTATCATCGGTGACCTTGACCTTGTCCCGGATCGGGTTCGGGTCTTCGCCCTCCTTGGGTTGTCGGGTCAGCGCCGCGCGGCATCTGTCCAGCGAGTCCCTGAACAGGTCGCCCATCGCGACCAGTTCGACATTCTCGGCCGCAACCAGATACCGGGAAGTATCGTGTATGCCCCGCCCGCCGCAGCCAATCAAACCGACGCGAATCTTGTCGCTGCCGGCGGCAAACGCACGCGGACTGAGCCCCGAGGCCACCGCTGCCGACAGCACGCCGGCCGCTCCCTTCACGAAGTCCCGTCTCGACACTGTGCCCTGCTTGATTCCATCGTTCATCGCTGCACCCCAATCTTGCCGTACATGCGGACCGCTATTCCAACGATTCTATGTGGATATTGCGAAACTCGATGACGCCCGACTCAACGTGCAGGCCGATGTATCCGCTGCGACGGGTCAGGCCCGGATGTCGCTCGTACAGATAAGGATAGAACGTCACATCGGTGTCGATGACCTGCTTTCCGTTCAGAGCCACGGCGATGCGCGGACCGCGGCACTTGATCGCCATCTGCTGCCACTGGCCGGCCCCGCGGCCCGCCCGCTCGGACGGCGCCTGAATGTCACAAAGACTGCCGGTAAACTGGTCCGGCTGAAGATCGCCCCACTCGCGCGTCGCGTCGTCGAGAATCTGGACTTCGATTCCCGCATGGGAAGGATCGCCTCGCAGTGGAGACCGGAGAAAGACGCCGCCATCGGCGCCCGGCGAGATTCGGAACTCCAGGGACAGCACAAAGTCGCCGTACTGGTCCACTGTCGCCAGCCAGCCGGCGCCCGAACCGGCCCGAGCGTCCGAGCCTGCGGAGGTCGCATCCGGTGCCACTCGACCGGTGAGCACGCCGTCGTCCAACTGCCAGCGCCCTTGCTCAGCGCCGATCACCTGCCAGCCCACCAGGCCGGTCCCCAGCAGATCGATCCGTTGCGACTCGCGGCAGAACCGTGCCGGCGTACAGGAACCGAATACCATGACGGCACAAAGCAAGAAAATGAACGGCCCGGCCTGGCCTGTATGACGCATATCACACCTCCTGCTCCCGTAGCGGATTGGCCCCCTCACGTTCGATTGACATCGCTCATAGTGTCGTCGCATTTCGACACGCACGCCTTAGTAGAAACCATCGGCCCAAAACTCACAGGGCCAAGGCTACCGGGTCGCCCGGTGGCCGTCAAGCGCATTTCGCGGCTTCCACGGATCGGTGCGTTTGCTTGACGCGGCGATCTCCAGGCGATAGGATTGGGCAGTCCTATGGTGATGTCGCCGCGAGAGAAGGGGCCTATGTCGAATCGAAACACGACGCAGGACCGAACGGATTCGCCTAGCCATGGCAAAGCACGCAAGGATGTGCCGTGGGCTCTCGATCTGCGCAGAGGTTTGCGGATGGCGGCGATGTTCGTGCTCTGGGCCGGCGTCACCCTGGAGGCCGGGCGCGCGGCGCTCGCCGCAGAGCAGAGCGCCGAGCCGAGTTCCAGAGCCACCGAGACCGAGCCGCCACCCGAGGAAGCCCCGGTCGTCTACTACGGCTACAACATCATCAAGACCTATCCGCACGATGAACGCAGCTTCACCCAGGGTCTGGTCTATGAGGACGGCTATCTCTACGAAGGCACCGGCCTCTACAAGCAGTCGGTCCTGACCAAGCGTCACCTGGATAGCGGCCGGTATGTCAAGCGGCTCCGCCTGCCCGATCAGTACTTCGGCGAGGGGATCGCGCTGTTCGGCGACAAGGTCATCCAACTGACGTGGAAATCCGAGGTGGCGTTCGTCTACGACAAGACGACCTTCCGCGAGCTGGAGCAGTTCCATTTCAGCGGCCAGGGCTGGGGCCTGACCAGCGATGGCACCCGGCTGATCCTCAGCGACGGGACCAGCGTCTTGCGTTTTCTCGACCCGAACACCTACGTCGAGACCGGCCGCCTACGCGTCCACAACGACCGCCGGCCGGTGCGACAGATCAACGAGCTGGAGTTCATCGACGGACAGATCTACGCCAACATCCTGCCGACCGATTACATCGCGATTATCTCGCCGCAGACCGGCCGCATCACCGGCTGGATCGACCTGACCGGACTGTACATCGCTCCCGAGCACAGCCCCTCCAACGTCGTCCTTAACGGCATCGCCTACATCCCCGAAACCAAGCACCTGCTCGTCACCGGCAAGTGCTGGCCCAGGATCTACGAGATCGAGCTGGTCCCCCAGACATCGACACCGTAGGGGCGAATCATCATTCACCCTCACTTCAATCGAGCGGCCGGAACGGGACGCCCAGGACCCGCAGCCGTTCGAGGTGGTGACGCAATCGGCTGACGAATTGCTCATAGTCCTTGGCCTCCTTCGCCGACCAGCCGACCTCCGCCAGCGCCGCCGCACGTGGATAGGTCATATAGTACCGATGCGCAGGCGTGGCGATGAATTCGCCCCAGAGCTGGCCCTGCACGCCCAGCACGTGTCGGGCCTTGTCCGGCGCGATGGCCTCGGGCACGGGATCGTAGGAGTACACCTTGGCCAACGGCAGGTTCCCTCCGATCGCCAGAGGCTCCGACTCGGCCGGGCCCTGATAGTAGTCGAAGTACGTGTGCGACGTCGGCGCCATCACGACGTCGTGTCCGGCGTTGGCCGCTGCAATGCCCCCCTGCTCGCCCCGCCACGACATGACCGTCGCCCCGGGCGCCAGGCCGCCCTGGAGAATCTCGTCCCAACCCACCAGACGCCGGCCGTGACTCGACAGGAACGCGTCCATCTGCGCGATGAACCAACTGTGCAGCTCGTGGGCGTCCTTGAGCTGCAAACGCTTCATCTGCGCCTGCATCTCAGGGTCGTTGGTCCAGAGCTCGATGTTCGCTTCGTCGCCGCCGATGTGGATATGTCGGCTCGGACACAGCTCCATCACTTCGGTCAGCACATCCTGGAAGAAGATGACCGTCTGCGGACGGGGTGCGACCAGACCCGAGGTCTCGCGCCACCGCTTCTGGGGCTCCAGCGAGGCGAGGCGATCCGGTGCAATGCCCAGTTCCGGGTAGGCGACGATCTCCGCTCCGGCGTGGAACGGCATCTCAATCTCCGGCACGACCGCGATATGGCGGTCGGCCGCGTACTGGACGATCTGGCGAATGTCCTCCTGCGTGTAGAAGCCAAAGCAGCGCGGTCCCGTGCCGTCGCGATGGCGGAGGTTCCAGTCCATCTGCGAACCGAGTTCTGCCAGCCTTGGGTACTTTCTGATCTCGATCCGCCAGCCCTCGTTGTCCGTCAGATGTATCTGCAATCGGTTGAACTTGTGCAGCGCCATCACGTCGAGGAAGCGCAGCACGTCCTCCTTGGCGATAAAGTGACGGGCCGGATCGATCAGCAGACCGCGCCACACAAAGCGAGGATGGTCCGTGATCTTCACGCAGGGCACGTCCCACGTGACGTCGTCCACCTTCGTCGGGCTGAGAATCGCCGCAGGCAGAAGCTGCCGCAACGTCTGGATGCCATAGAACAACCCCGCCGGCTGCGCCGCAACGATCGCGACCCGTTCCGGCGTCACGCGTAGCTCGTAGCCCTCTGTGCCAAGCGTCGAGAGGCTATCGTCCAGCCGCATCTCGATGGCCTGCTCGCCGGGCTTGGATGACGCCGTCAGTTCCAGCGCGAATCCCATCGCCGGCGCCAGCGCTGCGGCCAGCTTCTTCGCCTCGACCGCCGCCGCCCCCTGCGCGACGATCCGCGTCGAAGGCGTGACACGAAAGGCGCCGTCCGCCTGCTCGACCGAAACCGGCAGCGGAATCACGTTGACCTCGCCACCACTGGCCCTCGACCACTGCCCCAGAGCCAGAACCGCCCCCAACACCATCGCAAATCGCACCATCGCATGGCCCCTTTCAATATCACCGCATCGCTACCGACCATACCGCCCCCTGCCCCGCCCCGCAATCCCAAACTCCCGGCGAACACGACGCGACACAGACTTGACGCCGCCGAGAGATTCCTGTAGACTATCTCCCGGATATGCGAAGGGAAGTCATGCGTGGAGAGGTTTCCACAATCCGGCCCATTG
>CAZNSM010000212.1:0-7820 GCA_964575615.1 uncultured Pirellulales bacterium | reverse complement strand
CACAGAGCCTCCCATGTGGGGGAGCCAACGTCCATTCCTGCCGGGCCGGCCGCAGCGCCCAATCCCGGCACGGGACCCTCACACGAGGACCACCCGAGGCCCACAGCGGAATCGCGTCTGTCTGCTGCTCCCCGGGCAGACGCATTATATGCCGCCCGGCGGCGCGATCAACAGAAATCCGCACGTGCTTCGCACAGATGTCTATGCGGGTTTCAGGGCAAGGCCCATCTCACGCGGACAGAGCTACGTGTGGCAGCCTCAAGCTCGAAGAGCGCAGGCGTGGTTCTTCGCATTGGCCCCCTTCTGGCAGCCGCGAGCCGCCAAGGCCACCATCCCCAAACGCTGCGCGTTTGAGGCTGCCACCCACATGCCAGGGTGTTTTCACACACTCGCACGGAGGCGGCCTGAGATTGACCGCAGTGCGGTAGGGGTATTGCCTGCCAAAGGCCGGTAAGACGACCGGACTATCGGGGATTTCCCGATATGTAAACCAAGGGGAAACCGGATGCCATAACCAGCGAATGCCCGATTTGCACAAATGCCCCATCTGCTACGATGACACGTAGTCATCATCAGCTACTAATCGAAGGGGATTACTATGGATGACACCAAGCTCTTGAAGAGATATGCGGCAGGCGACGAAGAGGCGTTCCAGGAACTGATGGACCGGTATCGTGACAGCGTTTACGCTTTCCTGAGGCGGTTCCTCAATCGGTCCGACCTGATCGAAGACGTGTTCCAGGAGACGTTCCTCCAGTTGTTTGTCAGCCGGGACACGTTCGACATATCGAGACCGCTGCGGCCGTGGCTGTTCACGATCGCGGCCAACAAGGCCAAGGACGCGCTGCGCCGCATGCAGCGCAGCGAGGTGACGCAACTGGGCAACATGTTCGACAGCGACGAATCCACCATCGACGACGTGGTCAACGCGCTGGATCACGACGAGCGGATGCCGTACGACGACCTGATTCGCGACGAGCGGGCCGCCTCGGTCAAACGCGTCATCTCGCGCATGCCCGCCAAGCTGCGCGAGATCATCGTACTGGCCTATTTCCACAAATTCCCGTACGCGGAAATCGCACAGATGCTGGACATCCCTATCGGTACGGTCAAGAGCCGTCTTCACACCGCCGTCGGACGCTTCGCCGAGGATTGGGAGGCCGCGGCGATGTGTGAGATGGCGAATTGACCGTTGCATTCGGCCACACGACGATCCGGAGAGGGTTGATGGAGGTGTGTGAAGGCTCGAACGGCCAAGGCTGCCCGAGTCGAAAGATCAGGGGTACGAGCGAGAGGATTCTGGACCTCTGCTCGTACCCCTGACAGTGTCAGTACGCGTGGCTGGAAAGGCGTCGGAGGACCTCGGACTTGTTGGCCCAGCAGTGCATGTCGACCTCTCGGTCGGTAAAGAAGTCTTCGGCCCATAGGCCGCACCACCACGCCCAGCATGTTCGTATCAGCGCTCTCATGGCTCGTCCCATCCTTCCTTCGGTCCTGCGATGTCCAGTTTCCTTGTTCCGGCCCACGCCGGAAACTCCGGAGCGCTCTCTACCCTTTAGAGGCACGGGGCGGCAGGGCGGTAACGCCCCGTGGGATGGGATTCTGTGGGCCGGTGTCGTACGCCGGACCCACCCCGCGCATGGGTCGGATCGCTGGGAATGGGGGCGGGAAGGGCGAATCCCGCCTACAACTGCCGTTTGATCGCCTGGGCGTGGATCGTCTCGAAGATGGCCTTGATGAATTCCGCGTCCAGGCCCACCTTCTCCGCCTTGGCGATGTGGTCCTCCAGCAGGTTCTCCCACCGCCCCAGTTGCAGGACCGGGACGTTGTGCTGCTGCTTGAGTCGGCCGATCTCCTCGACCCACTTCATCCGTTCGGCCAGGTCCTCGATGATCTTGGCGTCGATATGGCTGATTTCGGACCGCAGGCGGGCCATGTGCCTTTTCAGATCGCGGTCAGTCACCTCCGCGTCCCTGGCCCGCAGCCGTTCGAGCATCTGGCACAGGTCCTTGGGCGTCAACTGCTGCTTGGCGTCGCTGAGCGCCTCTTCGGGGTGGCTGTGCGACTCGATCATCAGGCCGGTGATGCCGAGATCGAGAGCCATCTGGGCGACCGGCTCAACAAGGTGGCGCACGCCGGCGATGTGGCTCGGGTCACAGATCAGCGGCAGGTCGGGCAGCCGGCGCTTCAGCTCGATCGGGATTTGCCAGTTGGGCTGGTTGCGGAACTCCGTCTCGACGTACGTGGAGAAGCCGCGATGGAGGGCCGCCAGCTTGCCGACGCCCACGTCGAGCAGCCGCTCGACGGCGCCCAGCCACAGACCCAGATCGGCGTTGATCGGGTTCTTGACCATGACCGGGATGTCAACGCCTCGCAGGGCGTTCGCGATCTCCTGGACGGAGAACGGGCTGACCGTGGTGCGGGCTCCGATCCAGAGGATGTCTACGCCGTGACGCAGGCACAGCTCGACGTGCTCTGTGTTGGCAACCTCGGTGGCGGTCGGCAGGCCCGTTTCGTCCTTGACCGCCTTGAGCCAGTCGAGCCCGGCTTCGCCGACGCCCTCGAACGAGTTGGGCCGGGTGCGAGGCTTCCAGATGCCGGCTCGGAACACCTTGACGTGCGAGCACTTGACCAGGCCCTTGGCGGTGGCCAGCATCTGCTTGAGGGATTCGGCGCTGCACGGCCCGGCGATCACCCACGGGACCTGATCCTGCGGCAGCCACTTCTCGACCGGCGCGATGGTCCGGCTGAGCTTCTTCAAGGGTTCAATACCGTCTTTCAAAACCGTCCAAACCTTTCCAGGGGTCGTCCATTTCCATTCCAAACTCCCACAAACGCGCCATTATACCCTCCCGCACCCCTGATTTCCACCCGAAACGCCGCTTCGTCGGCAGGCTGGAGGCTATAGGCCGCAGGCGGCTTCGCGATTTGATTATTTCCCGGATACAAGCGTCTTTGTGGTAGGAGGGCCGCGCTGGAGGCCCGGGACAGGCAGACCGTGCCATCGTGTCACGATGCGCAGAGGCTGTTCCGACTTGTGTTCGGGGCGCGGGAGGACCATACTGGCACGGAAGAAGGGTTGGGGGACATGCAAATCTTGCAGGGAGATGTGCAATGCGGAGTCTGATGGTTGCCAGTATGATCCTGTGGCTCGCTATGGCGGGTTCTGGATGCGAGAAGAAGACACAAGTAGAGACGAGCGAGTCACAGGTAGTAGGCCCTCTCAAGGTGAACGGCCGCGGCACGCTCCTGCTGTGCGGCACGAAGGAAGGGTCCACCATTTGTTACTACAACGTCCGGCTCGACGCGGCAGATGGCGAGGCGAGGGTATTGCCGATCCCTGGTGCCAGTACGTGCCTGGGGGCCGAGTGGAGACACAGCGGGGAATCGGATGAGCTGTTGTGGGTCACGGGCGACGAGCAACAGGAACTCAGGAGATTCAAGATCACGGCGGATGGAATCTCTCAGACGGAATCCATTGCTATCGATCCCAACTTCGTCGTCACCACGGCTTCCTACGCTTGGGGAGCCAGCGGCAAGATTGTCCCATTGCGGGCATCGCGCTTATACGACGCTTCCGGCGCTCACCTGGGGCTGCTTAGGATCGAAGACGGTGTTCTGCACGAATCGACCATCCCTGCCCCCGGCTTGATGCTGTGGACGGACGAATCCACTTTCTATATGGTTGGCTACGATCGCGGGAGCAATCCCATGATGATCCTGTCGAAGGTCAGACTCGATCTCGAAACGATGGCGATTGAAGTCAGAGAGATTCTGCGGGCGAAGGAGATTCGTCTGGCCGCGCAAGGGCTTGATGGAGCGGTGGTCTATGTGGTCGGAACCGAGGTGTTTGCTGGTGATCACCGACTGTGCGTTCTGCCTGAGAAGCTGTCGCCAAGCGGGGGACTGTATATTGATGGGGAGTATCTCGCCTACTTCTCCGCAAGCGAGACGATCTACGTCCTCAACCGTACAGGCAAGATCGTTCGATCCAAGCGGATCGATGAAGCCTCCTCGGTCTTTGGCCTGTCCGCATTGACTCACTGTGTCTATGGGGTGAGAGAAGACCTCCGGAATGTATACGCCTATGATTTCGTGGAGGATGTTGTCAGGACACTGTTCTCGGCTGAGTGAACGACGGGGGGGCGGGGATTGGAGCGGAAGGAATGGATCGTTCTCGGTGGATCTGTCTGCTTGTCGTTGGGCTGTACGTGGTTATGGTGTTTGCGTTTCCGTTGCCGGGAGATGAACCTGCGACAGGTTCGAGCGAAGAGGGGCTCTCGACGGGGCAGTTTGCCGGCGGCGTTCTGCTGGTGCTGGGGTTCGTCTGCGTGTGGTGGTCCGAGATACTGGGCGATGCACTCTGGATGGGGCGCGGGGCGTGGAACCCCAAACCCTCGTCGGTCGGGGCGGTGCAAGTGCTTGGCTGGATGTTCCTTGTCGGTGCCTTCGTGCTGCACGCGGTCTTGCTGCGACGTGGCGCGCCATAGCGAGGGAATCGACGCCGTCGGCAGTTTGTTTGTGGCCCTGTGCAATCTGCGGCGCAGAAGAGCGGCCGGCAAAGAACCGAGTGGGGATCCCTGCCGGCCGTTGAAAGACCGCTTCGTTGTACAGGCCACGGCGGTGGCCTGGAGGGCCGCTATGACCGGCGGCGCAGTTTCGTTCCGGCTACGCTGAGCCCGAGCATGCCCAGCAGGGCCGCGCTGGGAAGCGGGGCGTGAGGCGCATCCGCCGGCACATCCTCAAAGTGGCCGCTGAGCGTGGAGGAGTACAGGCGAAGGTCGGCGTTTCCCAGAGGGTTCCAGATGTCCAGTCGCACGTCCAGCTTGCCGTCGGTGAGCCAGTTGATGGCCAGAACGGTGGAATAGGTGCCGCTGTCCACATCTTTGCCCTGTGACACGTCGGTGATGTCGAACCAGGTGACGCCGTCATAGGCGAGCTTGACGAACTCGCGGTAGTCATAGTACCCGAAGAACCAGCCGTGATTGTCGCTGTCATCGTCGCCGAACGTCAGCGAGAGCGTGGCGTCCGTGACGCGATGCGTGTTGGGGATGTCCAGGCCGTCGGGACCGGCGTTCAGGTCGTGCGTGTACTCGATGTTCGCAGAGTCGCCGACCGTGATGTAGTCGGCCGTTTCGATATATCGGCCCCGCCAGTTGATGTAGCCCGTATGGAAGTCCATCGTGTGGACGAATTCGTCGCCGGAGACCACGAGGCTCGGCGTGACATCGGCGGAGACCGACCCTGCGGTCAGGGCGAGGAACGTGACAATGACGGCAATGCTGGACTTCTTCATGGCAGCGGCTCCTTTTCTGGTTGGGTGTTATGCCGACGGATTCGACTTTCGTTCGCGCAGCCGCACGAGCTGCTTCGGCGAACGTCATCGAGCATGAGAACGTCTACCCCCATAGACATCAACAGCCGGTATTGTAGCAAAAAAGTATCCAGCTTGTCAATAGGTTCCGATGGAATTCTTCCTGGGTTGCACGGATATCGCATGTTGACGCACGCCGCCGGTGATAGCGAGCCACGAGAGTCTGCATTAGAGGACGCACGTTCTTCTGTGCGCGCTGCTCCGGGGGTGCGCAGACCGCGATTTGGCCTGGGATTCCTGCCGCGTATCGTTCTGGGACGTATACGCCGGCCTGTGTCTGCGGACCAGCGTCTGTCGCGAAGGGGCCTTGACGCCGACCGAGCCTTGCGGTAAGCTGGTTTTGGATGTGCGCGGAGGACGTATGCGCCGAGAAGCTGCAACAATCGGGCCGACAGGCAGAACGGGCGCACGAGCGACGTGCGAGGACCGGGCGGACGGCACACCACGAGCCGCCGGAGGAATCCACATGCTGTTTTTTACCTCAGGGAGGGCCTGCGCGCCCGTCGAGACGGCGATACGTTGTCATGTGCTCTGCGGGACTCTCGTGAATGGTTGCCGGCAAAGGAGCTTCATCATGAGCGAGCGAAAACAGAGAAGTGGCTGTGTGGTGGCAGGAGCAAGCGTTTCCAATCTCCCAAACGCCAGGCGCGGAAAGGGTTTTACGCTGATCGAGCTGCTGGTGGTGATCGCCATTATCGCCGTCCTGATGGGCATCCTGATGCCCACGCTGAACCGGGTCCGCGAGCAGGGCCGCCGGGCGGTGTGCCTGAACCACATGAAGACCCTGACGCTCTGCTGGATCATGTACGCCGACGAGAACGACGACCGGATCGTCAACGGCGAAGCGTATTGGGATCCCTCCGGCGCGCCGACGGCGCCGGTTCCGACAGGGGGGCCGCACGCCGGCGAACGGTATTGGGTCGGCAATGACTGCGCCAGCGGCTATGCGACGGGCGAGCAGCGGCCGCAGGAGATCCAGATGGAGGCCATCCGGCTCGGCGCGCTGTTTCCTTACGCCAAGGCCGAGAAGGTGTACCGCTGCCCGACCGGCATTCGCGGCGAGATGCGCACCTATTCGACCGCCTACGGCATGAACGGTTGCTTCGATGCCCCCGGGACGTATGAGGGCACGCGCGGCGTGCGCGTGGGCAATACGGTGCTGATGGTCAAGAAGCGGTCGGAGATCACGGTCCCGGCTCCGGCGTACCGGCTGGTCTTCCTGGACGAGGGCCGCATCACGCCGGACAGCTATGCCATTCACTACCTCGTGGCCCAGTGGTGGGACCCGCCCTTTGTCCGCCACGCCGACGGCACCAACGTCGCCTTCGCCGACGGCCACAGCGACTACTGGAAGTACAAAGGAAAAGAGACCATCGAGGTCGGCAAAATGGTCAATCCGCAGCACAACTACAAGCCGACCACCGAAGACGGCATCGAGGACGTCCAGAAGATGCAAATCGCCACCTGGGGCCGTCTCGGCTACTGACCGCCGCCGCAGGCGTGCCCCGTCTATTCAGTCGGCGCGCCAGGGCTGCTTCTCCCTCGAAGAACGGCATTGACGCCTGTGATGACTCTCTGTAGACTACAACTCAAATGTGCTCGGGGAAGACATGTGTGGAAAGGCGTTGCCGACCCGGACACGAGAAAAGTAGAGGGCAGTTGGAGTCCGCCGTGGAGGCAGACACGTGAATGCTGTGATTTGGCCACAAGTCCGTAGACGTCTGACCGAACGGGTTTGGATCCAATTTCGATATCGGGTGCGTTGATGTCCGAAGGTGGTCCTGCCGTCTTTGAGTCATTTGGCTACTCGTGCACGTGGTATGCCTCAAAAGCAAGAATTGGGGTTGATCATAACATCTCTCTGGCAGGTCTTACCATAGACCGGTATGCCCGTGATCCAGGTACCATAAGCAAGAACCAGCGAAGCGAGAGTCGCCTATGCACAGAGTGAAAAAGATACATGTGGTCGGATTTCGTCGACTTCGCGAAATCACGATTGAGATGCGGCCGTTGATGGTGTTGATCGGCGCCAACGGCGTGGGCAAGTCATCGGTTCTTGACGGCGTGTCTCTTCTCTCTGCCTCAGCGGCCGGGACAATGAACAAGGCGTTGAATAGCGTTGGAGGTGTTACTGATGTGTGCACGCGCGGCCAGCCGAAGAGAATTGTGCTTGAGGCCGACATGGATTGCCCCGGGTACAGGCCGCTGCACTATCATTTGGAGCTTGAGGCGAAAGGCCAGGGTTACGGAATTCCCCTGGAGATACTGTCACAAGAGCGAGAGGGTCCTTATGCACAACCATTCAAGCACATTGAGTCCCACTACGATGACATCAAGTACTATGAGATCGAGAACAAGGGGCTGGTCAGACCTGGTTGGGATCACAACCCGCTAGAGACCTCGCTTTCGCAGGTCCCGCGAATGTTCAAGCATCCAGAGGAATTGC
>CAZNSM010000211.1:0-7853 GCA_964575615.1 uncultured Pirellulales bacterium | reverse complement strand
AATGGGCCGGATTGTGGAAACCTCTCCACGCATGACTTCCCTTCGCATATCCGGCCTGTAGTCTACCGAAATTGTCTCACGGCGTCCATCGTGTTTTCTCCCAATAGCGGAACCGAAGAGGTAGTGATGGCGTGGCCGGAGCGGATGGCGTCAGGCCGGTAGGTGTACCACATGCGGAACCGAGCCGTCCGGCGTCTACACACGTGCCACGAGCAGGGGGCTTCCTGCCGTTGACCACGCCGCGGCCGACAGCCCATCGCCTGCGATCGCTGTGCGCCCTGCGTGTGCGACGAAGCCCCCGGATACCTTCGGCTCCGTGGACCTGAACAGGGGGGCCCGTACCGATTTCGTCGGTACAGGCCCTCCACCGATACCCAACGGCCGCGCGGTCAGTTCGAGCTTGCGACCTCGTTCGAGAACGCGTAATGGTGCCACGAATCGCCGGTCACGAGAGCGTCGAACGTGAAGCTCATTTCGGTCCCGGTGGCGGTGTACGTATACGTAATGAGCTGTCCATTGCCGGAGCCGGCGCCGTTCTGATCGATGCGCGTCGGATTGCGTGGATTGTCGCCGGGGGTGACGTCCGTGAAGCGCCCTCCGGCGCCGCCGTACCCGACCGTGTAGAACGTCGCGACATAGACAGTGCCGGGCGCCAGGCCGGTCAGGGTGAGCACGGGATGGTTGCCGTCCTGGTCGCCGTAGAAGAATCCCCTCACCAGGGCCGCGCCGTCACCGGTGACGTTGACCGGGTTGCTTGTGTCGAAGACGTTTGTCGCGGGCCCGCTCAACGTCCAGTTCGTGCCGGAGCGATTCGTATCGCGCTCGAAATGGACACCGTTGCCCGCGAAGAACGGTTCGCCGTCGGTTCCCTCGCCGCTGAATTTCCCGGTGTGCGTATAGACTTTGTCGCTGCTGATCCTCGAATCTTCATCGCCGGTCCACGGATGGACGGAAAAAGCGCCCGCCACAGACGCCGTCGTCTCGAGCCAGATGTCGTCGAAGTAGACCACTCCCGTGCCGGCCGTGGCCCCGATGCGATCGAATCCAATGCTCAATTCCGTGACCCGGCGAAGGTTCGCGCCCGAATCGGCCAAGCTGATGCTCCACGGACGCCACAGCGTCTGTTTCAGGTCGTCCGCGTCGCCGTCGTACGGAACCTTGGCGCCGTCGATCTTCACGTACATCTGCTGGGCCGCATTGTCCGGATCGCCGTAGAAGTGCAGTGTCAGAGCCTCAACGCCATGCTGCGTCCAGTCCTGACCAACCTGTAGATCGGCGACATTCACAGTCGTCTCCGAATAGGTGGCGGCGGTGTTGTCATAGTACAGAGGCATGGACTGACGGCCACTTCGGACGATGGCCTGCTCGGCAAACGGCGTCTCCAGGTGGCCGACCGTCGAGCCGGTCTCGTTGACCCAGCCGTCGATCCAGGTGTCGAAGATCGTTTCGCCGGCGTCGATGTCATCCGTATAGCTCTCGAAATCGTCGACGACGAGATACTCCTGCGTGGTGAAGCTCCAGACCGCGCCGTCCCACGACTCGTCCTGCTGCATCGCGTTGACCTGCCAGTAGTACGTGGTGGCGAGATTCAGCGCGCCGGGGGCATAGGTGTTGCCGCTGACAGCGCCGGCCGGCGCGAGCGCCTCGGCGTCGGTGCCGAGATACACTTCGTGCGAGACCGCGTCACGACCGCCGCGCCAGCTCAGAGCGCTCTGGACGTCCACATCGACGGCGCCGTCGGCCGGCTGCGGCTCTCTGGCCTGGACGGGGATGTAGAAGAAGCGGACTTCACTGAGTCCGAACTGGCCCATGGCGCCCCAGCCGCTGTTGACGGTCAGGCGGACGAATCTCGCGGCGACGCCCTGCAAATCGACGACGGTGTTGGCCGCGTAGTCCTGCGTTGCGGTCGCCCGCGCGAACTCCACGTCACCGAGAACGGTCCAGTCGGCGCCGTCCTGGGAATACTGGATCGTGACGTCTTTAAGCCCGAAGCCAAGCACCGGCTCGAACTGGACGTTGTAGTTCCAGACCAGAAGCTCGTGGAGCTTGTAGAGGCAATCGAACTCATACTGGATGTACAGAGGCTCGTCGCCGGGCAGGGCCAGCCACATGTCGGCGCTTTCGGTCGAGTGCAGATCGTCGGCGTTGAGCCCGGAACCATTGACAGTGTTCTGCGGTCCGGCGGCCGGCTCGAAATTCCCGTTGCTGGTCGCGACGATGCCTTCGATCGGGTAGCCCACCGGCTCGGTCGTGAAGCTCCACACGTCGCCTTTGAAGATCGTGCTGTCCGGCGGCGCGTTGATTTCATCGATTCGCCAGTAGTAGGTCGTTCCGAAGTCGAGCACGTCCGGCGGGTCGTAGGCGGTTTGCGTCTGTCCCCGGCTCAGAAGCACTCCCATCGGGTTGGCCCGGCTGGCATCGTTGACATCGTCAAAGGCCGTTCCAAAGTAGACATCGCGCGTCGTGGCGGCTTTCGCCGGGTCCCAGCGCAGGACCACGTCTCTCGGCACATCGACCGCCTCGTCGGCGGGCTGCGGATTGAACGCCGTCTTTCCGGTGTAGCCGGTCATGACGATCCGGACTTCCTGCGGCGTCAGCGCCCGGCTGTAGATGCGCACGTCATCCATCAAGCCCTGGAAGTAGCCATAGGCCATGCCCCCGAACTGGATCGGCGCATACACGATCTGTCTTGTCGACCGGACGCCTGTGTGGACGGCGACGCCGTTCAGGAAGATCGTGGGCTGCTTATCCACGTAGACCACCAGGATGTGGTTCCAGTCCTCTCCCAAGTCGGTCGGATAGGCGGCTGTGGCAGGCATGTAGTTGCTTCCGTGCTCGTAGACGGCCACGCCATTCGTTCCGACAGACAGTCCCGCTCCGGCGTTCTGGTCTCCTCCGTGGCGCGGATCGAAGGCGTACCTCTGGTTGTTTACCCCGACGGTTCCGGAGGCGGCCTGCGCATCCAGTTCGTGTGTCGCCGATGTCTTCAGCCACGCGCCAAAGGTGAATGTATCGCTCGGTTGTCCCGTGGTTCCCACCACGACGTGATCGTCCACGCCATCGAATTGCAGCGCGCCATCCGTTATCCCGACGGCCCACACCGGGCCATTGACGAGAGTGCCGTCGTTTCCGTTGCCACTCTGGTCATGGGCGGTGACCCCGGTGACTTCGTCAAACGGCCACCATCCGACAAGCTCAGGTTGAGGCCCTGCGTCGAAGGCCATCGCCAACGCGGCCGGACCCAGCACCACAAATGGAACCACACACCAGATCAGTCTCTTGCACATGTTCGTCCTCCTTCAGACAACGGTCAACGTCTGCAACGCATCCTCCGGCAACGTGCCGCAATGGGCCACCCCGGCAACAGGCTGTCGCCGAGGTCGATGTTCTCCTGCGATAGAAGGCTCGACGGAAGGTCGTGAGAACACGGTGTCTTCCTCCGACAGATGTGCGAATGATGGAATGAACAGGGACCGGCCATGATGCGAGGAAGCTCCGCACTCTGCGCCCCCGGTTCTGCATTCGTGCGAGGCAGAACACATCGAAGACGGCCTCCAACCGGTTGGGCCCGCCGGCCGTTTGTCGGCTCGGTCGGCCAACGGCCCCTCACGGCCCTGAACCAGCGCCACGTCCTCAAGAACCCTTCCTGACAACCTCCATTTGTACCAGATCGCGCGCTTTGGAGCAACAATCTCCTCAGATTAGAGGATGACGGGGTCTTGTCGGGGGCGGAGGCGATCACGTCAGGCTGGTGCGCGTGCCACATGCGCACGGACGCCGCCGGGCGCATGTATATCTTGCGGAGAGCGCGACACCTGGCGGCCTTTGGGTAGACCGCAGACGACGGGCTATCGATTCTGTCGATGCGGCTGTGTGGCTACGACTCGTTGGGCAGCCGCCGGCGCCTGCTGAGGGCGGCCCGGCGGATTGGGTTTCTGCTACATGGGGCCGCGTCCGCGGGAGGGGCCTCTGTCCGAGCCGCCGGGGCGACCGCCGGGCCTGCCACCGGGTCTGCCGCCAGGTCGGCCGCCGGGACGACCACCGGGCCTGCCGCCCGGCCTGCCTCCGGGTCTGCCGCCGGAATGTCCGCCGGGCCGGCCTGCCGGACGACCGCCTCCGAATCCGGGAGAGCCGGTGCGGCTGTGCCCCGGCTCCACTTTCAGCGCCTGGCCCTTGAGATCGTGCTCGTTCATCTGTTCGACCGCCGCCTTGGCCTCCTCCTCCGTCGGCATGGTCACGAATCCAAACCCACGCGACTCGCCGGTAGAGCCGTCGCGAACGATCTTCACGGACGCCACGGTTCCGAAGGCGGCAAATGCCTCACGCAGTTCGTCTTCGGTGACGCTCGTAGCCAGATTGCCCACATAGATGTTCATGTGACCGTCCTTTCTGTTGCATCGCAAGAATTCGTCGGGGGCATTCCGGCCAACGTCGCCCGGTGCTGAAGCTGCAGTCGAATCCACGAGGGATGCCCAATATTGCACCGTTGCATATACCAGAAAACGGACGAGAAAGGAACAAATATCTTATATATTTCGCGGGGGATGCTCTGTTTGGGCGGCGTCACCGCGGCGCAGAGGGCTGCCGGATTCCGCGAGACGGCGGTCGTGGGCAATCGGTCGGACGTCAGAAGCTGAGCCACGCGAGGACCAGAGTGACCAGCGCACCGCCGGCCAGCGTGGCGAGGAAGGTCCGTCGCCGGGAGACGGCGCGCCAGCCGATGACCAAGCCCGACAGATAGATCAGCGACATGGCGATGGCGAAGGCGATGCCCAGCACCTTGAAGGGCATGCCGCACTTGGCCTTGTGCAGAAACACCAGGCGGCTGTAAGGGGCCGGTGTGACACATACAATTCGGGCCCCAGTTGACCCTTCGGGTGGTTCGAGCATCACGTGATATCCGGAAGGCTGGCCCCAGATGAACGTGCCGCGGCCAAGCTGGGCGTCGCCTGCGGGCAGGCGGAGCTTGCGATCCTGGAGCTGCGTGCCGACGAACGTTTGAGGGGCCTTTATGTCCTGCGGCAGTGGCTGGGCGGATGCCACCTCGATAGTCTCCTTCTGATCGGCTCCGCCGCGAATGCCCATGATGTAGAGCCCGCCGGTTACGGCGTAGAGCAGGGCGACCGGCAGGAAGAACATCGACACGTAGTTGTGCGTTCGCATCCAGAGGTTGGCCATGGCTTTCGGTGGCATGGGCAGGTCCTTCATTCTTGTGAACCTGGGCACAGACGCCCTGTCAAACGGGTGGCGTCTCTGCTGGATAGTGGTCCCGTGACGCGGCCCGGTTACAAACCGGAGGCAGGCGAAGGGCGGAGCGGGGGGGCGCGGGCGGATGCTCCGGTCAGGAACAGGCGGCCTTGCGCAGTGTGACCTCGGGGCCTCGCAGGTAGAAGGGTACGAGGGTCAGCGGGTCTGAGAATCGGCCCGTGGCGGCCTTCCGGCAGCCCAGCAGGTGGATGCTCTCGGCGCGGGGGCTCCAGTATCGTTCGTCGAGGATGCGAGCGGCCCGGCCCTGGAAGCGGTCCTGATGGTAGAGCAGTCCGTCTCCGGCGACGAGGAGTGGACGGTCGGGCGTCGCGAAGCGGTCGAGCAGCTCGTCGGCAGTCAGGAGGCAATCCGCCATCGCTCTGCGCCACCAGCCGCCGGCGGGAGCGGGAATCCGGTAATCCGGGCTGTCAGCCGCGTCCTCCGGCGCAGGCTCATGGTCCTCCCGTTGGTACTCGTAGACCGCGGTGAAGAACTGGCCCCGTTTGGCGTCGAGAAGCGCCGCCAGACGCAGGATGCGGGATTCTTGCGAAATAGACTGAAACGCCTCGTCGAAGGGCGCGTCCTTCACGTTGGCGGCGATGGCGTCGAGAGAGTCGACGGCGACGATCCGGGCCCCGTTGGCCAGGTGCATCGCCTTGGCGGCCGCGACCGCGATCCGAAGGCCGGTGAAGCTGCCCGGACCGATGGAGACGTACACCTGTTCGAGGTCCGAGGGGTTGTGGCTCGAGCGACGCAGGAGTCCAACGATGGCGGGCATGATCTCGGCGCTGTGCTGCATCGGGGCGGTGAAGGTGGTCCGCCCCAGCAGTTCCGATCCCGACGCCAGAGCAACGGAGCCCACGCGACTGGAGGTTTCGATGGCCAGAATCAGAGCGTTACGGGGCGTACTGGCCCCGCTCATTCCACCTGTTTTGTGAATGCTTCCCATGTTTCCTATCACTCCTGGTTTTCGTGTCACGCATTTTCCGGTCCTTGGGCCGACGTGTGGCGGTTTCGCTCGCAAGAGGTCAGATTTTATCGGCCAAAGGGACTGGGGTATAATTTTTCCCTTGCAAAAAATCCGCTATTTTAATAGATTAGGGTAGTCTTTCTGACCTTATCCTTCGAACTGGAGGTTTGAGCAACCAACGATTGTAGCAGGTTTTCCGTAAGAGGGTGATGTTTTTACAGGCAGGAGGTTAGGTTTTGGACAGGCCAAGTGTATTCGCTAAGTCTCTGCGGGGAGGGTCCGTGTCGATCATCCTGGCATCGATCTTGCTTTCGGTAACGGCCATTGCCCAGGTGAGCCCGACGCAGAGCGGAGCGGGGAATGATGACGGCATGATGCGCCATTTGGTGCAATACTTCATGCGCGTCGGGACCGAGCAATACGAACGCGGCTACTACATCGAAGCGGAAAAGACCTTCCAGATGGCGCAGGGCTACGGCGAGTTCCTGGAGCCTCTGGAGCGACGCAAGCTGGATTCGATGCTGGAGAAGGCGGGTCTGGCGGCGATCGAGCGCCGGCGCGCGCTGGAGGCCAAGCAGGCCGGCGAAGAGCAGCTTGCCAACGGTCAGTCGGCGACGGGGCGTGCGAACCTCCTGGCCCTGACGAACAATCAGTTCCTTACGGAAACAGAGCGCGCCGAGGTTGCCGAGAGCATTCGGCAGGCGGGGACGGGCGCCGGTGACATCGACCCGGCTGCGCAGACCCTTGCGGCGCCGGCCGAGCCGGTGAATCCGCCGGCGGCCGAGTCGCGCGCTGGGGAGGCCCTCGACCGGTTCAAGACCCACATCGCCGATGTGTACTATCAGAGCGTCAAGGCGTATCACGCCGGTGACTACGACACTGCCAGGGCCGGGTTCGCCAAGGTCCTGGACAGCGGTCTGATGCCGGCGCCGATGACGCAGACGATCCAGGGGTATCTCCAGGACATGAACGGCGCCTCGCAGGGCGCCGGTTCCACAGCGCCGATCACGCTGTCGGCCGCAGGAGCGCCTGCGCCAGCGTCGTACAGCCTGGCGGGCATGCCCGCGGTCTACCCGGCAGTCGGACAGCCCCAGAGCGAGAGGCAGCGCATCGAGCAACTGTACAACCGCAGTTGGGAACTCTATTCGCAGGGCGAGCTGGAGGAGGCGCGCGCCGGGTTCGTCGAAGTCGCGCAGAGCGGTCTGTTCTCGGCGCCCGAAGGCAGGCGACCTGAGGACTACATCGCGACCATCGACCGGCTCCAGGCGGCGGCACAGAACCTCCAGACCACGACCCTGACGCAGACGGTCGTGACGAGCGAAACGCCCGTGGCGAGCGACTCCCAGGGCGGCTTCATCGAGGTCATCAACCGGCGAAGGAACATCATCCGCAGTCATATGGAGGCGGTGGTCAACGACGCGGTCAATCGCGCGCAGACGTTCATGGCCCAGGGGCAGTTCGAGCAGGCCCGTGAGCCGATCGACGAGGCCCAGCGCCTCGTCAACCAGAACCAGCTCCATCTCGGCGACGACCTGCACAGACTGCACAGCAGTCGTCTGGGCGGCGTCCTGGAATCGATCGCTCAGGCGAAGGCCGATCGGGAAAAGCAACTGGCCGAGCAGAAGCGCCTGGAGAC
>CAZNSM010000210.1:0-7883 GCA_964575615.1 uncultured Pirellulales bacterium | reverse complement strand
ACGAGCGACGAGCGACGAGATACGGTCGTGACGTGCGAAACAAAGCCAATTTCGGTGTTTTTGGGCTGAAAATGAGGATCGAGTCATGGAAGCAAAGCCAATCAAAGCAAGTTGGACGACGCAATGAGCTCGCACGTTCGCCATTTTGCGATGGGTTCGATGATGCGCGACAGGCGGGATGGGCGATGAAGATCGTGGTCGCGATGGACTCGTTCAAGGGGACTCTGGCGGCCGAGCGGGCCTGCCGGATCGTCGCCGACGCCATTGGGAGGGCGGCGCCGGCGGCCGAGATCGTGGTCAAGCCGATGGCCGACGGCGGCGAGGGCACTGCGGCGGCCCTGATGGCGGCCTCCAACGGCCGGTGGATACCCGCGACCGTGATGGGTCCGCTGCCGGACATGGAGGTCGCGGCGGGCTTCGCGTGGCTGCCCGACGACCGGACGGCGGTGGTGGAGATGGCTTCGGCCAGCGGGATGCAGTTGCTGCGGCCCGAGCAGTTGAACCCGCTCAGGACGACCACCTTCGGGACGGGTCAGCTCATCGCGGCGGCGCTGGACCACGGGGCCGAGCGAATCCTGCTGGGGGTCGGCGGCAGCGCCACCGTCGACGGCGGGGTCGGGGCGGCCATGGCCCTGGGCTGGGAGTTCCTGGCCGGCGACGGGACGCCGGTCGGCCTCGGCGCCGGGGCCCTCGCGGAAGTTGTCGAGATCATCCCGCCGGAACGTGACGCGGACGTCCCTGTCGATGTGCTTTGCGACGTGGACAACCCGCTCTGCGGGCCGCAGGGGGCCGCTCGCGTGTACGGGCCGCAGAAGGGCGCCACGCCGCAGATGGTCGAAACGCTCGATTCCGCCCTGGCGCGTCTGGCGGAGCTGGTGGGCAGCCAGCTTGGGATTCACGTCCGGGATCTGCCCGGCGCCGGCGCCGCGGGAGGTCTGGCAGCCGGCGCGGTGGCGTTCATGGAGGCCCGCCTTGTCTCCGGGATCGAGACGGTCATGGCGCAGTCCCGCCTGCGGCAGGAGGTCTCGGATGCCGACTGGGTCGTTACGGGCGAGGGCTGCTTCGATTCGCAGTCGATGCGGGGCAAGGTCGTCTCCGGCGTCGCGCGGGTGGCCCGGCAGGGCGGCGCCAGGGTCGGGGTGATCGCCGGGCAGGTCCTGCTGGCCGACCATGTCTTTCGAAACGCCGGCATCGAGGCGGCTCTGGCCTGTACGCAGCCCGGCATGGATCTCCAGTTTGCCCTGGAGCACTGCGAGGAGCTGCTGGCCCAAGCCGCCGCGAGGTTTGCAGAGGCACACCTCGCGGAGTGATTTGATTTGTATAACCGGAACCTCTTTTCTATCTTAACGTACCAATGGGAGTTGAAAGAGAACCCTTAATGGGATCGGAAGTTGACTCCTGTTGGAGTGAAGGGGATATGAAAGTTCTGGGATTGTTGCGGGCCGCGTGGCGGCACTGGCGTCAGCTCTGGCACTTCAGTTGGGACCATTCGCCGGGAATCGACCACCACAGGTGGGAAAGCAAGACGGAAATGCGAACGCGGCTGACCGAGAGGCGCCAGTGAATTCTGCCAGACCCTGCGCGCCGCCCGTCCGGAGGCGGGGTAGCGGCAACGACCGCTGCGGCGGGCACTTGGGCCAGATTCTTCTTGGCTTGGAGGCGGTTTTGCTGTAAAATGGAGAAAACGTGGAGTCTGGCGCGTTTGGAAACCGAAATGGTCTCTCGAGAGGGATACCGGATGAACAACTGTCTGTTTTATGGGACATTCCTTGTGCTGGCGGCCAATGTGTGTCTGGCGGCGCCGGAGCCGGCGGTGGTCCAGAGGCCGGGGCAATGGACCGTCGAGGTGAAATTCGAGCAACCCCAGCAGCTCGTCCTGTCGGGGGGCGCCAGCGGGGCGGTGCGGTTCTGGTACATGATCCTGACCGTGACCAATCGAACGGGCCAGGACGTTGAGTTCTACCCCCGATGCGAGCTGATGAGCGACACGTTCCAGATCGTGCCTTCCGGCGTGGGGGTTCCGCCGATCGCTTTCGAACAGATCAAGCAACGGCATCAGGGCCGCTATCCGTTCCTCGAAGCCATGAGCAAGGCCGAGAACCGCATTCTCCAGGGCGAGGACAATGCCAAGGACATCGCCGTGATCTGGCGCGACTTCGACAGCCAGGCGACGGCTTTCAAAGTCTTCATCACCGGCCTGAGCAACGAGACCGCCGCGATCAATCATCCGGTCGCGGTCGACGACACCGGCCAGCCGGCCAAGGTGTTCCTGCGCAAGACCCTGCAACTGGATTATGCCTTCCGGGGCGATCCGGCGATGCGCGATGCAGCCGAGGTCGTCTACAAAGGCAAATCCTGGGTGATGCGTTAGGTCCTCTGTCTGCGGATGGCTCCGATCAATCGATCCGTCCGAAGCGCGACCATCGATCGGCGGGCCAGTAGATGTAGTCCGCTCGGCCCTCGATGACGGCGTAAGGGATCGGCCCGAAATGCCGGCTGTCCAGAGAGTAGTCACGATTGTCGCCCAGGACGAAGCAGTGATGCGGCGGCACGACGGTCTCGGGCGAGTCGCGGACGGCATTCTGCTCGGACGTCGACAGGAAGATCGTGTAGCGGGCACTCGCGTTGGTTTCTTCGAAGAATTCCCCCTGGAGCGTGCGTCCGTCCTTTGTTACACGTCCGGCCGACGACGGCTTCAGGGCTTTGCCCACCGCGAGCTTCTCGCCATTGACGTAGAGCGTCCCATCTTTGATGGCGACGGTGTCTCCTTCGAGGGCGACGATACGCTTGATGTAATAGGTTCGCCAGTCCTCGTTCGGGGGCCTGAACAGGATGGTGTCGCCACGCTGGGGATCGGCCTTTCGATAGGCGTTCCGGTCCACGAGAAGGCGGTCGTTCGGGACGATGGTGGGAAACTCCGACATACTGGGGACGCGGAAGGCCTGGAACAGGGTGCTGCGGATGTGCAACGCGTATCCGAGACAACTGCCCTGAATCAAGAGACCGAGCAGGACATAGATGCCCAGGCCGTTGCAGGGCTTGAGCTGATAATCGCTGCGGGTCCGGCGTGCCAGCCGATACGAATCGACCGCGGCGCCGATCACCACGCCGAATGCCGCCAGAGTCATCAGCAAACCGAACGTGACCGTCGAGGCGGGGCTGGCGTACGCGAGCCATCCGAGGACGACGGGAATGCCGATCGCATAGAGCAGGCCGAGAACCAGGCCACGCCGCAGCTTGCCGCAATAGGCGTGTCCCACGCCGGGCATCAGAATCGACAGGGCGCCGGCCAGCCATGCGTGTCGTTTGGTGTTCTTGGATGTCACGTGTTCTGTCATGGTATCCTCCAGATTGTCAGGCAAACAGCAGCAGACGCAGTGTCAGCAGGATTCGTCCGAGTCCGAGCAGCGCCGCCATGGCGACGGCGGCCGCCTGAGCCCACGACGAGCAGCCGATCCGGCCCACGATGCGCGACCATGTGAGCCGGCGTCTGTCCCGGTCGGCCTTGAGCCGGTGAACGCAGTTCATCACGTCCCGCGTGAAATCCTCGCCAAGGCGGATGTCTCTACGCTGCCGCACCCATTCTCGATAGAGCTCTTCGTGCGTCATTTGTCATCCTCGTGACAGGCCCGCAGTACTTCGCCGAGGGCGGCCTTGGCGCGGCTGACCCTTGACTTGATGGTGCCGATTCGTGTCCCTTCGATCACCGCGGCCTCCTCATACGACAATCCTTCGAATTCGACGAGGGTCAACGCCCGGCGCTGCCGGTCCGGAAGGGACCGAAGCGCCGCATCGAGTCGGGCGAAGACCTCCTGACGCGTGACACACTCCAGCGGTCCTTCGTCGTCAGGCGGTTGCGAGGGTTCGACGGAAACCCTCGAGCGCCTTTTCTTGAGCAGGTTGATGCTCATGTTCCTTGCGATGGTCAGCAGCCAGGTCGAGAAGCGGCTCCTGGCCGGATCGAACGTCCTGAGCCGGGCGAAGGCGGCCAGGAACACGTCCTGGGCCAGGTCCTCACAGTCCCTCGCGTCGCCCGTGACGTTTCGGATCATGCCGACGACGGGTCCGGCGTAGCGTTCGACGAGAAGCCGGAACGACTCCGTGTCGCCGTCCAGAACACGCTGGATGATATGAGGTTCGTCCGTCATATTCCCGATGTATCGAGGCCTCTTTTTGCCCAGTTATACAATCGAGCGGCGTCGGAGTTCCACGGAATTGCACCGGCGGCAACATCTCGGCAGGCGGTCTGACAGTCGACGAATCGCCGATGGTCCGATGCGGCCGGAACAGCCCCGCCGGGCGGCGAAAAAGGGTTTGACGGCCCGAACTAACCACGCCTACAATCGTATAAACCCCTACCCAAGCGGATGGTTATGACGGTGGTATGAGAGCTTGGCCAAGCGTTCTTTTGGACGGAAAGTTCCTGGAGGTCAACTATGGTAACACGTGTGCTTCGCGCGACTCGAAAGAACACCTTCATCGGCACGACAGCCATCGGCATGGTCTGGCTGTTGCTGATACCGCTGTCGGCTCTCGCGCAGGACAATCAGAGCATCGTCACCTTGAAACAGATGGGCAAGGCGTTTGCCTCGATCGCCGAGAAGGCCTCGCCCGCGGTCGTGGGGGTCCAGGCCACCAAGGCCGTCCGTGGCAGCTCTTCGCGGGACTGGTCTACCGACCCATCCAGCCCGTTCGAAGACGAGTTGTTCAAGTACTTCTTCGGCCCGCGTCGTTACCAGCGGGAGCGCCAGGAACCGGAATCCCGGCAGGTGGCGCAGGGGTCCGGTTTCATCATCTCTCCGGACGGGTATATCCTGACGAACAACCACATGGTGGGGGGGGCCGAGACAGTCACCGTGCAGTTGGCGGACGGGCAGAAGGTGACCGCCGAGATCGTCGGCGCCGATCCCGAGACGGACGTGGCCGTCGTCAAGATCGACAAGACCGACCTTCCCTACATCGAGCTGGCGAACTCCGACACGCTGGAAGTGGGCGAGTGGGTGATTGCCATCGGCAATCCGTTCGGCCTGAGCCACACCGTCACGGCGGGAATCGTCAGCGCCACCGGACGCAGCGGCCTGCGCATCGCCAGCTATGAGAACTTCATCCAGACCGATGCGGCGATCAACTTCGGCAACTCGGGCGGCCCCCTGCTGAACCTGGACGGCAAGGCGGTGGGCATCAACACCGCGATCATCGGGCCCGGCGGGAACGTGGGCATCGGGCTGGCGATCCCCAGCAACATGGCCAGGGACATCTACACTCAGCTCAAAGAGAGCGGGGAAGTGGTGCGTGGTTTTCTCGGCGTGCAAGGCAACGATGTCGAGCCCGGCATGGGAGAGTACTTCGGACTGGACACCGACAAGGGTGTGGTGATCGTTAGCGTGGTGGAGGATTCTCCGGCCGACAAAGCCGGAGTCAAGCAGGACGACGTGGTCGTTGAACTGGAGGGCCAGCCGGTCTCCGACTGGAACGAGTTCCGTAACCGCGTGGCCATGTACAAGCCGGGCAGCGAGGTTCGGATCGTGGTGATTCGCGACGGCAAGCGCAAGCCGCTGACGGTGACGCTCGACAAACGTCCGGATAGCGGCTTTGCGGTCGGCGGAGGCAGCCAGGCCGTACAGGAGAAGTTGGGGATGGCGCTTCAGACCCTGACCGAAGAGCTGGCTTCCAGCCTGGGTTACGAGGATCTCTCGGGTGTGGTCGTGATGGAGGTCAAGCCCGGCTCGCCGGCCGCCGAGGCCGGAATGCGCGAGGGCACCCTGATCACGGAAGTGAACCGAAAGCCCATCCGCAACGTAAAAGAGTTTAATGAAGCCATTGACAACGCAGCGGCAGATGGGCGTGTTCTTCTTCGCGTCCGCGACGAGGACTGGACAAGGTTATTGATGCTGCGTCTGCCGAAGAAATAAGTGTGGTTCTGATGTCCTCCTTCATCGTAGCACCGGCCCCGCCTTGTTGGCGGGGCCTTCTTGTTGGTTGGAGCAGGCGGTTGTCGGCCGGCCCGTCGCGGCTTATACTGGCCCTCCATGCTGCGCCGAGTTCTGACGTTCTATACGAGGTACTTCGCTGTCTGGGTGGTCGGATGCGGTCTGGTCGCGTTCCTGTGGAAGGACACTGCCGAGCATCCCAACTGGTTCCGGGTTGTGGGCACGTTCAGCCTGGCCGCGCTGTTTCCGGCCGATGTCCTTTCGAGCCTGCCGCCGGCCGTGGTCGGGCACCTGAGCGTCTGCCTGTCGATGAACACCCTGTTCTTCGCCCTGACCATGTTCGGCATCGGCGTGGCTCTCCAGCCGGATGACTTCAGGCGAATCCTCAAGACGCCTTCTGTCGTGGCGCTTGGCACGGCCGCGCAGTTCCTGGTGATGCCCTTCGGGGCCTATGCGATTTCGCGGCTGTTCCGGCTGCCGCCCCAGTTGGCGGTCGGCCTGATTCTGACCGGTGCCGCCCCCGGCGCGATGGCCAGCAACACCATGAGCTATGTCGCCAGGGCCGATGCCGCCTATTCCGTATCCCTGACCACCGTCTCGACCCTGCTGTGCCCCATCCTGACTCCCTTGCTGACCAAGGTGCTGGCCGGCTCCGAACTGCCGGTCTCGTTCTGGGCCATGTTCGTTCAGATCATGGTGATGGTCGTCGTGCCGCTGCTGCTCGGTTTCTGGGTGCGCTATCGCTTTCGCCGTTCGGTCGAGCGGGTTCTTCCGGTCTTTCCGGCGATCTCCGCGACGTTCATCGTCTTCATCTGCTCGGTCGTCATCGCACGCAACCAGGCAAGGCTGCCCCAGGTAACCGGCAGTGTCCTGGCGGTCGTGCTGGTCCTGAACCTCTATGGGATGGGGGCCGGGTACGGGATCGGCGCCCTGTTCGGCCTGGACAGGCTCAAACGGCGGGCCTTGACGATTGAGATTGGCATGCAGAACGCCGGGCTGGGCTCGGCCCTGGCTCTGGAGCACCTCGGCGAGGAGGCCGCCATCCCCGCCGCCATCTTTGTCTTCGTCTGCATCATCACCGCCTCGGCTCTGGCCTCCCTCTGGCAGCGTCGGCTCGACTGTTAGCGGAGCCAATAGAAGATATTAGCAGACACACTCTTGCATTGCACTGGCGGAGGGTATAGAATACATAGTTCTGTAGTTTCCACAAAACCAGCCTTTTGGGCGGTCAACGGTTGGCGGCCCTTCAGTGAAAACCGAAGTGAAAAGGAGTATGCAAACATGGCTTGTCATCTGGCAATCGCAGGGGTGACCGGCGCGGTCGGTCAGGAATTCCTCAGTATCCTCGAAGAGCGCGACTTTCCGTTTGATACGCTCAAGGTGCTTGCCAGCAGCCGCTCCAAGGGTAAGAAGATCACCTTCAAGGGTGAGGAATATACGGTTGAGGTGTTGACGAAGGACAGCTTTGCAGGCGTCGATATCGCGCTGTTCAGCGCCGGCGGCTCGCGTAGCAAGGAGTTCGCTCCCGCCGCGGCCAAGGCGGGCGCGGTGGTCGTGGACAATTCCTCGGCGTTTCGCATGGACCCCACGGTGCCTCTGGTGATCCCCGAGATCAACCCGGAGAAGATCAGGGAGCACAAGGGCATCATCGCGAACCCGAACTGCTCGACCATCATCGGCATCGTGCCGGTCTGGCCTCTGCACCAGGTCAATCCGGTCAAGCGGATGGTCGTGAGCACCTACCAGGCCGCCAGCGGCGCCGGCGCCGCGGCGATGGCCGAACTCGAGGCCCAGAGCCGCGAGATTCTCGACGGCAAGAAGCCGAGCTGCAACGTGTTCCCCTATCAGATCGCGTTCAACTGCTTCAGCCACAACTCGGCGCTGGGGCCGGATGGGTACAACGAAGAAGAGACCAAGATGGTCAAGGAGACCCGGAAGATTTTCAACTGCCCC
>CAZNSM010000209.1:0-7998 GCA_964575615.1 uncultured Pirellulales bacterium | reverse complement strand
GGGATGGACCTGAGTTTCGCCCAGCAGTTGACGATCGTACTGACGGCCACGCTGGCGTCGATCGGTGCGGCGGGCACGCCCGGCGCCGGGATCGTGACCCTGGCGATCGTGCTGGGCAGCATCGGTGTGCCCTTGCAGGGGATCGGGATCATCCTGGGCGTCGATCGCATCCTGGACATGTGCCGCACCGTGGTGAACGTCACCGGTGATGCCGCGTGCGCCGTCGTGGTGGCCTCGACGGAGAATCAGGTTCGCCATGCGCCCGCAGGAGAGTGAATCCTATTGGTCTCATAGGTCCTATCGGTCCCATCAGAAACGGGAGGTCGCAAACATGGTTGCCAAGTGCAAAGGCCTCATCCTGATTGCCATAGCGATGCTTGCGCTGTCAGCGCTGCCGTGCGGAGCGTGTTTCTCCATCATTGTGGGCAAGGATGCTTCGACCGACGGCTGCGTGCTCGTGGGCCACAACGAGGACGACTACCCGCCGCAGGTGGTCAACCACTACAAGGTGCCCAGGCAGATGCATGGGCCGGGGACCACGGTGGTGCTCCGCAACGGCGGTGTGCTGGAGCAGGTCGAGCAGACCTGGGCCTATCTGTGGTCCGAAATGCCCGGCATGCTCTTCTCCGATACATGCGTCAACGAATGGGGCGTGACCGTCACATCGGACGGCTGCCCCTCGCGCGAGGACCGGCCCGAGATCACCGACGGTGGTATCGGCTGGATGCTCCGAAGGCTGGTCGCGCAGCGGGCACGCTCGGCGCGGGAGGGCGTTCTGCTGGCGGGCCGGCTGGTGGAACGGTTCGGCTATGTCGCTTCAGGACGGACCTACATTATCGCCGACCCCAACGAAGGCTGGCTCTTCTGCGCCGTCCAGGGCAGGCATTGGCTCGCGCGGCGGGTTCCCGACAACGAGGTGGCGATGGTTGCCAACACGTACACGATCCACCGAATCGACCTGGCGGATGAGGTCGATGTTCTTGCGTCGAAGGACATCGTCACGTACGCGATCGAACGCGGCTGGTATGATCCACAGAAGGACGGGCCGTTCGATTTTGCCGCGGTATACGCCGATCCCGGCTCCGCCTCTCATCCGAACAACGCGGGCCGGCAGTGGAGCGGACTGAGGTATGTCGCGAGCCAGGAGATTGCACCGGGCTTCGACCTGCCGTTCTCCGTGGTCCCCAAGCGCAAGCTCGGCGTGACAGACCTCATGGAGATCCTCCGCCACGATGAGCCGAACCGGCCGGAACCCTCGCCGGCCTCGGGCTTCGGCTGTGCGCTGTGCAGCGGCGCGACGCAGACCAGCTTCGTCGCACAATTGCGCCGTGAACCGCCGCTTGACATTGGCCTGGTCTACTGGGTCTGTCTGGCCGAGCCTCGAACCTCGGTCTATCTGCCGTTTCACTTCGGCGTCACGGACTTCCCGGCCGGCTTTCGCACCCAGCCGGAACAGCCGACGAGCGATGTTTATGACCGCAAGGTCGGCGCTCCGTTCGTCCCCGATCCGCGCGAGGCCTTCTGGGTGTTCTCGAACTTCCGCGACAAGGCCGAACGCCAGGGGCCGGCCCTTGTCGCGGCCGCCAGGAACCGCGCCGAGCGGATCGAGAGCCGCGCGGCTGCGATACAGAAGCCCCTGGAAGACGCTGCCCGGCGGCTCCACCAGACCGGCCGGATCGGCGCGGGCGAGCTGCTCACCAATTTCTCCTGCGGGCTCTTTCTCTCGGCCCTGGAAGGGATGGACGCAGCGCTCAGGCAACCAACGAGCGACGAGCAGATCATCGCCCGGGCCAAGGCGATCCACGAGGCCGCTATTGCCCTGGACTCGCACGTGGACATCGCCGATGAGCAGTACGCGACGGCCGACCTCGACCCCGGCGTCGACAACCCCGCGCTCCGATGCGACCTGGTCAAGATGGCCAAAGGAGGCGTCGACGGCGTTTTTCTGGCGGTGTACGTCCGGCAGGCACCTGAACTGAACGCCCAGACGTATGCCGAAGCCCAGCGGATGGCTGACGGCAAGTTCGAGGCGATCGAGCGACTGACGCAGAGCATGTATCCGGACCGCTGCGCCCTGGCGATGTGTCCCGACGAGGCAGAGCGGATCGTTGCGACCGGCAAAAAGGCGATCATGATTGGCATCGAGAACGGCTTCCCCATCGCCGAAGACCTTGACCTGCTGCGCCAATACTACGACCGAGGAGCCCGGTACGTCACGTTGTGTCACACGGAACACAACCAGATTTGCGATTCATCGAGCGCGCCGAACCCCGTCCACAACGGCTTGTCACCATTCGGCAAACGCGTGGTCCAGCGGATGAATGAGCTGGGCATGATGTGCGATGCTTCGCATATCTCGGAGAATGCGTTCTTCGACCTGCTTGCGGTGACGCGAGCGCCGGTCCTCGTGTCGCACTCGGGCTGTTCGGCGGTGCATCCCCACGATCGCAATCTCACCGATGAACAGCTTCGGGCCTTGCGTGACAACGGCGGCGTCATTCAGATCGTGGCTCTCGACGCCTACCTTCGTCCGGAGACGCCTGAACGCAAGGAAGCCGTTCGCCGGCTCCGCGACGAGTTGGGCGTCCCGTCTTATGCCGAACGACAGAAGTGGTCCACCGAACGGCGTGCAGCGATGCGGCCCCGGCTGAAGGAGTACTACCGTCGCTACGAGGAGTTCGCCGAGACAGTTCCCGTCGCGACGGTCAAAGACTTCGTCGATCACATCGATCACGCGGTCCGCGTCGCAGGCATCGACCACGTCGGCATCGGAACGGATTTCGACGGCGGCGGGGCTGTCAGCGGATTTGCCAATCACGCCGAGGCGCTGAACGTCACGGTGGAACTGGTCCGCCGGGGCTACTGCGACGAGGACATCCGCAAGATTTGGGGCGGCAACCTGCTGCGTCTGTGGCGCCGCGTCGAGGCCGTCGCCAAGCCGTTGTAATGTTGACCCCATCCAATAGGTTTGAGGCAGGTCTATGAAGAAGGTTGCTGTCATACTGCTGCTGGTCGTATGGGCATGTGCCCCCGGGTGTCAGAACGCTCGCTCGTACGTCTCGGGCAGGCCGTTGATCGGCATCACGACGGTCTTCGACGAGAAACGTCAGGTCTGCGAGGTCGATATCTCCTATGTAGAGGCGGTGCTTCGCAATGGAGGCATTCCGCTGGTCCTGCCGCCGATCGACAGCGAAGAGGCGGTGGATCGCTACGTGAAGGAATTGCATGGCCTGGTGCTGATCGGCGGGCGCGATATTCCGCCTTCGATGTACGGCCAGACGCCGCACGAGACCACCGAGGTGCTGCCCGAGCGACGGACGCGGTTCGACAGCACGCTGATCGCCCGCTGGATGGCGAGCGGCAAACCGGTCCTGGGAGTCTGCCTCGGGATGCAGTTCACCAACGTCGTCTCAGGTGGCAGCATGATTCAGGACATCCCGTCGCTGGTCGGGACCGATGTGAATCACAAGAAGGTCTATCATCGTGTAACGATCGCGCCGGATAGCACGCTGGCACGGCTCCTCGGCGCCGAGGCTGCGATGGTCTACTCATCGCACCACCAGGCGGTCGACCGGATCGGCCAGGGGCTCAAGCCCGTCGCCCGCGCCGACGATGGCGTGGTCGAAGCACTCGAACGGACCGACGGCGGCCTGGGTCTGTTCGTCCAGTGGCATCCCGAAGCCATGATGGAAAAAGACCCGAACCACACCAACGCGTTCTACGGCTACCTCATCCAACTTGCCCGCACGCCTTCCGCAAAAGACGGTTCCCGCCGAAACTGATGTCGATGACGGAAGCAGGTGGCTTCACGCTCAGGTGGGCAAGACATGAATCTACGGGGATGTGTCGGCTTTCTTCGCGGAACTCCACATATTGGTCTCGATCCTTGCCCGCAACGATCTCTGGAAGCCCGGGTGCTGGGCCACCCAGTCGGGTTCTTCGTACAGGCCGAGATTCGGGCGGATGTGCCAGAAGTAGAAGTAGTCCACAGTATAGAGGCCGGCGAAAAGTCCCGCGACGAGCGCGGCTTGGCACAGGATTCGCCTTGTTCGTCCGCTCACCTCGCCGAACGCCGGGGCCGTGGCCCAGACCAGGCCGGCGAACAAGAGCAGCAGGAGCAGCAGGCCCACCAACTCCTCGCTGCTCTCACGCCAGTGAACGGACCACTGGCAGAGGGCCTCAAACATTAGAAGGTGGATCACCCCGACGATCGTGATGCGCACAAGAACCCTGTTCATCGCGTGTTCTCCGCTGCCTGGCCTTTCGCTTCCAACCGCCCCCATTATCCAATCTGCCCAACTGAAAAACGAGGCGAAATTGCACCGACCTACAGGTGATTTGCACCTGGCCCGAAGCCACCAGACAGAGACGGGATTGACTCTTGGGCACGGAGACGATACGATGACTGCCGTACTTCGATGTGATCCTGCTTCGATTCTTGGGCTGTCTGAGGGGAGCGTTACTTGGGCGGGCCAGAGCGATGAAGCCGATCGAGGTGAAAGGCAAAACGCACATCAAGCAGTTGCTCTACGCTGAGCACGTCTTCGGTGTCAAGGGGGACCAGTTTCGCGGTTTCGGCGGGTTCCAGCTCTGGTGGTATGACCGGCACCGCGGCCATTGTGACTGCTGCGATTCGCATTGGTCCGACCCGCGTAAACTCGTGACGCACCACAGCCTGGACGAGGCCGCCAGGATCCTCTGGCACCATCGCAAGCACCTGTACATCCGCATCAAGCATGTGGAAGAGTATCGCGGCATTCAAGCTCTGGAGCATTTGGACGACATCCAACGTTGAATCGCAGTGTCGGCCGGGGCTGATGTGCGGCCTCGCGGCGCCGGCTTGGCCGATCACCGCAGGAACGGGAAGTCGGAGCGACCGTATTCCTGTCGGCGGAACTGGCGATGCCAGCGTTGATTCCAGAGATCCCATAGGGGGATTTTGCGCGCGGAGCCGTCGAGGAAGCAGGCCTGCGTGGCGTGATTGTGGCGTTCGAGGAAGGCACGCCAGATCTGGGTGCCGCCCTGGCCGTTCTCGGGAAAGTCACTGAAGACCACCAGCGGCTGGCTCGGCAGCCGGTCGGTGTCCTGGGGCCGCAGGTGCCAGTGAATGCAGTCGACAAAGACCGGAATCCCCTCGGTATTCCGTTCGAAGGCGTATTTCCAGTATCGCTGATCCTTCTCCACCGGATCGGTGATCCAGCGGTTCATGCCGTAGCTGCCCCAGAAATCGGCCTTCGAGATGAAGTCACGCGAACTCGGGTCGGACGCATGGCGGGGCCGGCCCCAGGCATGGTGGATGCCCCCGCGCATCTCCGTGCTCTGGTCATCGACCGAGGGCCGGCTCGCCGAGGGGCACGCACGGACCTTGTCCACGTCCTTATAGTAGGGGCGCAGCATCTCCATCCAGTCGCCGGGGACGGTCTGCACGTCGCCGCTGAGCGGATAGGACTCCGGCCACAGGATGCCGTCGAATTCGGTGGCGTATTGCGAGGTGGCCAGGCCCCATTGCCGCAGGTTGTGCAGGCAGATCACGGCCCGGGCCTGCTCCTTGGCTCTCTGCAGGGCCGGCATGAGGATGGCGATCAGCAGGGCGATGATCGCGACGACAACCAGCAGTTCGATCAACGTGAAACCGCGTTTCCTGGCAACGTCCATGTACCTACCCCCAAGGGCGGCAGAGCCTTCGGTCCATACGCTCGGACCGTTGAGGGGGTTTGCTCAAGAATTGCGCCGGTGGTCCGGGGCGGTCTAACCAACCGGTGCGGCGATCGGCTCAGCGTTGGCTTCCTGCCTGACGGCTTCTTCGCTTCGTGTGCAGGCGTTGATACGGAAGATCTCTTCCATTGTTGTAGTGCCGGCGGCGACCTTGGCCAGGCCGTCCTGGGTCATCGACCGGATGCCTTTGGCGCGGAGTCTTTCAACGAGTTCACGATGGCGAGCGCCCGCGCTGATCAGGGCGCCGACCTCATCGTCCATCAGTGCGACTTCGAAGATCCCGGTACGTCCCTTGTAGCCGTACCAGCCGCACTCGGCGCAACTGCCCGGGTGCAGCAGCTCCTTCGGAGCGCTCATGCCAAGCCGCGCGAACACGTCCGTCTCATTCTCGTCCAGCTCTCGCGGCTGGGCGCACTGGCCGCAGACCTGCCGCAGGAGGTTCTGGGCGATCACCAGTCGCAGAGAGCTGCCGATGATGTGGTGCGGAACGCCCAGATAGTGCAGGGCGTCGACCGCTCCGGCGGCGTCGCGCGCGTGAATCGTCGCCAGAACCAGCCGGCCCGACAACGCCGCCCGGGCCGCCACGATCGCCGAGTCCTTGTCGCGAATCTCGCCGATCAGGATCAGGTCGGGGTCCATTCGCAGGATCGTACGCAGACCCTCGTGCATGGTCAGGCCGTGTTGCTCGTCTACCTCGATCTGCTGGGCGAAAGGCAGCTTGAATTCCACCGGGTCCTCGATGGAATAGGTCGTTGTGGTTCGCAGGTCCGTTAGTGACGCCAGTCCGTACATCGTGGTTGTCTTGCCCGATCCGGTCGGGCCGGTCACCAGGACCAGGCCGCTGAGCGAACGGATGGTCGAGGCAATCCTGTCGCGATCGGCATTGGAAAAGCCCAAGCCGCAGAGGTCCCAACTGTCCCTGGGCGCGCTCAGCAGCCGCAGGTGGGCCGATTCGCGTTCGCGGACGGGCGTCAGCGTCACGCGAATCTCCCATGTCGTATCTTCATCGTGCCAGTCCATCTGGCCCTCCAGAGGCGCGAACGAACGGACGACGGTCAGACCGGCCGCGCTCTTGAGCTGGTTCAGCAGACGCCGGCCTTCCGTCAGCGGCAGCACCGCCTTCGGAACGATCACGCCGTCGACCCGGTGGATGACGCGGACTCCTTCGTCCACACAGTGCAGGTGCACATCGGTGGCGTTGTCCATGATGGCGTTCCACACGAGGGTGTGCAGAAGGTCGGGGTAGGAGGTCTGGTTGTTCTCACTGCGGTCCGTCGCACTGCTGATTCCACATGCCTGGGCCATGCCGGATGCTCCTTCAACTGGGCCTTGATCTGCCAAGAATCCATCGGCCGTCTTGTTCGAGGGCCGGACCCGCACGGGCCGCCCGGCCTGCACGCTATGTCGGCCTCAGAGCACGGCGTCTTAACCGGCATTCTCCATACAGTCGTCAAATCGCCTCGAATGCGTGCGCGATCCGGTCCGGGATGGCTCCGTTGCCTGCGACCGGAACCGGATACGTCCGGTATCATCAGGACTTCAACAGGTTCTGCTGTTCTGCTCGCCGCTGACAAGCCCGGCAGAGCGGTTGGCGGTGCATCAGGGGGCTGTCCGGGACCGATAATATGGATCGGGGCGGAGACAGCTATCGGCCGGAAGAAAAACCTTATTCCGGCCCGATAATATGGGCCGAGCATATCCGCTATGTCATACGGACTGAAAAGCGATCGCAATCGTCAAAATTCTCACTGTTTGAACTAAACCACCTATGTTCACACTGGCGATAATGGCCTGTGTTGGAATACCCGCTCAGAAAGGAGACACAGACAATGGAGACGTCAGTGGAACAACGCAGGGAGATTCGGACGGATCTGTCGTGGCCGGTCAGCGTGTGGCTTCCCGATGCGGGCCGCTTCTTCAACGGCCGCAGCGCCAACATAAGCAAAGTGGGAGTCTTCATTACGGTTCCGATGACCACGCCGATTCGTCGGGGCTCTGTGGTCGAGTTGAACTTCCCGCGGACAGATGAGCTGGCCGAGAAGAAAGGTCAGTTCGCTCGGATCAAAAGAGGCCGCGTCGTCAGGGTCGACCGCCAGGGCACGCTCAAAGACGCTGTCATCGGTCTGGGTATCGCATTCGAATAGAGCCGATCGTAAACCATCGACAGGATGTCGCCGGTCCGAATCGGATAATCCATCACCACGGGGCAATGAAAGAAACACGAGGCGAATGCTTCTCGCGGAGCGTTCGCCTCTGCCGTTTTGTGGAATCCTCGCCAGGCAG
>CAZNSM010000208.1:0-8075 GCA_964575615.1 uncultured Pirellulales bacterium | reverse complement strand
AACGGAGAGGGCGGGATTCGAACCCGCTCTCTCCGTTACATCTTAGAAAACAAGCCTTTAGAACGCAACCCCCTTTTTCATAACAAATTACGTGCTACGATGCGTTATCATCCGTACACGCTCCCAACACGATTCGTGACTCCGAGAATAGGACAGTATGTAGGACAGTCGCCTGAAGGGCTGCGATCACAAAGGCGGCTTCCGGGGTCTCTGTCTAACGCGCGGCGGATGGTGGACACCCCAAGACTGCGGACGGACATCGCCCCGGTGGTTAGTCACAACCCTTTCCCAGAGTCCCTGGGCGGCCGCTTACGGCCGGGCCATCGCGTACGCCATTGTTCGAGCTGATCGTGTTTCGCGGACGGCGACTGCCGCTGGGATCACGTACCCCAGCGAGGCGCTGCCTTCGGCTGGCCACGTCGCCCCACCCCCCGGCCGGCGTACCCCCGAAACCCCGCACAGCGTCGTCCAGAAGGGTAAACATATTCGTCCAACCCACCGGACAACCCTGCGACGGGGCTTTTTGAACCCGCCGAGCTGTCCTCAGCGGATGATCTGGCCATCCAGCCGGTTTGCAGCGGTTGAATCCGTGGGGCTGTATCTCATCATCTTTCCATACTCAACCGTCGCAGCAGGTCCTCTCGGCTGCACGGATCCTTTCGGTATATATCCTTCGCTTTGCGAAGGACCATTCCGACGTCAGGGCCAGGCCTTACACCGAGGAAGCCAATGACATCTTCGCCCGTGATTGGCAAGTAGCTGTCTGCTTCAGCGAGCAGTGTCTGTTCCACGAGTCGCCGAGACTCACGTCGGATATCCGCTCCGTCAGGCAGCAGCCGTAGACGGCGGTTCCACTCCTCCAAATGGACCTTGCGTACTCTAGTAGTGTCCAAGTGTTCCAAGCCCAAGTCACCTGCCGCCACGCCAGCGATTCTGTCAAACTCATGGGCCGGTAAGACCCGGTTACAGCGTAGAATCCATTCGTCTATGGCATCCTCCGCATACTCGTCCCGCATCAACCGTCCGACCGTAGCTATGTTCAGTTCGGCGAAGCGCCGCGCTTGTTCCCGCATTGCCCCCGCGAGTCGCAGCCACTCGTGTTCCTGGCTAGGCCAAAAGCGATCGCCCGGAGATGGCCGCCGCTCCAGGACACTGGCCATCCACTTTTCACAACGGCCGAGCTTGGCGAAGTCGTTTGCATCTGCCAAGTCAAGATTGTGTTGAAGAACGGTACGCAACGCATGCACATCCTCTCGGAATGTCTGAAGTCCATTGTTTGGGTCGATCCCTAGGGCCGCAGCGCGTTCCGACAGGAAACGGAAATGCACCGGACCACTCTCGATCAAGCACACATACGTCCATGACACCATTGTGTAGAACGCATGAATCGCCGGTTGCGCAATAGGCATCTTCAGTGTGATCGGTTCCAGGCCCGGCATTCGCCCCTTCGCTACAGACTGAATTAACAGGTCAAGATCGGAAAACAACGCGGCGACAGGGCCGAAGTCAGTCGCAGTCTCACTATTGAGAGGTGAGGACATAATCTCTCCGCCAGGCCGGTCTATTCGGAAACCCGGAAATCCGCTATTGGCCCCAGCATGTTAAAAGCGATGTGAAAACCGCTCAGCTCATCCCCTTGGCGAGTGTCAGGCCTACCAGTCTCATACAGGAAGAACAGAATCCTTCTCGGGAAACCTGATATGGAAACAAAACCGGTCCTGCTGTCTCGGATGGTGACCACCGTGCCTGAAAACCGGCGAGGTTTACCAGCCGAATCGCTGAAGAGATAACGCCGGACTATCCGATTTCGGGCATAAATTTGCTCGGCATTCAACTGTTCAAAAGCCTCGAATCCCCTGGAGTATTCTCCTCGGTGAAAGAACGCCACAGCCTCTATCAAGCGGAGTGTCAAGTTCGTCCGGAACTCATCATGGGTGAGTATTCCTCCAATTGTGTGGACGCATTCGTCCCAATCGGCTTCCCCAAAAGGAATTGAGAACCTCTCTCTTTCGTTGAAATCGATCCCCGCACGTGTTCGCCACCAGAGTTTGAACCGCAGGAATAATGCGCGTGGATCCTTGAGAACGACCTCTGGGTAGGCGTCCATGAACTCCAATGCCTTCGATGCAAGTTGTTTTCGCCGCTCATAGGATTCTCTCTTTCCTTCAATGCCCCCTGCGAGTTGAAAGGCACGGAAGACCACCCCGGCAGCCGACCCGAGGTTCAGAAGACTCTGAAAGGCCTGATCGGCGACCTGGGCGCCAAAGACCCTCCCCAGCTCCATCTTCCGTCTTTCAAGTTGGACCTGAGCCTCGACATCCCAGTCTTCGGATTCTGCGAGCGCGAAGGCATGGGTCACAGATTCCATGATTCTCAGTCGTTCCCCATCGGACAAGGCCGTCGAGGCCAGGAGGTTGCTTGCGGTCCATGCAATCACGTCCAGCGGGTGGAAACTCGTCGGGTCAACCGCATAGGCTCGGAATGCGTTCTCATGTGCCTCCTCGACCGAGCGATGGCGTGCTCTCGAATCGGTTTCCGTTTGAGCCAAGGCTCCCAAGGCTGCTGCTTTCTCCACTAGAAGTTGACAGCGTATTGAGCGGGTAGCCGGCCGATCGTCCATAGCCTCGATCGCCTCTGTGCTTGCAAGTATGGCCCTATGCAACAGCTTTTGCGACTCATCAGGGCTGTCCGCTGGCCTCCGCTTCGCAGACTCTCGAAGTAGGACGCTTTCTTGAAGAAGTAGTCGTGTGTTCGTCATCCCGGTTTTGGCCCGGAGATCAGACAGAGACTGAGCCAGTCTCTCAAAGTGAAGGGCATAATAGGCTGCATTCTGTCCGTTTGGCCCCAGAAACCGCAGCAAATCAACGGCAAAGTCGATCTCTCGCTGTCCCGTAAGGTGCGAAGTGCGAAGCTCTTCCAGAATCTGGCCAGCATACTCGATCTCTGGCCTTGGCCCTCCCAGCAAGCGCCTGTTAATGAGTCTGGCCTCCAAGGCAGATCGAGGGCCCACTACGGGATTTCCGTCCGAGTCTTCGCTGATTCGGAATATGTCTACTCGCTCCAGTGTCTGGAGGAATCCGGCTCCCGGCGTTCGCCCGACGGCTCGCATGAGCAATTCAAAGGGGCAGGATAGACCGAACTGCCCTGGGACCATGACGAAAGCCACCAGGCGCCGAATCTCAGTGACTTCCTCTCCGCCAAGGGTCTGTGTAGTTTCACCAAATGTCTCTGGCGAACCAGCTATCCCAGCCTCAGCAAGGAGATCACCAAGGCGAGTTCCGAATCGTGCCGTCTGATCCACTGGGAGCCGTAACTGCAGCAAGAGATCCTCGACATGAGCAACCTCTAGCCCCAGTCCCGTCTGAATGGCTGCTCGTGTTTCCGGCAGATAGCGGTAAAGGCTTCCTAGGAAGCTTTCGGGCTCTGTCTGCGGCAAGCGAGCGAAGCGAGCAGGCAGGTCGGGGTCAACGCTTTCGAGAAAACTCATGAATTGGTGCAGTTCCTCAGATGCCATTGCGGGGCTGGCAACCACGCCGTTTGGCAACTCCATAGCACTAATGTCTGTTTGATAGCAGGTACCTACAAGAACAGAGCGCCGGCCTCTGCCACGCAAATACCGATCAAGGCCTCGATACTCCTTCGGCTCCATCATCCCATCCCAAATGACCACAACAGCTGGGGCATCCTGGTTCTCCGCCCAATTGCAGAACTGGTCAATAGCCTCGCGATGGACTTGGCGAACGTACCGATCAATGAAGACTACTGGTACCCTTCCCTCTTTCTGAAGATCGAACGCCAACTGTCCAAGAGCGACGGTCTTTCCGGATCCGGTCGAGCCATGCAGGATCACAGGTTCACTGCGAATAGAGACATTCTCTACCTGGCTCTGGACCGTCTGCCACAGCTTGGTCTGAAACGGTCGTTTGAACGCGAAGCCCCGTGCGTAGCCTTCCCAGTCGGGGCGGTAGCTCGAGTCGTAGAGGAAGTTACGGAACTCAGCATACCGTGCATCGCGGCTCTGTTCTCTGAGCGGAGCAAAGGCCAGTTCAGTTATGATTCGCGCAGTGGTCTGGATCTGTCGTAGCATCTGTTCGGGTATGGCAACACTATGACCGGCGATCCGAATGCTCTGGCCAAAGGCGATATCGGCTGCCGTTTGGCCACACTGTACCCAGCCTGCGTCAGCGGCCTCCTCGAGAAACTGCGAGAGCTTCTCGATGTGGAAAGTCAGTTTTCCCTCGGAGGCTAATTCACCCAGGAAGCGATCATTGCGATGATATTCAGAAACGCCAAAAAGGTGCACCTGGCCAGCGGCCAGATTAGCACAAATCTGGTAAACGGCCTCGGTGGTTAACCAATCCGATCGAGGATCATAGCCCTCGATGCAGAGGACACCAAGCCTCGTCAACAATGAAGGCAACACATCTGCCAGGACTGTTGCGACTGCCTTACGCTGAACAAACTGTAGTTGCGTCAGCGGAGGCCAACCATCAGGCTCAGCCGCCCCAACATTCCCGAAAAGGCACCACACATGCAGCTTGGTTCGGCTTCGCGGATCTGCCGGTTGATAATGTCGATCGGTCACCCGCTGCACATCGCGCCAGGGACGCCGAAGGCCTCTGATGAGCACATCGTCGATCGCGGATGTGGCGATACCGTTCCAGACAAACTCGCCGATTATCTCGAACGCCTCCGGCATGGGGATAGATGCGCACCGGTGGTTGAGCCACGCAACTGCCTCCTGATAGTTGGAGCTAGCCGAGGTCTCAAGCAACGCCGAATAACCTGCCTCAGCGGCATTGACTCCGTTGAACTTTCTCGCCGCCTGCTCAAGAAACACATCGCGCCCGCTCACACCCTTTAGCCAGGCTTGGCCGACGAGCAAGTAGCTTGGACCGCGTTTGAGCCTTTCTGCGAGTTCCTGATTGCCCGGCATATCGGCTTCTCCTGTTATGACTGGGCAACGCTCCGTTGCCTTCGAACCATCATGCGGCCCGTTCGCCACAACCCAGGTTCCTGGTGAGTTCATTATGCGACTGGCTACTCAGATTAGCAAGTCCGTCGGAATTGAAGATGTCAGGTATCTCCCGAAACGATGTGGCCGCGACCATCACGCTGATCGGCCGAGCGTCTACTACGCTTTACGAACATAGCATTTGTCTTTCGGCCGACCTGGCCCTACAATAATGCCATGGGCTCTGAGACTAGTGTGATACGTGTGACGGAGAAAAGACGTGGCGACTGATTCACCTGTCACGGCTTACCAGACACAGGAGTTGACCCTCCCTCTTGATGCATTTGTACGGTCGGTTGGGATCAATCGCTCGACCCCGTACGCGCTGTTCCTCGGCGCGGGCGCATCCGTTAGCTCGGGCGTACCGTCAGCGGAGAAGTGCGTCTGGGAATGGAAACACAACATTTTTGCCACAAACAATCCGGGCCTTGAAGACCAATTCTCTGAGCTCTCTCTTCCGAGCGTCTGCCGGCGCATCCAAGAATGGCTTGATCGACAAGGAAGCTATCCGGTGGCTGGGAGTGCCGAGGAATATGGGTTCTACATTCAACACTGCTATCCCATCGGCGCCGACCGGAAGGCCTACTTCCAAGACAGAATCCGCGCCGCTAAGCCTCATGTAGGCTATCGTCTGCTTTGCCATCTTGCGTTGGCGGACGTCTTCCGTTCCGTCTGGACTACAAACTTCGACGGTCTGGTGGCGAGAGCCGCAGCAGGTTTCCGGCTCACACCAATTGAAATCGGCATCGACAGCCAAAACCGTTTGCCCCGCTCTACGCGTAAGGGCGAAATCCTTTGCGTATCGCTCCATGGCGACTACCGATACGACTCGCTGAAAAACACGCGTCCTGAACTGCAGACTCAGGAAAGCCAACTCCGGGCGGCACTTGCTACTGAACTCCGAAATACCCCGCTGATTGTTAGCGGTTACAGCGGACGCGACCAATCGGTAATGCACGCACTTAGAGCGGCTTATTCGGGGCGTGGTACAGGAACCCTCTACTGGTGCGGCTTCAACGACGGGGATGTTCCCGGCCATATTGCCGACCTTATCCAACATGCTCGGGCAAATGGGCGAGACGCCTTCTACGTCCCATCTCAAGGCTTCGACGGTCTGTTGAGCAGATTGGCCATGCACTGCTTGGACTGCGAGTCACGCGAGGCCGCCCAGAAGGACATTTCACAACTCACGCCGCAGAATCTCATAGACAGAACGCCGTTCCAGCTCGCTACCCAAGGTGTCAGCACGCTGATCAAGAGCAATGCGTTCGAAATCCAGTGCCCATCAGAGGTCTTTCAGTTTGATCTGAAGGTCTGGCCCCAGGAGAGGATCTGGTCCTGGCTGGAAGAACAGACACGTAACCATCCGGTTGTCGCCGTGCCACTGAAGGGGAAGGTTCTCGCCATTGGCTTGGCAGATCACGTCCGCGTGATCTTCGGTGACAACATCAATGGTAACATCGAGCGCACGCCAGTCGCCCCAGAGGAATACCGTTACGAGGACGGCGCAATAGTCCACCTTATGCGCAAGGCGCTGGTTTGTGCTATGGCTGATGCCATCAAGGTGAACACAGACCTCGACGCAGAAATGTGGCTTTCCCAACCCGTGAAGACGGTGCTGCAGGGCAACCTGAAATGTGTCGCCTGTGAGTCTCTACTTGCGTTTCTTCGGCGGGTCGGTAGTACCCAGTATCTGGTACTCAAGCCGTCTATCAAAGTGCTGGACGGTGCCGGCGAGGCAGTGTCCCGCGAAATCGCCGATCCGATCAAGCTGAGCATCTTAGGCTGGCAGCACAACAAGCCTTTCAACCAAGCCATCAACAAGTGGCGCATGAAACTGTTTCCGGACAAGAAGACCGTAACATTCGAGTATCCGAAAGGCTGCGGTTCGACCTTCACGTTCAAGGTGCGTTCCTCGCCGATCTTTGCTGGCGTGAGCCGCCGAGACGGCCCTACGATCGCACTTCCGGATGGCGTCAGACCTCTGCTGAAACATCGTGGGATCGAGCTTGAGGAGCCCAAGCTTCTGTTTTCCAACCGAGAAGCTTCGGGGACAGTTGTAGATACGCACCCCATCCGAGGCATCGTCGCAAACAGGCCTTACGACTTCCCGCTTACTTATCGCGGACTGGTTCCTTTGATACGGGTTGGCGTGGTCTGTCCGCAGACGGAAGCGAACACGCTCTCTTCATATCTGGCGAATGCTCAACACCGACACGGGCCCTCCACAACTGAGCAAGATTATCTCATCGACTATCCAGGTTTCCAGCAGGCCTACGGCCTACCATTGGATGTTCCTCATCCTGGTGATGCGGGATGGGTCACCTGCCCTGAACCAATTGAGAGCGATTCTCATCGTGGTGCTGTGGAGGTCGCGAGGCAAATCACGAATGGCATCCTGACACTGCAATCATCCTACTCGGCCCACGTGGTGCTCATCTTCTTTCCCGATCGGTGGAATCACCTGCGCGGGTACACAGACAAAGACGAGCGATTCGACGTCCATGACTTCGTGAAGGCGTTTTGTATTCAACGAGGCCTCGCCTCTCAGTTTCTCGACGAGACCACGCTCGCGGATCAGCAGCGGTGCCGCATCTGGTGGTGGTTGTCGCTTGCTCTGTACGTCAAGAGCATGCGGACACCTTGGGTACTCGACAACCTCAGCGACGATACCGCATTTGTTGGTCTCGGTTTCAGCATCGACCGGACTGCTCACCGAGGACAACACGTGGTTTTGGGTTGCAGCCACATCTACAGCGCGCGCGGCGAGGGATTGCAGTACCGCCTGAGCAAGATTGACGATCCGATCATGCGCGGCGGTAATCCCTTCATGTCAAAGGAGGACGCCCGCCGTGTCGGCGAAACCATTCGGGAACTGTTCTATGACACGCGTACGAGACTTCCCAGCCGTGTGGTCCTTCACAAACGCACACCGTTCAGGAGAGAGGAACGTGAAGGGCTTTTGGATGGTCTCGGGGGTGTCGATCAAATCGACATGCTGGAAATCCAGATCGATCATGCGCTTCGGTACGTGGCCTCCCACATCAAGCAGGATGGTAGC
>CAZNSM010000207.1:3448-8138 GCA_964575615.1 uncultured Pirellulales bacterium | reverse complement strand
TTTGGTCCTTGTCCAGTTCGAAGTCGCAGCCCAGCAGACCGACGTTCAGTCGCGGCGGCGATTCGATGTCACCGCCTCCGACATACGTGTGCGAGGCGTTCAGCTCGGCAATCATCTCTCCGATGATGTAGTTGAGGTCCTCCCGGCTGGCCAGGTAGGGCAGCAGTGCCCCGTAGCGCTGCTTCATCGCGGGCCAGTCAAGCCCGTGCATGTTCGGGTCGTAGAAATAGTCGCGCTGGACGCGCCAGGCCTCGGTGAAGATCTGCTGCCACTCCTGTCGCGGGTCGATCCAGGCCCTCAGATCGCCGGAGTCGACCTTGCCGTCGCCGACCTTCTTGTTCTCGCCGACGTCGATGATGCCGTACGTCGAGCGGCTCTTGTATAGGATCTTCTTGCCATCGGCGGAGAGATCGTAGCCGTCGATATTGTCGATGACGGTCTTCTCCTCGCGCTCCTTCAGATCGTAGTAGAGCAGCTTCCCGCCAGGCTCGCCCGGTTTCCTCGCTCCGGCCGGCATGTAGCGCGCAAACAACAACTTGCCCTTGACCGACGCCAGACCGCCGAAATTGCCCGCCTGGATCGGCAGCGCAACCACCCGCCGCTCGAAGCCCTCGAAATCAATCTTCACCGGCTTGGGCTCGTCTTTCTTCTTGTCGTCCTTGCCGTTTTCGTCCTTCTTGTCCCCATCCTCTGACTTGTCCTCAGCCGCGTCCGCCTCGTTCGGGTCGCGCCCCTCTGCCTCCCCCTTCTCACTCTTCACACTCTTTTCACCCTTCTCACTCTCCTTGTCCTTCTCGATCTTCTCCTCGTCGCTGCGCGGAGCGAGCGGGCTGGGTGTGTCCTTCGTCAGAGTCACCGCAAACAATTGCGTCGAGTTCGGATAGATCCAGGTCCAGTCCACGTCGCTGTAGACCGGATCGAACGAGCGGTTCGAGCGGAAGAACAGATACTTGCCTTCGGCGTCGAAGACGGGCGAGCCGTCGTCGTAAAAGTCGCTGGTGACCTGGCGGACGGTCTGGTCGTTGACGTCGTAGATCATGATGTTGCCGTGGCGATTGGCCCCGCTCTTGGCGTAGGCGAGCCAGCGGCTGTCGGGCGACCACGTGTAGGACGACATGGTGCTCCATTCATCTTTGTCGATGAAGGTCACCTCGCCATCGTTGACATCCGTGATGTAGAGACTGCCCGTCTTGTCGCTGAAGGCGACCAGCTTGCTGTTTGGCGACCAGAGGGGGCTGTACCGAAAGGCGGCGCCGCCCTGGGTCACCTGCCGGGGCTGGCCCTTGCCGTCGCTGGGGTGCAGGTACAGTTCATACTCGCCTGTCGCGTCCGCGAAATACGCGATCCACTTGCCGTCGGGCGACCAGGCGGGGTAGCGCTCGGCCACGCCCGAGGTGTTGGTCAGGTCGCGCACGCTGCCGTGCTTGGCAGGCACGGTAAACACCTCGCCCCGCGCCTCAAAGAGCGCCCGCTGGCCGGTAGGCGACAGCGAGAAGTTCTGGATCAGGTTCGAGACGTTCTTTTGCTCCGTGCGCACGCGGGGCAGGTCGTCGGGCACCTTCACCTGGATCGGCCGGGAGTTCTCCGTCGCCAGGTCGAGCAGATAGAGCTGGCCGCCGTTCTCAAAGACGATGGCATCGGGCCCGAGGCTGGGCCATTTGACGTCGTACTCGGCGAAGTCGGTCACCTGCCGGAACTGCTTGCTCCGCAGCGAATAAGCCCAGATGTTGAGCTTCTGGTCGGCAGCGCGATCGGAGAGGAAATAGATCGTGTCGCCATGCCACATCGGCACCGCGTCCGTGCCGGCAAAATCCGTGAGCTTCTCGGCGCTGTTATTGAGGAAATCGTAGAGCCACAGATCGCTGGCCATGCCGCCCCGATAGCGCTTCCACGTGCGGAACTCGCGCGAGATGAACTGGTAGACGATCTGGCTGCCGTCGGGGCTGAACGAGCCCAGTTCGGCGTACGGCAAAGGCAGCGTCTGGGGCAGGCCGCCGGCGATCGATTGCTTGAAGAAGCGATTGAAGCGTCCGGACGGGCTGACCATGCCCGAGCGGTAGAGCACGTGCTGGCCGTCGGGGTACCACTCGACCACGAGGTCGGAAGCGGAATGGTGCGTCAGCCGGCGGGGCTGGCCTCCCTGGGCGCCGACCACGTAGACGTCGGTGTTGCCGTCGTAGTTGCCGCTGAAGGCGATCAGCCGGCCGTCGGGCGAGAACTTGGGGAACATCTCATTGCCCTTGGGCGAACTGAGCCGCCGGGCGGTGCCGCCGTCTCTGGGGACGGTCCACAGATCGCCCGCGTAGGAAAAGACGATCGACTCGGCGCTGACGTCGGGAAAACGCAGCATGCGAGCGTCGGGCACATGGGTCAGATCATCGATTTCGGCCGCCATCGCGCCGGCCGGCAGCAACAGAATCAAGGCTAATTTGGCTGTAATTCTCATCGGTTTCACCTTTCCCCTCGACAGATCATTTCGGCGCTCGTTCGTAGTGTGCCCCTCAGAGCCTGCCGAAGGGGCATACTTCCTATAGAGACAGTAACGCCTTACGGCGTCACTACAAACCGGGACGCCCATCGTACCCGCCGGACTCCGGTGAATCAAGGCCGCCTCCAAATCATCTGCCTGTTCTGTGGCAGCGCCACACGGAGATTTCTTCTTTGAGGCCGGGCCGCAGCCTTGTACCATGCGGCACAAGGGCGAATCAGGATTCGCCCCTGCATGGAATTGGCGATGAACCGAGGACTCTTATGGCCAAACGCGAATACCTGACCGCCCCGCTGCCCTCCGAAAAAATGCCCGCCGGCATTCCCTACATCCTGACGAACGAGGCCGCCGAACGCTTCGCCTTCTACGGCATGAGTTCCATCCTCGTCGTCTTCATGACCAAGTACCTGCTGGGAAGCGACGGCACGCTGTCCGCAATGGGCGATGAGCGGGCCAAGGAATGGTTTCACCTGTTCACCGCCACCGTCTACTTCACGCCATTGCTCGGGGCAGTGCTCAGCGACGTCTGGCTGGGCAAGTATCGCACGATCGTGATCTTCTCCGTGGTGTACTGCCTCGGTTTCGCGGCGTTGGCATGGGACCACACACGGGTCGGTTTGGCTGCGGGGCTTGTTCTGATCGCACTGGGCTCGGGGATCATCAAACCGTGTGTCTCCGCCAATGTGGGCGATCAGTTCGGCCAGCGCAATAAGCATCTGATTTCGAAGATGTATAGCTGGTTCTACTTCTCCATCAATCTGGGAGCCTGCGTCTCGATGCTGGCCTGTCCCTGGCTGCTGGACAAGTACGGCCCGGGCGTGGGATTCGGCGTGCCCACGGTGCTCATGGTGTTCGCCACCCTCGTGTTTATCATGGGACGGAGCAAATATGTGCACATCCCGCCCGCGGGCGAGAGCGTGCTCCGCGAGGTGCTCGAAAGAGAGACCCTGAAGATCCTGGCCCGTCTGTGTGTGATCTTCGTATTCGTCTCGATGTTCTTCGCCCTGTTCTATCAGTCGCAATCGGCCTGGGTGCTACAAGCCGAGAAGATGAACCTCCGGTGGCTCGGCGTCAACTGGCTGCCGGCCCAGGTCCAGTTCGTCAACTCCTTCTACATCATCCTCATGATCCCGTTGTTCACCTACGTGATCTATCCGGCTCTGAACCGGGTGTTCCCGCTGACGCCTTTGCGCAAGATCGGGATCGGCATGTTCGTCACGGCCGTCTGCTTCATCGTGCCCGCCTGGGTCGAGATCGAGATCGCCAAAGGCGCCAGTCCCAGCATCGGCTGGCAGTTCTTCGCCTACGTGCTCCTGACAGCAGGCGAGGTCCTCGCGTCCATCCCGGTCCTGGAGTTCGCCTACACCCAGGCACCGAAGAAGATGAAGACCTTCGTGATGAGCCTCTACCTGCTGTCGATCTCGCTGGGCAACGTCTTCTCAGCCCTCGTGAACCACTTCATCCAAAACAAAGATGGTTCGAGCAAGCTGCCCGGCGCCAGCTACTACTGGTTCTTCGCCATCGCCATGCTGGTGACCCTGGCGCTGTACATCCCGGTCGCCATGCTCTTCCCCGTCCGGGAGTACATCCAGGACGAGGCGCCGCAGGAGGCGTAGCCATTGAATGGGTCCCGATAGCCATCGGGATGCCTGCCCTTGATTCGGGGATGGTCTGCCCGTGTTTTTCCAGGATTTCCCGCGGGAGGCTCTGTAACATGGGCGGCGGCTGCGCAACTGAACGTATGTCGATGGTCGGTGCTATGACAAAACCTGTTGAGCACACAGCTTACGACGATCTCGTGATGCAGGCCAAGACGCAGGCCGGCGCCCTGGCCCAGCTTTACGAGCTGTATTACGAGCGGATCTACAGGTTCTGCGTACACCGGCTGTACAGTAGTTCGGCGGCCGAGGACATCACCTCCGGCGTGTTTCTGACGGTGGCCGCGGCCATCCGGCAGTTCAAAGGCTGCACCGAACAGGATTTCCGGGCCTGGATCTTCACGATCGCCGCCAACCAGGCCAACGCCTATATACGGAAAACCTCGCGGCGCAGAAGACTTATGGAAAATGTCGTCGCCATGCGAAAGGCTTCCCAGCCGCAGGAGAGCACCTGGTCGCAGATGGACTGGCCGACGTTGTACACCGCCATCCTGCAACTGAAGCCCGAGCATCAGACGGTTCTGACGCTGCGGTTTTTCGAGAA
>CAZNSM010000207.1:0-3348 GCA_964575615.1 uncultured Pirellulales bacterium | reverse complement strand
CCGGCGCCCGAGAGATCGGCGTTCTCAGCGTTCCGGCCGGCGGTGAAGGTGGCTGTCGCCGCCGCCATCGTGGTCGCCGCCATCGTCGGCGTCCAGGAAATGGTCCGACGCGGATGGGGACCGCCCACGCTGAGCCAGGTCCGGCAGGCCACGCAGAGGATGGCCTGGCTGCACGCCGTAGTCACGGAGTATCGGGACGGCAAGGTCCACACCGATCAGCAGTGGAACGACTTCGCCTCCCGCAAGGCGTATATCCTGGCCTCCGACGGCTCTGTGGTGGTTTCCGACTTCGGGGCGGGCCGGCGGGAGATGCTGTACAGCCCCCAGGTCAAGGCGGTGGTGATCAGCGAGCTTCCGAGCAAGGGGCTTTTCGGCGCCGATGCGGCGTACACGCTCGTCGACGCCTTCGCGGTCTTTGCCGCCAAAGACGACGTAGCGGTCACCCGGCAGAGCGACCGCTACGAAGGCCAGAAAGTCCTGACGTACGAGCTGGAAAAGTCTGATCCCGGCGTTGCCGTCGGCAGCCGGCGCGTCGAGAGACTTCGGATGAGACTCATGGCCGATCCGGAGACGCGGCGGCTCGTGGGCGCCCACGTCGAGCAACTCAGCGACAGCGGGACCATGCTCAGCCGACAGGAATGGGTGATGAGCTATCCGCAGTCCGGCCCGATGAGCATCTACGACCTTGGCGTGCCGGAGTCGACCCGGATCATCAATCGCACCAGCCAGACGACGGGAACGCCGCCCCAGGAGCCGAGACCGATCGGCACGCCGGAGGATCTCGGCCGCACGCGTCTGATGCCGCTGGAGATCCCGTTGCCCCGGCCGATGTTCATCGGAACGCCCGCCGACGTGCGCGTGGCGAATCTCGAAAGACCTCGGAGGGGGGCAAGGCCGCCGTTCTTGGTGCCCCTTGGAACGACGAACGTCGCCGCCGGAAAGCCGGTCTCCGCAAGCGATTCGGAGCCGTCGATGGGAAGCCTCGATATGATCACCGACGGTGACAAGGAGGCCACCGACGGCAGTATCGTCGAGCTGGGGCCCGGCGTGCAGCACGTCACCATCGATCTGCGAGACCGCTACGAGATCTATGCGGTCGTGGTCTGGCATTACCATCTTCGCCCGCACGTCTACCTCGATGTGGTCGTGCAGGTGTCGGACGATCCGCAGTTCTCCGACGGCGTCAAGACGGTCTTCAACAACGATCTCGACAATTCCGCGCGCCTGGGCAGGGGTGCGGACCTGCACTACGTCGAGACGAACGAGGGAAAGCTCATCGACACGCAAGGCATTCGCGGCCGCTACGTCCGACTCCACAGCAACGGCCACGTCGGCGGCGACCTGAACCACTACATCGAAGTCGAGGTCTACGGCCGAGCCGCAAGATAAAGGCTCCTGCGACAGAATGGTCGCACCGAGAACTCCCGAATCTCAGGTGTTCCGACTGGTGGAGATGCGGAGATGCTCCGGGCAGAGACTATGCACCGAGGTGCTCGTCGGCTCATGGCGATAGCGGCGTGTCCGCTTGTTTGTTCGCTGTTTGGCCCATCGGTCCGGGCAAGTGAAACGGTCGCCTATTCGATCGAGGTCGTGGGGGTCACCTTCGAATTCGTTCGTGTTCCGCCAGGGCGTTTCGCGATGGGCTCGGACGCAGGCGATGGTGACGAACGTCCCGTCCACGAGGTCGAGATCGAGCCTGGTTTCGATCTGGCCAAGACGGAGGTGACGGTGCGCCAGTTCAAGGCGTTCGTCGAGGCGACCCGGCACGAAACCGTCGCCGAGCGCAAAGGCTCACTGTGGCACTATGCTTCGCCCGCACAAATGGGGTGGGTTCGAGGGCGAAACTGGCGCGATCCGGGATTCGAGCAGACGGACGAGCACCCCGTCGTCGGGATCAGCTACGTCGATGCGATCGCGTTCTGCCGGTGGTTGTCGCAGCAGAGCGGCGAGTGCTTTCGTCTGCCCACAGAGGCCGAATGGGAACATGCATGTCGTGCGGGAGCGGCCGAGGCGCACGCAGGCGACCTCGATGCGATGGCGTGGTACGACGGCAACAGCGCCCGAGGTACACATCTGGTGGCGCAGAAGAGTCCCAACGCCTGGGGGGTGTGCGACATGCATGGCAACGCCGCCGAATGGTGCGAAGACACATATGATTGGCATTATGGCCGCGTCCCCCGCGACGGCAGCGCCCACATCGTGCCGGGCGTTCCTGCCGTCGCGGCGGCGCGCCGTGTTCTGCGCGGCGGCTCATGGTCCCGTCTGCCATACGCCTGCCGGTCCGCGCACCGATGTCCCGTTCCGGCGGCCCATCGAGGCACGGACACCGGATTCAGACTCGTGCGAGGCGAAGGGCAACCTCCATCGCAGGCCCCGCCGCAGCCATCCGCTGGCACGTGCGAAGGAGACACATCCGGCAAGCTGTCACTGGACGTGGACGGCGTGACATTCGATCTCGTTCGGGTCGAGCCGGGCTCGTTTGTCATGGGCAGTCCACATCGCTACACCGACGAGTATGGCTGGGTCTACGAGACTCCCACGCACGAAGTGACTATCGCCTACCGCTTCTACCTGGGCGCAACCGAAGTGACGCGAGAGCAGTTCGAGCTGTTCGTCGAGGAGACGGGCTACATCACCGACGCGGAGAAGCAAGGCTGGGCCTACACCTGCGTGCCCGATGCGCCCTGGCACTATGAGGCGCTGATGGACTGGCGCTTTCCAGGCTTCGTGCAGACCGACCGCGACCCGGTGACCCACATCGGCTGGCACGATGCGATTGCCTTCTGCCAGTGGCTCAGTGAGAAAACGGGCCGGGAGATACGCTTGCCCAGCGAAGCGGAATGGGAATACGCCTGCCGCGCAGGCACTACAGGCGAATTCGCCGGACCGCTCGATGAAATGGCCTGGACGCTGTGGAACTCCGGCCAGGTCAAGCGAACCCGTCCTGTCGCACAGAAACAGCCCAACGCCTGGGGCTTCTACGACATGCACGGGGGCGTCTGGGAGTGGGTCCAGGACCTCTGGCACGACGACAGCAACGGCGCGCCGACGGACGGGTCCGCCTGGGTCGAGACAGACCGCTTCGACCCGATGGGCATCACCCGAGGCGGCTCGTTTGCCAGCCCGCCCTGGCTGTGCCGCTCGTACATCCGCATGAAGACCCCCCTCGGCCAGATGATCCACTACAACAACGGCTTTCGCATCGTATGCACCACGGCCGGCCGGACCCCGCCCCCCGTACGCTGAAAACGCTCTGCCGCATGTGACACGAGGTTTGGGCTTGGGGTCAGGGTCTGGTTCGTGGTGATCCCGATGAATATCGGGATGAGGCGTTACCTTTGCCGAGAC
>CAZNSM010000206.1:0-8160 GCA_964575615.1 uncultured Pirellulales bacterium | reverse complement strand
AAGAGACTGATTCCCCCTTCGGCCTGCTCGACCACGCGCATCGCCCGCGCGGGGTAATCGGCGGAGATCGCCGTGCTGCGATGCGGATACACGCTGACGGGATGGCAGCCGAAGGCAAAGAGCGAGCCGACGATCCGCCCGTTGGGGTCCTCGACCCGCAGCACGGACACCGCCGGATCGATCGGGCCAAAGGTCAGGTCCGCCTGCTCGGGCGGCATCGTGAACGTCACTCGCGTCCGGCCATCCGGGCCGGTCTCGATTCTGCGCGTGGCGGTCACTTCCGGCGGCAGCGTGAACGCCATCTGCACCTGACCATCGGGCCGCTTGGGCCGGCGGTTGTAGAGGACTTCCGTCAGTTCGCCCGTCGCGGCGCCGATCCTGGCGTCCTGCATGTCCCGATGGGCCATCTGCACAGCGCTCGCCAGTCTGCCGATGACCGTGTGGACGTAGGCCTGGTCGATGTCCTGCGGCGCGATGCGGCTTTCCAGCGGCAGTTTTGCATTCGTGAAGATGTCGGGACCCGAATGCGTGTGCGTGGCGCAGACCATCACGTTCTGCTCGGGGATGCCCACCCGCTCGGCGACCAGCGCGCGGACGGGATCGGTGATCTCCTCCAGCGGCGCATACAGCAGATCGACCGAGACGATGGCGACCGTGTTGGCGCCGTCGCACAGGACCAGCGCCCGGCCGTACAGCTCATCCAGCACCGAGTCGCTGGGCTTGCCCTGCGAGCCGATCAGCTTCAGACCCAAGGGAGGCGTGATGTCCACCTTCGCACAGCCGGCTCGCAATGCCGCCCGGCCTGTCGAACACGCACACAAACCGACCACCACAGCCAATGTCAATCTCATCGCCTGATGCGTTCTCATCGTCGAACTCCCCTTTCTGAATCCGCCTCTGGCGGATCGAGCCATTCTAACCGACTCGATGCGACGAGGCCAGTCGGATGGCGCGCCATCCCCAAGCTGCGCTTGAGGCTGCCACCCGACGAGGAGGGCGAGGCCGTCTCTCAGGTCCATTAGGTCCCTTTGGTCCTTCTCGGGCCCCAAAGGACCCAAGGGACCTGAAGGACCGAAAGGAATAGTCGTTGCGGGCCGGCGGCGGAAGGGGTATAAAGGAGCATACGAGGCGAGCGGGCGGTTCAGAATTGAAAGGGTCTGACAATGGCACGCAGCGATCTGACGAGGCGACAATTCATCGCGGCCGCATCGGCCGGCTCCCTGGCGGCGGTCACGTCCCGGCGCGCCGGGATTCCCGCCTATGGCAACCTCACGAACAAGGCGAGCAAGCTGGCGATCCTCGGCGGGCCGCCCGTCCGCCAGAACAAGGCCTGGCCGGAGTGGCCCTACTGGGACGACGAGGTGATCGACACGCTGACCAAGACGGCCAGGAGCCGCATCTGGTGCCGCATCCAGTCGGCCTCCGGAACCGTACCGACATTCGAGAAAGAATACGCCAAGCTGACAGGCGCCCGCTTCTGCGTCGCCACCGGCGCCGGCACACAGGCGCTGCACACCTGCGTGGAGGCAATGGACATCGGTCCGGGCGACGAGATCATCACGTCGCCGTATACCGACCCCGGCACGATCGCGTCGATCCTCTCGGCGCGGGCGCTGCCGGTGATGGCGGACCTCGACCCGGCGTCGTACCAGCTCGACCCCGACGATGTGGAACGGCGCATCACCGAGAACACCAAAGCGCTGATGCCGGTGCACATGATGGGCCAGCCGGCGGACATGCGGCGGATCATGGCCATCGCGAAGAAGCACAACCTCCCCGTGATCGAAGACGCCTGCCAGGCGCATCTGGCGCGGTTCGACGGCAAGACACTTGGCACGATCGGTGACGTGGGCTGCTTCAGCTTTCAGTCGAGCAAGACCATCGCCTGCGGCGAAGGCGGCGCGATCATCGGCAGCGATGAAACGCTGATGGACCGCTGCTACACCGTGCACAACCACGGGACCTCGCGTCGCGGGTTGACCGAGACGATCGGCCCGAAGTACCGCATGAACGAGTTCGAGGCGGCGGTGCTGCTGGGCCAGCTCTCCGGCGCGAAGGAGCGGTTCGCACGCCGCAACCAGAACGCCGCCTACCTCAGCCGGCGGCTCAAGGACATCCCCGGCGTCACGCCCCAGAAGCTCTACGAAGGCACCGAGAGCGGCTCGTTCTACCTCTACCCGATGTCGTACCACAAGGAGCTTTTCAACGGCGTGCCCCGCGCGACGTTCCTCAAGGCGCTGGCCGCCGAAGGGGTGAGCCTGAGCCCCTACATCGCCCGGGGGCTGCACCGCGAGCCCTGGATCGATCACATCCTCGATTCGAAGGTCTATAAGAAGATGTACTCGGCGCAGCGCCTGCGCGAGTACCGCGAGCAGTGCGCCTGCCCGAAATGCGACCAGGTCTGCGAGGAGATGGCAATGCTCTGGGCCTCGGGCCCCCTGCTCGGCGCGCCGCAGGACATGGACGACATCGCCGACGCCATCGAGAAAGTCTGGATCAATCGCGACCAGCTCGCACAGGTATAGTGGGGCCCAATGCCCCGCCAGGACGGCCGAAAGGACAGCAAAACGCCGAAGATCAGGCCGGTAGCGTCTTATCCCGATGGACATCGGGACCACGGCAAAGACCGAGAATCTATGCCTTGACGCCGGGCGGAGCTGCATTTATAATAGACGGGTTGTTTGTCACTCGTGGAATCCGGTCCGGAGGCCGGAAGAAAGGCGATAGTAGTTCTTGGCGCCCTCGGAGGGGTACAGAGCTGCGTGAGGAGTTCAGCCGGATCATGACCTGTGGCCACATCGCACAGTCACGCAGCTACCCCGTAGAATCACGTCGCGCCGCTTCTCCGATCTCGAACCACATGATGGCATGCGAGGGCCCTTCTCGCGATGCGTCCCGGGCGGAGCTGCGCGGTCGGAAAGGAGGTGTTCTCCTGACACAGCGTGGGTGAACGAAGTCGGTCGTTGCGTGGCCTGTAGAGCTCGTGCTTCTGCCAGGCCCTCGACACATTGTTCTGCAAGAGGAGATGATGGAATGTTCAGCAAACGAGTAGTGACTCTGTTATGTGCGCTGGTCGTGTCTTTGGCGATGATCGGCCAGGCGCAAGACCCCGGTGCGGCAAGTGCCCCGAATCCCGCCGACGGCGCCCAGTGGGTCAAGACCGAAGGGATCACCCTGACCTGGACGGTCGGCGCCGATGCGATCCTCCGCGACATCTACTTCGGCACGGACCAGGCCGCGGTGGAGGCCAGAGACGCGAGCACACGGATCCGGACCATGTCGCTGGCCACCGAGATCAATCTCGACGTCCTGGAGCCTGCGACCACCTATTACTGGGCGGTCGATGAGATGTCCAGCACCATGACGGTCTCTGCCGGAGCGGTCTGGAGTTTCACCACGTACGATCCCGCCGACGGCGGCGCCGTGGCGGAGTACTGGGCCAACATGAGCCTCGACGGCGAGCCGGACGTGGTGAAGGTCGTGCCCGAAGTCAACTTCGAGTGGGGCAGCGGCGACGTTCCCGGCGAGAACTCGCCCGATGCGGCCATTCCGGTCGACAAGTTCTCCTGCCGCTGGACCGCGGAGCTGACCATCCCCACGACGGGGGCGTACACGTTCTACAGCGCCTCGGACGACGGGGCCCGGCTGTTCCTCAACGGCGTGGCCATCACCGACGGCTGGTACGATCGCGGCACCACCGAAGACGCCTCCGCACCGCAGGAACTGGAGGCCGGCGGGACATACCTGCTGGTCATGGAAATGTATGAGAACGGCGGCGGCGCGGCGGCGTTCCTGCGATGGGAAGGCCCCGGCATCGCCAAGCAGATCATTCCGCAGGGCGCGCTTCAGGAACCGAAGATGGCCTTCTCGCCTGCGCCTCGCGTGGGTGCGACCAAGGTGGAAGCGACACCGGTCCTGAGCTGGATGGCCGGCGAAGGCGCGGTGGCCCACGATGTCTACCTGGGCACTGATGCGGACCTCGTTGCGGCCGGTGACGCCGGCGTGTACCTTGGCCGCGTGGAGGCCACCAGTTTCCAGATCGCCGACGCCCTCGAAGGCGAGGCGGAGTACTTCTGGAGAGTCGATGAGGTCGGCGCGGACGAGACGGTCGTTCCGGGTCTGGTCTGGAGCTTCACCGTCATTCCGGACGTCCTGACGTCCCCCGAGGCCTGGTCGGGCATCGTCACGCTGGCCGGTCCGGGCTTCTTCGCCACCGACGTAGCCGACGGCGTTTACGACATCGGCGCCTTTGGCGGCGAGATGACCTATGAGTTCATCGTCAAGAGCAACCCGCTGGAGACCCAGGCGAGCATGTGCCTGATCGGCCGTCGCAACTTCGGCGACACCAAGTCGGGACTGAAGTACGAGCAGTGGAACAACACCGGCACCTACGGGGCGACCGTCTTCGGCGTGCTCGACTACGACTACGGCGTGGCGACCAATCCGGGCGTGCCCACGCATCTGGTCTTCGTCGCCAGTGAAGCCGCCGGAACGACGGCCCTCTATGTCAACGGCGTCTATCAGGCGAGCATCGACGCCGCGCTCCTCTTGTCGGGCGTGGTCGGCATCGGCTTCGGCGCCCAGGCGGAAGACGGCAGCGATTTCTTCGATGACTTCGACGGCGATATCTTCGGCGTGGCCATCTACGATCGCGCGCTGTCCAACGGTGAAATCAAGATTCACGCCGACGCCTATCTCGTGCGCGTCCTGGCCGACGTCACCGCCCCCGGTGACGAGGTCGTGGGCGATCCCAACGACGGCGATTGGCCCGGCGCCGAGACGCCGAACCTGGCGATCGACAACAACGTCGCGACGAAGTACCTGCACTTCAAGGGCGAAACCCAGGCTACCGGCTTCAAGGTGGCGCCGGCCGTCGGGGCAACCATCGTGCGAGGCTTGACTTTCACCACCGCCAACGACGCCGTCGAGCGCGACCCGGTCGCGTTCGAGCTCTACGGCTCGAATGAGAGCATCGAGGGCCCGTACGAGCTGATCGCCTCCGGCGACATCGTCGATTTCGCCGGCGAAGAAGCGTGGCCGCGATTCACCAAGACCGTCACGCCGATCGAGTTCGAGAACGCGGTCGCGTACACGTACTATCAGATCCTGTTCCCGGCCGTTCGCAATCCGGGTTCGGCCAACAGCATGCAGATCGCCGAAGTCGAGCTGATCGGGCGACCGGCGGTGGACCTGTTTGTCGAGGACTTCGAGTCCTATGCCGCCGGCACTGACCTGCACGGCGTCAACAGCTGGAAGGGATGGGACAACAGCGCCGGAGCGGGCGCACCGGTATCGGATGCGTTTGCATTTGGCGGCGCCAATTCGGTTGAGATCATCGGCAGCGCCGACCTGGTCCATGAGTTCGACCTGGCCGGTGGCGTGATCGAGTTCTCCGCCATGCAGTACATCCCCTCGGGCACGACGGGCACGACCTACTTCATCCTGCTCAACAGCTACGATGACGGCGCCAATCAGGACTGGTCGATCCAGACGACGTTCAATCTGGAGACCGGAGCGGTCGGCTATCAGGGCGGCGGCTCGGCGGCCATCGTGTATGACGAGTGGGTCGAGGTGAGCTACGTCATCGATCTGGACAACAACTCGGTCGACAAGTACTACAATGGCGAGCTGATCGAGACCGCGGTCTGGGATGACAACGAGCACGGCACGCTCGGCGCGATTGACCTGTTCGGCAACGGCGCTTCGTCGGTCTACTACGACGACATCACGATCTCGACGCGCTAAGTTGCATGGCACAGCCTCGTTGCGATAACGAACGAGGTAGAGAGGTAGTGGTTTGCACCCTCAGGGGACTGCATCCGGTTTCACGCCGGGTGCGGTCCCCTTCCTTTTGGCGCGGTGAAACCTCGCGCTGCAGCGGCATGGATTCGCTGATCTTCGGAAGCAGCGTGCGGGCACACTCTATGCGTTGGCGTGCGGAGGGCGCGTGGCGGAGCCGCGCCGGCCGCGTTGCTCGCCGGCCAGGCGCGAGCGGAACGGCACGCGGCACGTCGGGCACTGCACCCATTCCGATTCCAGGCCGGGCTCTTCGAGCTTCTTCGCCACGTCGAGCAAGGGCACGGTCTGACACAGGCGATTGAAGCAGCCCGTGCAGAACGGCCCGTCGACGATCTGCTCGCCCTTCCTGGCGAACCAGGCAGCGCCTTCGATGAGCATGTCGTCCGTGGACGCAATGGCGGCTCGCAACTGGGCGATCAGCTCGTCCCGCTCGCTCAGACTCTGCTCGGCGTCTTCGAGCAGGCGCTGCAATTCGGCGGCCTTGGCCTTGAGCTCGACCACCTCGGAGGCGAGCGAGAAATCGTGCTTCGAGTCCAGGTCCAGCTTCTGCCTGACGGTCTTCAGCGATCCGGCGATCAGGTCGATCAGTTCCATGATTATCGCCCCTTAAGGAGACTTTCGCATAGCTCGCCGTGCCGTCGTCTCACGCTCTCCAACGCCACGGCCCATCTCCCTCCATCGACTCATTCGCCGCCCGACTTAAGCGGCCTTCCCGAGACCCGTCAGGCGCTTCTACCGCCCCGCGCCCACCATCCGTAGGGCAGGTCATCTGGTGCGGGAATGAAGGAAGAAGCACCCATGCAGATGTAGGGCCGTCCTCCTTCGGATGTGTCTAAGCAGATGCCTGTAAAGTTCTGCCTATATCGGTTTCTGAACAATCACCGGGCCGAGGTTCTTGACCCACATCGTGCCCTGGTGGCTCAAGAGGATCTTACTGGCTGGACTATTTTCCATGGTAATGGTTGCGAGGTGGTATGCAGTCAGTACCGCATCCTGCAGGGTCTGATCCGCCTCCAGATCCTCCACTACAACGCCTTGGCTACGTGCTTCCTCCCGATCGATTCGACGGCCGTGACTCTTATGTTCCGAACCACGAAAATACGATGCCACCTTCTTTGCGATACTCCCAGCGTCTTGCATGTCTTTGAACATGTGGGATTGCAGCCACCTCGCCACCATGGTCTCCGCATAATCCAGAACTCTGTTCGCCTCCTGCAAGAGGGCCGGTCCCAGACTCTGCAGGATCGGAGCCCACAGATGGGCCATTCTCAAATCCTTTTCGATGTCTGCCTTGGCTCTCTCGAACTGGTCGACGATTGCGCAGGCAGAAACCATTTGGCTGGGTCCGACCACCATCTGAGGATCAGTAGGTCCAAGCTGACTCTGCCGTCCCATGACAACGCGGTTCGCCGCCAGGCACAGCATTGTGCCAGCAGACATAGCGTACGTCGGAACAATGACTTCGATGCACGGGAACTTGCTGTGAAGGTATGCAGCCACAGTCTCGACTGCGCTCAGTTGTCCACCCGGTGTGTGGAGAAGAAGTGTTAACCCTTTGTTCCAGTCCAGGCCACGGACAACGGACATGAAACCATTGAGTTCTTCGGATGTCAGCTGGGTGGTTACCGGGGGTGCGGTAGGTTTCTGCAACCAAGCCGAAGCATAGAATATGACGTTTGTACTGCCTCGGATCTGACTTATTTGACGCAGAGCCTCCTTCTGCTTCCTGCAGAGCCACTCAGCTTTAGCCCGATCATCTTGCTGTTGTCCCAACTCCTCGACGAGCTCATTCCAGGACCCCATTTCCTCTCCCCTGCCAGACGAAACCCAGCGGATGACTCATGTCTCGCGTAGAGTAATCCTCAACCACACAGATCTTAGTCAGTGCATTGAGACTTTGGATGTCACTGAAATCTCTATATTGCTCAGCCGCTTCGTTAAGCACCTTGAGCGTCTCCTCATCCGACATCGTCTTCGGTGTACTCATATCTCACCTCGCACTCGCTAATGCGAAAAAGCCCGCTTGAACCAAGCGAGAAACCTGACGCAGCAACCATGCTCTACGATAGTTTGTTATTCGTCAACAGGCAAGCGGAATCTTCACCCAAATCACCTATACGGGTGTCAGACAAGTAGGTTCACCCACATAGCGTCCCATAAGCTATGTATACGGAAAAGTCGGCGCCGGGCCGTCCCGCTGCGCTTCTTCTGATCACCGTATTCGCCATCGTCGAGGTCGAGTGATCTCACATCATATTACCCCAAACCCTTGTAACCTAACGACTTAAAACCGTCAGGCCTTGAGAGCGGTGACGAGCTGGCGGGTTTCGGGGGATTGGTTGGCGTGGGCGGCTTTGAAGG
>CAZNSM010000205.1:0-8392 GCA_964575615.1 uncultured Pirellulales bacterium | reverse complement strand
TGGAGTCGCGGCGGACGCAGGATCGACCGCGGCACCTTTGCCATTCAGGGCCACGACCCCGAGAGCATCGTCCACTACAAGAACATCATGGTCAAACCCCTGCCGGATGACGCGACGGATGGTTGGGTCGCGCTGTTCGACGGCACCAAGGGCCTCGAAGGCTGGCGAGCCAGCGAAAACCAGGGCACTTTCCGCGTCGAGGACGGCAAGCTCGTCGTCCACGGCAAGCGCAGCCATCTTTTCTATACCGGTTCCGTCAACGGGGGCACCTTCACAGACTTCGAGTTCCAGGCCCAGGTGATGACCAGCCCCAAGGCGAATTCGGGCATCTACTTTCATACCGCCTACCAGGAGACGGATTGGCCCGCCAAGGGCTACGAGTGCCAGGTCAACTCGACGCACAGCGACCGCAAGAAGACCGGCGGCCTGTACGCCGTGCAGGACGTGATGGACAATGCGCCGTCGAAGGATGGCGAATGGTTCCATTACTACATCAAGGTCGTGGGCAAGCGCATCGTGATCCAGATCGACGGAAAGACCACGGTGGACTGGACCGAGCCGGCCGATTGGAAGCCGCCGCAGGGCATGGCGGGCCGCAAGCTCTCCAGCGGAACGTTCGCCATCCAGGGCCACGACCCCGACAGCCTCGTCTACTACAGGAATATCATGGTCAGACCGTTGAGCCCGATCAAGGTCGTCGTCGTCACGGGCGGGCACGATTTCGAACACGACCCGTTCTTCGAGATGTTCGCGGGTTGCGACGACATCGCGTACGTCGAGGCCGCACAGAAAGATCACAGCGAGCTGTTTGAGGACGTCTCCGACTGGGATTACGACGTGATCGTGCTTTATAACATGACGGCGAACATCTCGCCCAAACGGCAGAAGAACTTCGAGAGCTTGCTGAAGGACAAAGGCGTCGGCCTCGTGGCGCTGCACCATGCGCAGGGCGCTTTCCCCGACTGGGACCAGTACCGCAGGATCATCGGCGCCAAGTACCCGTTGAAGGACCAGGAGATTGACGGCGTCGCTCTCAAGATGGCGACCTACAAGCACGATGTGGACCTGACCGTCCAGATCGCCGACCGCAATCACCCGATCACTCGCGGGCTGAGCGATTTCGCCATCCACGATGAGAGCTACAAAGGCGTGTGGTTCGCCGAGGACAATCACGTGCTGCTGACGACGGATGAGCCGACCAGCGACAAGACCATCGGCTGGGTGCGGCCGGACTACGGCAAGGCCCGCGTCTGCTTCTTTCAGGGCGGCCACGACTCCAAGGCCTACGCCAACGCGAACTTCTGCGAGATCGTCCGCCGCGCCATCCGCTGGTCCGCCGGCCGGCTGAACTGAAAAGTAAGCGTGAGGGTCTCCAAAAAGGAGGACGAGAACGATGTCATCGAATCTGAATCGTCGCAGCTTCATGAAGCACACGCTGGCCGCTTCGGCCGGTGGGACCATGGCACTGAATGCGGCCCAGGGCGCTGAGAGGAGCCGACCCGATATCAGGGTGGAGCCGGGCTCGAAGGCCACGCTGCCAGTGGGCCGGATAGGCGACCTGGAGGTCAGCCGCGTCCTGCTGGGCGGCAACCTCCTGACGCACTACACCCACAGCCGGGACCTCAAGTACGTCTACAATCTCTGCGCCCACTACAACACCGAGGACAAAATCCACGAGACGATGGCCCTGGCCGAGGCGCACGGGATCAACACGCTCTCCATCCACAACCCGCCCGGCATCGTGGAGATGCTCAAACGGTATCGCCAGCGCTACGGCGGCAAGATGAAATGGATTATCTGCCCGATTGCCGAGATCACCGACGATATGAAGGCGTACGCCGAGATGACCAGGGAGCTGGTCGACAACGGCACCGAAGCCATCTACCTTTGGGGCGTGCGCTCGGATCCGCTCTGCGCGCAGGGGCGGATGGACCTGGTCCGCAAGGCCGTCGAGATCGCCAAGGACCTCGGCGTGCCCTCGGGCGTCGGCGGCCACGACCTGAACGTGATCGTCCAGTGCGAGAAACACAACATCCCCGCCGATTTCTATATCAAGACGTTTCACCACCACAACTACCCGAGCGCGCCCAAGCCGCACGAGCTGAAGAACCCCTACAACGAGGTTCCCGGCTATTGGTGCAAGAACCCGGCCGAGACGATCGAGGTGATGAAGAAGGTCACCAAGCCGTGGATCGCGTTCAAGGTGATGGCCGCCGGAGCGATTCCCCCGCGCGATGCGTTCCAGTACGTCTTCGAAAACGGCGCCGACCACTGTCTCGCCGGCATGTTCGATTTCGAGATCGCCGAGGACGCCATGATCGCCAACGAGACCCTCGCCGCCGTCCAGAATCGCACCCGCCCCTGGCGAAGCTGACACGCGACGCTCTCGATGAGATGCCGCGTGTCATGCTGAGGCGAAGCCAAAGTATCTGGCCCGGAATGGAAACCTGCGTGGGATGTGGGAGCTGTACTGGACGCAGGGCTTGTTCACATGGGATCAGTCTGGTACAATACTGACAGAACCGAACAAGGCAGGGCGGCGACTATGGGCATTACGTACATTCAAGGTCAGGTCAAGGGTCCTCGCGGCAGGCAGGCGGAAGTGAGGTTCCTCGTCGACAACGGGGCGACGTACTCCGTTCTTCCAAGAGATGTCTGGAAAGCCATCGGCCTCAAGCCCCAGCGCAGCATGACCTTCGCGCTCGCCGACGGCACCACCGTTGAACGATCCGTATCGGAAGCGCACCTGACGCTGCCCCAGGGCCAGGCCCATACGCCTGTGATCCTCGGTGAGCCCAACGATCAGGCGCTGCTGGGCGTGGTGACGCTGGAAATCCTCGGTCTCGTCTTCAACCCCTTCGACCGGACCCTCCAGCCCATGCGCGTGCTCCTGGCCTGAGCCACAATTCGCTCACGCGCCGCTACCACCGCTGTACGTTGCGTACTCGCTCTGCCAGTCCCAATCAGCCCATCGCTGGGTGTTCGTTTCGTAGTCCTCCCACTCCTGTTGGAGAACAGGCAGAGCCTCCTTGGTCGCCAGTGGCGTTGTCAAATGCTCGAAGATGTCATGACCTGCGGAGACGACAAATTGCCCGAGGTCTTCCCCCAAGAGGTACTTCGCGATAAATGCCGCTGTTTCACACAGGGTTCGCTGTGCCTCCGAGATCTTGCCAAGTGTCAGTTTGATATCATCTGCATCTTTGTTTTTGCGGCTTCCCGCCGTGGCGCAGTGCGCGAGGAATTTGTTCACATAAGTCGATATGTCGGCGCATGTTCCCCCCGTCTTGGCCACTCTTGCTCTCAACAGCTCAACGACCTCCGGGTAGGCCCTATCGGTTGGTCTTCTCTTTGCCACGTCAACACTGGTCAACACATCAATTCGGATATGCATCACCTCTGCAAACCCGGCCCTGGCAAGCTCAGGACCAGAGATGCCTGATTCGTTACGTTGCTCCAGTACATCCTTGCACTTGTAGGGACAGTCTGCGCCCATCAGGATGTTCTCGCGAGTCAGGAGGTGCTGGTTCTCTTTGAGCTTCTTCACGAGGCGTCCCAGAGAGGTAACGTCATCCCTGCAATCCAGAAGCCGTCGGATTGCCATCGCCTGCGTTTCAAAGTACGCCTTCAACATGAACTCGGAGATCGGTTGGTTCCACTGCACGTCGTCGTCTTCGTTCTTAGGCGCCATTTCGCGCGCTTTCTTGACCAAGTTGAAGACCGCCGCGTCCCACATCATCCGATAGATTTGCTGTTGCACCAAATGGACATCTTCCCCACAGAGCCATTCCTTCCACTTCTTGAGCATTGCCGCTTGTTTACGCATGGCGCATCTCCCCACGCGTTTCACGTCCGTCTCGGCCCTGATGCATGTTTCACAAGGTGTCTCGTCTGTTGAATCTATCGACATCCTGGCCGAAGGACTTTAACGATTCAGCGCCGTGCGAAGGACGGACGCTGTGTGTCCGTACTACTTGCTGACGTGCTTGTAGCGGTCAGATCGTTGGAATGCGTGTAAGAACATCCTGGCATTGGCGTGGCAGCCTCAAACGCGCAGCGTTTGGGGATGGTAGACTTGGCTGTCGTACCGATGGCAGACGGTCGCCAGTGCCGGGAACCATCCCCAAGCCTGCGGCTTGAGGCTGCCACACAGAGACAGGGATGTGCCTGCGCGCGAGGTGCAGGCGGCGGCGAAATCGGATTGACAGCGGCCGGGCGGGTCGGTAGGCTGCTCGGCTTTGTGTGGGCCGCAGGGGGTGGTCCCTGCGGGCCGGATGAAGAAGGACCAGAGGAGAGAAGTGCCGACCACTCCCGCGTACCTCCCTTGAGGCCTGTTTTTGGCAGGTTCCGCTTCCGTATGACCTGGATTCGATCGCCGCTGGTGGTCATCGTCGCGACGCAGTTGCTGTTCACGGCGGGCGACCTGCTCGCCCGGGCCAACCTGCGCCACAATCCGTTCACTGCATCGACCTTCCTGAGCTGGTGGTTTGTGCTGTACTTCCTGATTCGCCAGGTCGCCATGTTCGGCCAGCTCTACGTCTTCAGCGCGCTTCAGATCGGCAAGACCATGGCCCTGTTCAGCGCCACCTCCATCGTGGTGGTCAACGTCCTCGGCGTTCTATTGCTGGGCGAGGTCCTTTCCGTCCAGGCCTATCTGGCCATCGGCCTGGTCGTGCTGGGCTTCGTCCTGATGTCGATTAGTCCGTAGAGCCGCGATTCGCACATCCTTCGCTGCTCGCATCGTGCTCCGGCCTGTCCGTATGGGTCTGGCTCAGGGCCGCCAGACCGCCCATGGCGCCGAGGTTCATCGTCTCCAGCGCCGAGCTGGGCACGATGATCATCGAGCCCTTCTCCTTGAGACCTTCGAAGAGCATGTTCATGCCGCGAAGGTGCATGGCCATCGGGTTCGCCTCGTACTGTTTCGCGGCCTGGGCAAACTTCTGGGCGATCTCGGTCTCGGCGGTCCCGAGGATGATTCGCGCCTGCCGCTCCCGTTCGGCCTGGGCCTGCTTGGACATCGCGTCCTCCAGGTCCTTCGGGATGATGATGTCGCGAATCTCCACGGATTGGACCGTGATGCCCCAGGGATTGGTCTTCTCGTCGAGGATCTCGCGCAGCCGGCTGCCCAGCTCGCCGCGATGGGTGAGCATGTCCGCCAGCTCGTGCGTGCCGATGATGTCCCGCAAGGCCGTCTGTGCGGACAGCACGATGGCCAGATAGTAATTCTCCACCTCCAGGATTGCCTTCTTCGCGTCCCACACCATCCAGAAGCAGATGGCGTCCACGTTCACCGGGACGGTGTCCTTCGTCAGCGTCGATTCCGAGCTGAAGTCCGTCGCACGGATGCGCATGTCCACCGTCTGCACGATGCTCTCGACGATGGGGACGATGAAGAACAGGCCCGGCCCCTTGAGCCGGTGGAACTTGCCCAGGCGGAGGATGACCGCCCGGTCCCACTGGTTCGCGACCTTCAGGGCGAACAGGACGAGCACGGCCAGGAAGATCGTGACGCCGGCTACGGCGTAATGAATCGTTGCCCACTGCCCTACGATATAGCGGTTGACGACGAACCCGCCCAGCAGAATCAATATCGCGGCCAGGAAGGCGGGCAGATTCATCTCCGCGCTCGGCGTTTTGAAACTCTCCATGTACTTGCGTGTAATCGCCGCCGGTTCTACGGTCTTACTTTTGAGTCTCATGGTCTGGCCTCCCTTGCAGGTACTCGACAATGTCTGTGAGTGTCAGGTTATACTGGTGTCCGCGGGCGACGAGCTCGTCACATATCTGTTTGAGCATGCGGCGTTTTTCCGCATCGCCGATCTCGATCTCGCGGTGGCTCACGAAGGTGCCGGTCCCCTGCTGCGTGTCCAGTACGTCCAGGATCTCCAGTTCCGAGTAGGCCTTGCGGACCGTGTTGGGATTGACCTGGAGCTGGACCGCCAGATCGCGGACGGTGGGCAACTGCTCGCCGGGCAACAGCCGACCCGAAGCGATGCCGTAGCGGATCTGGTCCACGATCTGACGGTGGAAGGGAACCCCGCTCTTCAAATCCAGCTTGAACTCAATCATCAGCGTGCTCCGTCAATGATCCCGTGTTGTAGTTTAATATAGGTATAGTGTACTATAGTAATAGCGCACTGTCAACAGAAATCTCGTTTCTTGTTTTGGAGACCATAAATTATTTATTGGAAAGCGCTTACATTGATAGAGGCGCTGAACAGGAGAAAAATCTTCCTGGCCTACTCCTGCTTCGTGAGAATGGCTCCATCGCCTGGAGCAAGGGTGAAGCGGGTTCCGGTGCGGCCTGTGAGGGAGTCTCTTGCGGAGTGGTCGAGGGCAACCTCATGAGGTTGGGCAGCGCCCGGAAGATTGACCACGACGAGCGCTTTTTCATAGCTGCGTCGCCAGACGTGGGAGCTGACTCGCTCGCCCGGTGCGGTCGGCAGGCCGATCTTGACGTCGTACTCGGGATACCAGTCGTGCTGGTGGCTGGTGTTGTCGGCGAAGAGATAGTAGAAATCGCCGACCGTAAGAGCGAAGCAGAGGCTCCAGCGCCTGGCCTGCGGATCGGCGGGGGGCTTCTTGCCCCGGTTGGGGTCGCCCGGCCAGCCCGCTCGCGAGCCGATGTTCTCGAATCGCTCGATCACGCTGATCGTCGGCTTGCGAAGGAGTGACTCGGTGTGCCGCATCTTCGCGATGCAGTCGTCCCACTCCGTGCGGCCGTGACCCCAGCCCGATTCGTACATGATCCCGTTCAGGTACGGAGCCGCAAAGTCGTGCCGGCCCACGGCATAGCCCGAATTAGCCAGGAGCAGGAAGTCGTCGCCCACCGCCTGGCGGACCTCCTTGAGGAACGCGACCCAAGGCTCAGGCTCTTCGCGAAGGTTGTCGTAGAAAACGCCATCAAGGCCGACCTGCTTCAGCGCCGCCGTGAGCTTGGCGACGTGGCGACGGTACTCGGCGTTGTGCCAGTCCATGCGATACGTGCCGGGCCAGAACTGCTCGCGCTTCCCCTCCTTGCGCAGCCACCACGGATGGTCCTCCGGCAGCCAGGTTTCACCGTACTCGTAGAAGTACAGCTCTGCCAGGATGGGCGCATCCGGATTGAGCGATCGCAGCTCGGCGATGCGCTGCCTGGCCCGTTCGACCGAGTCGGCGGTGAATCCCTCGGCCAGCCCGGTCGGCTCGCGGTCGTATTTCAGGCCGAAGCCGCTGACGCCCGTCATGATCAGATCGTGTCTGGCTATGCTTTCGACCGAGCGGTCGCCCCGAACGGGCGACCAGAGCATGGCGATGCGCGGATAGGGCGTTGCCGCGTCGCATACGCATGGGGCCAACAGAAGCCACAACAGGCATGTCTTGCACCGGGATATCGAGTATTCCATCGGGCGATCCTTTCCATGGCATTGCTGCGGCCATCATATACCGTCAGAGGCGGGGTCTGAAAGATTTCTGAAAAAATCCGAAAAAGGCGCTTGCGATCTTTACAGATGTAGAGTAGTCTCGTAATCGTTAAAGAGAAAGGAGGTTGTCATGACGACAAGAGACCACGAGCTGACCGAAGCGGAATGGGAGATCATCCAGGTGGTGTGGGAGCACGAGCCATGTGCGGCCCCGACGGTCCAGGAGGAGCTCCAAGCCCGCAAAAAGTGGACCTACAGCACCGTCAAAACACTGATGGACCGCATGGTCGTCAAAGGTCTGCTCACCACCGAACGCATCCGCAACCTGATCCTCTACCGCTCGGCCATCACACAGAAGCAGGCCCGCAAGGGCGAGGTGGCCAAGACGCTGGCGCGAGCCTTCGGCGGGGCCTTCACTCCCATGATGCAGTTCCTGCTCGAAAGCCACACGCTCTCCGATGGAGAGCTGGCCGAGTTGGAGAGCATGATCCGAAAGAAGCGCCGCCGCGAGAAAGACAGGGGCGAATAATCATTCGCCCGTACGTGGATGTAACAAAACGCGCCGGCAAGCATCTTTGGATGCGGAGGTATTGCGATGAACGCGATCATTGAGACGATCAATTCAGCAGGGCGGACGTTCGTGGAGTTCGCGCTGCCGATGCTCATTCAGTCGAGTGTGCTGATCCTGATCCTGCTGGCGCTCGACGTGCTGCTGCGGCGGCGGGTCCGGGCGCTCTTCCGCTACTGGATCTGGATGCTGGTGCTGGTCAAGCTCGTGTTGCCCCCATCCTTGTGGTCGCCCGTCAGCATCGGCACCTGGCTGGGCGACGAATTGGCCTCACCCGCATTGACCCCGCATGAAGCGCCCTCGCTTCCGCACGCACCGGTCCCAGCGCAGTGGCAACCTCCGGTAGCCTTGAATTGGATCCAGGAAATGCAGACCTCCGCGCCAGGTGTGGCATCGGCAAGCGACCGCTTGCCGATGGAGGCCC
>CAZNSM010000204.1:0-8461 GCA_964575615.1 uncultured Pirellulales bacterium | reverse complement strand
CTCGATGGTCTGGAGCATGTTGCACAGGCCGGAGAGGCCGCCGCCGTAGATTGTGGCCGCCGCGAAGTTCTGCCGGAACGCCATCGGCATCAGGTTGAGAATCTCCGTACCCTTGATTTGCATCTCGGACCGGTATCCCGCATCCCGCCAACCTTCCAGGTAGTCCAGCGCCAGCCGCGTCTCTTCCTCCAGCGGGTACTGCTGGATGTCACGCAGGTGATAGCCGAGCTTGACGAGGTCGCGCTTGATCGGCGCGACGGTGTCGTAATGGATGTCGAGCACATCTTCCGGCGTGAACGATTCCTTCGCCCGCACGCGCTCCTTCAGGCGCCAGGAGCGGTCCGTGTCGCCCAGACTGCCGGTCGAGATGCCTATCGAAATCGGGTAGAACGATGCGATCGGCCGGTGGTTCGCGCTGACCAGCCAGCCCTGCTTCGGGTTGATCACCTGCGGCAGCAGCTCGTGCGGCACAAAACCCTGCCAGTCGTTGGCGCTGTCCCATCCCTCGTGCGCCGCCCGTTCATCGAGCAGGGCGTTGGGCGAACGGATCGGCAGGGCGAGGATCGTCTTGAAGCCGATGTTGCCTTCACGGTCGCCAAAGACGCAGTTGGCGCTCGGGAAGGTCCATCCGCCGAGGGCCTGCTGGAACTCGTACACATCGGCGGCGCGGATCATGGCCAGCGCGCCGGCGAACGTATCGTGCTGCGGATCGCAGATCGGGATGCGCTTGAGCACCACCTCGTCGCCTTGGCGCACGCCCATCGCCAGCGATGTCACCACCGGTCCGAACCGCGTTCGGCGCACCGTCAGCGTCTGGGGCTCAGCGTCTTTGACGCGAATCGTTTCCGTCCGGACCTCCATGTCGAGCCACCGGCCGTCGACCTGATACTGGTTCGGACGGTTCGGATCGGTCTTCAGCAGGAACAGGTCCGCCTGGTCAGCGCCGAGAGCGGTCAGGCCCCACGCGACATTCGGCGTGAAGCCGATCAGGATGTTCGGACTGCCTGCAACGCCGACGCCGCGTGCGTTGAACGTTTCTCCGCAGACGTGGAATTCGTGGAACAGCGACGGATTGCGAACGGGCGTTTGCGGATCGCTGACGAGCACTGCGGAGCCGTTCGTCGTTCGCGTGCCGCCCACCACCCAGGCATGACTGAACCGAGGTCCCTCCGGCACGGGCCGGCGCTGCGGCGCGACGTCGATCTTGCGCATCAGGTTGTGCCCGGTCGCGAAGTCCATCACCGCGTCGAGCCACTCGTCGCCGACGTCGTCTCGCTGGATCACCGAGGCATCGTCCCGCACGTGGCGACCCTCGATGTTCATCAGGCCGGCGCCGTCGTCCGGCGCAAACGACTTCACCTCGCGCTGCCCATCCTTGATCTCGTAATAGGTGGTCATCTCGTGCAGGCCGTCGCCCGAGAAGAACAGGCTCAGCCGCCACCAGGAGGCGATGCACGCCGCCGGCGTCCATGGCTCCGGTTCGAGGCCGTACTTGGCGAACAGGTACGTCAGGTCGTTCGGCTCATTGCGGATGCAGTCGTTGACACCTTCGCTGTAGGCTTCGAGCAGGGCCCGCAACTCGGGATCGAGCCGGCCGGCCGTCTCCTGTGCGGCGAGCCAGTAGCCGATCGTTCGCATCTCGATGTCGCTGCGGATCGCCGAATTTGTGCCTTCGGGCCGCTGCCGGCTGACGCCCACTTTGACGTCGCCGACGACCTCGGCCAGACGGCCCTGGATGATCCGCAGGTTGTAGTACATCTGAAACGCCCGGTCCTCGGCAGCCGCATAGCCCAGCCCATACATCGCCCCGGCGTCGGTCTCGGCAAACACGTGCGGCACGCCCCACCGGTCGCGCAGCAGTTCCACCTTCCCATACGGATGCCCCTTCGACTGCCGCGCCGCCGGCGCGTGGCAGCCCGCGAGTAACGAGATGCAGCCGATCGGAGCGATGACAAACAGAAGTGCCTTCCTTGCTGTAGCCGACATGCTGCGGTACCTCCAAGAGCACGCATTGCGGCGGACGGGCCAAGCGAAACCGGATCACAGACCCAGCACTGGTCAGACGCCCGGCTCGTTGTCCCTATTGCCCCCAATTTCCGCGCCGGCGGCTACCGTCATGCCGAAGAAAGGCGGCGCCAGTTAGGCTGATGGACGTAATTGGCCGCCAATTCCTAACTCTTGTCGGATTCGTCCACGGACCAATGGTACAAGGCGGGCCAACCGAGCGTTCGCGGTTCCAAGGTCGTCTTGCTCGCACGCATGGATGAACTCCTCCATGATCTGGATTTCGTCCTCCTGGCCGTAGAGCTGGAAATTGCTGCGGGCCATTTCCAGTTGTCGTATGAATCCTGGCTGCTCAAAAGGCGCGCCGCCTTGCTGGATCGAAAACCACACGGGCAGAAAGGATTTCAACGCTTCGAGCCTGTGATCAAGACGTTTCTGCGCGACATCTTTTCTCCGGTTCAGGTATCCGGTCACAAACCATCCTGCTGCAACAATCAAGGCTGAAACGAGTGAGATAACATTGGTTGTTGTCATCATCTGGCTCCTTCACAGTGTGCGCTGATCGGCTCAAGCGGGGAACCTGTGCCAGTGTGTTTCCGAAGCAGATGACGGGCTGTTGTCGTACCGACAAGTGAACCGATATGCTCTTCGCAATCAGCGTGTTGCGTCTCCGGATGCTTGGACCACGCGGGGGACGGATTCAAAGAGCAGTCTCTGGATGTCTGCGTCGGAGGCGCGTTTGGACAGGTACAGCATCTCGATTCCCACAGCTTGGCCATTTTCATCGAAGTCAACAACAATGCCCGGCGAGACCTCTTCGGACTCCTTGGCCGGCTTCTCGCTCAGACTCAGGTAAAGAGCGTCCGCCTCATGGTCTACCTTCAGTCTCATCGGCCTGATCTCCTTCTATCGAAATATGCAGTGACCACGCGCGGCGGTGCAGCATGGGCATTGACAATCACGCGAAGCACGCGGCCTCCGAATTCTGCGATCCGCGCAAGACGGTGCTCCAGTTCATTGTCGATCACATCCTTCTCCGTCCATTCTGGAGCCGCGAGTGTTTTCTCCAGCCAGGCAAGGCGAATTCCCCGTTTCTCCACGGCGTCACGCGCATGTTCAGTCAGGTGGTAATCCATGCGATGCCTCAATCCTGCTTCACGTCGGGCCGTTCGATTCTATCCCGGTGCTCCTGGACGGATCCACAACCCGTATCATCGTGTATTGCGTCGGCGTTTGTCAACCCGTCGAGTCTGTCTTGTCCAGGTATTCCGCGCCGGCGATGACAATGACGTATTCGCCTTTGGGGTTTTCTTCGAGGTCGTCGAGCAGTTGGGACAGGCGGCCTCGCGTGACGCGTTCGAACAGTTTGGTCAGCTCCTTGCAGACGGCCGCATGGCGATTGCCGAAGACCTCCATCGCCTCGGTGAGGAACTTGCGCAGGCGGTAGGGGCTCTCGTAGTAGATCAGCGTGTGCGGCGAGTCCTTGTCCATCTCCAGAAACTTGCGTCGCTTGCCGGGCTTGTGCGGCGGGAAGCCGCGAAACGTGAAGCTGTAGACCGGCATGCCCGAGAGCACCAGGGCCGGAACGAACGCCGTCGCGCCGGGAATCGCTGTCACTTCGATGCCTTCCTTGACCGCCTCCCACAGCGCGATGAAGCCGGGGTCGGAGATGCTCGGCGTGCCGGCGCTCGTGACCACGGCGATGGACTTGCCTTCCTGGAGCAGCCTCACGATCCGACCGATGACGCGCTGCTCGTTGTGCTCGTGGAACGAGATCTGTGGCTTCTTGATGTCGAAGTGCTTGAGCAGCAGACCCGTCCGGCGGGTGTCCTCGCTGGCGACGTAATCCACCGCCTTGAGCGTCTCCAGCGCCCGCAGCGTGATGTCACCGAGGTTCCCAATCGGCGTCGAAACCAGATACAGCTTGCCCGTTGGCATCTGTGTGCTATCGCATGCAGCCGAGTTGCAGACCAACGCCTCTGCCGCTCTTGAGGCTATTTCCCATCGTTCGGGGCGGGGTTTGACTCATTTGGGACGGGCTGCGAGGGGCATAGTACATCCCTCTTCCATTGGGGCCAACTCTCCACAATCTGCCGAGCTCTCTCAAAGTGGGCAAATTGACTGGATGGGGAAGAAGTGCGTGCCGCATCACGACCATGGCTATGTTCATTTCTATTGTCCGTTGGTTTGCCCATTTCCACTCTCCAATCCCCTGCGATAATCGTCGAATCTTCTTGCTGCCTCGGTTTCCTGCTCCAAGTATGAGCAAGGCAGCATCTGTATTCTGGCATAGCTGCGGCTAGGTTGCCAAGACAAAACAGAACCTTTCGTATCTTTACGGACCAACTCGAATCCTGTGCTGAGCCTCATAGAGAACAGGTCAAAGAACTTCCTTGGGCCGATCCCGACGAACGGCTCAAACGTAATACGATTGGCATCAGAGGTTTCCCCTTGGGCGATGGCCTCATCGTGGAATTCCAGGGCCTTGCTCTTCGGATAAGGTTCCACATAGACGACGCGCTTGATTCCCGCCGCGATGATATGCTTGGCGCAATTGTGGCAGGGGAATGTGGTTGTATACAAAGTCGCTCCCCGAGCATCCACCGTGTTCCGGGCACAAAAAAGGAGGGCCTCCATCTCCGCATGGACAACGCGTCCGTATTCCGTCAGGTCTCCAATTCTGCTCTTGTGAAGCACGGCCTCCACCTTGGAGGGATCAAGATCCGCCCCGAGTTGCTGTACGATCTCGTCGATGATTATGCGCTGCTCTTTCTTGTTTGAGTCCTCGCCGCGTTTGAAATCTCGCCCTCTGTCTTCGTCAGTGTACTCACCTGTTTGGGGATTGCGTACAGGCCAGTACAGCCCACCACCGTACCTCGGGCAATCATTGGCGCCGGTGGCAATAATCTCATTGTTGCGCGCGATCACCGCACCGATCTGGCGCGAGAGGTCGGCGGATCGTAAGGCCGAGGCGAACGCCATGAACATCGCGTACTCGTCGAAGCTGGGTGTGATGTACGGATTTCCGAAGATCAGGTCAAGGATGCGCCCAAGGCTGTTCTTCCAGGTGGCCTCCTTGTCCCCCAGATGGATGAAGAAATCCGCAAGATGAAATGTATCACGTGTATGCTGACCGTGCCCCTCCACTTCATCTTCATCCCGCTTAATCAACTGGTCCGCCCTTACACAATCTATGCTCTTGTCTCGAATGAGATATTCGCGTCGTGCGTCCTGGCTGGAATACACCCCGAGGAGGTAGAAGCCATCGGAGTAGACACGGCGAAGGCGTCGCACCTCTTCCGGATGCTTCAATGAATTGACTATATATACGACCCGTTTACTTGGTTTACTCTTGTTCTGTTCATCGAACTGCCTGTCACGGAATATCTCTGCACAGACGCCAAGTGCGAGGATGGAGTCGTCCGACGAGGATCGCCTCGCGCGGTTACCGCAATCGATATAGGTGCTTATGCGGTCAAATTCCGATGAGAAACTCGCAGGGATGTCCGCGAAGAGAACACCAATCACGTCCCGAGAAACACGGATTTCGCGGGCATCGTAGCCGAAGGCTTTCAGTCGATCTCTGAGAGCCTCCACCACGCGATTCTGCTGGGTGCCCACCGCACCCACGAGGCCGATCACAATCTCGGTGTCTCTGTAGCTGCCCTCAAACGACCTACGGATATGACTATCCCGGCTATCAGAGATGCTCCCATTCTCGCACAAGGCAAGGTCCTCCCGTCCACGCACGATGCCTCAAAGTCGAAACCAGTCGTCAGTACCGGGACCTCCTCTTGTTCCCACCCGTTATTATAGTAAGGCAGTACGATTCAGCCAAGCAAGAACTCCGCACGACCGGGAACAAGACATACCACGAGTGGGCCTATTCGACTGTCGCCGATTCGTAGCGTTGGAGCGCTTTGGACAGGCTCTCCTTCGCCTGTGGGTTGTCGGTCAGCTCGACCGCCTTCTTCTGGAGCGTGACGGCCTGGGCGACATATTTCCTGCCCAGCTCGTAGAGAGCCAGGGCATAGGTGTCGAGAATGGACGGGTCTTTCTCCTGCGTCAGCGTGACGGCCTTGGCGGCGGCGGCGCGGGCCAGTTCGAGGTCGCGGCTTTCTTGCGGCACATCGGTCAGAATCCGCCAGGCCAACGCGTTGAGCATGGCGGTGTTGTCCGAGCCGACAAGCTGCGCGCCGATTGTCGCCGCTTCGCCGGGGTTCGCGCCGACGGTCGTGAAGTAGCTCTTGTAGAGCGCGAGCACGCGGGCCTCTTCCTTCTCCTCGGCGGCCTGCTTCGCGGCGTAGGCGACATGGTCGAACTGTCCTGCGACGACCTCCTTGAGGACTCCGTCCATGCCGGCCATGGGGTGCCCGTGCCAGAGGAGCGTGCCGTCCTTGCCCACGATGAACGCGTGGGGGATGCCTCGAACGCCGAAGGCTTCCATGTAGCCTTTGTGGACATGGCCCTCGCGGTCGATGGCCACGGCGTACTCCATCTTCTTCTGCTCGTCCATCTGGGCGACGAACGGCGTGACGATGTCGGCGGTCTCGTCGGAGATGCCGATGATCGTCACACCCTGGTCCTTGAACTGACGCTGGATCTCGGTCAGGTGCGGAATGCTCGTCCGGCAGGGCGGGCACCACGTCGCCCAGAACTCGACCACGTAGATCGAGCCTCTTTCGAGCTGCACCGGTCCAGCCTTGATCCACTGCAATCCCGTCAGCGGCGCCGCCGGAGCGCCAATTTGACCCGCCACAGGATTGGACGAGGCCTCCTGGGCCGCATGAACCAGAACCACAAAAGCCAGCAACGCCACCACGCCCACAAAAAGACCCGCTCTCCGCCTCATAACTGCTCCCTTCTGCTGTCGAACAGCCTTATACGAGTTGACCAGCATCGCCTCCGGTTTGCCGAGATGCCCGGTTTTTCCCACGACCCCATCATATCTCCATGACGCCCCGATGGAAATGGTCTTGATTCGCCTGTCGCATCCGCGTCAGGACCCCATCTGCCCCCAAGGGGGTGGCAGCCTCAAGCCCGCAGGGCTTGGGGATGGTTCCTCGCATTGGGCACCATCTGGTGTCCGAAAGCCGCCAGGGCCACCATCCGTCCCGATGTACATCGGGACTGCGCGTTTCAGGCTGCCACACGCATGCCAGGGTGTTTTCACACACGCACCTCAGGACGGCCTCTGCCCCAATACGTGCAGGACGAGGGCCGGGGCGACGATGGCGGCGGTCTCGGTTCGCAGGATGCGCGGGCCCAGACTCACCGGGATGGCGCCGCTTTCGCGGGTCTGCGCCGTCTCTTCGTCGCTGAATCCGCCTTCGGGGCCGATCAGGATGGCGACCGAGGTCACAGGTCCGCCGCTTGGCGCCAGGGCTTCGGATAGCGTCCTGGCCTGGCCCGAGGTCGCGGCGATCAGCGCTCTATCGGACTCGCCGAGGCGCGCCAGCGCCTGGGCCAACGTAATCGCCGGCTCGATCTGCGGCACCCGGCCTCGATGCGACTGCTCGGCGGCCTCCGTGACGATCCGCTGCCAGCGGTCAAGCTTCTTCGGATCGATCTGCCTGGCCCGCAGCAGCGTCCGCTCGGTCTGCATCGGGACAAATCGCGCCACGCCCACCTCCGTGCCCTTCTGGAGCACCCACTCGAACTTGTCGCGGGCCAGCAGGCCCTGGAACAGGGTGATCTGCACGGCCGGCTCGCCTGTCGACTGTCGCCGGGCCACGATCCGCCCGACTGCCTCGCGTCCCGTCACCGTCGTCAGGGTCGCCTCGAATTCATTGCCCGCGCCGTCCAGCACAACGATTGCGTCGCCTGTCTTGAGCCGCAGCACGTGGCAGACCTGATGCGCCTGTTCGGCGCTGAGCCGAACGAGATCGCCTTCAAATCCCGATTCCGATACAAAAAAGCGGTTGGCACTCATAGGATGCGGCTATCTTATTATACTTTTGTTCAATTCGCGGCGGCTTATTATGGTTTGGGGCCGAAAAGTATAATGATGGGACCGCATGTAAGGGCACTGCTCCTTGGCGACGATCCCCCTTCTCTACGAAGATGATGACATCCTGGCGGTGGACAAGCCCGAGGGCCTGGCCGCCATACCCGAGCGGCACGGGCAGGGCGGATCGCTCTTTGAACTGCTCTGCGCCGAACGGCGAGAGAAGCTCTATGTCGTCCACCGCATCGACAAGGAAACCAGCGGTCTGATTCTGTTCGCCCGCAATCCGGCGGCCCATCGCCGGATCAACCAGCAGTTCGAGACGCGCGCCGTCGACAAGACGTATCTTGCATTGGTGCAAGGGGTTATCGCTGCCGACGCGGTGATCGACCTGCCGCTGAGGCAGTTCGGCTCGGGCCGGGTCGCGGTCGATCCCGAGCGGGGCAAGCCCAGCACCACAGAGTTCCGCGTTGTGGAGCGCTTCCGATCCCACACGCTCGTTGAGGCCCG
>CAZNSM010000203.1:2680-8729 GCA_964575615.1 uncultured Pirellulales bacterium | reverse complement strand
GCCGGCGACCGGCCCCGGTAGACATCTGCGATGTAGCTGATGACCTTGAAGGTGTAGAACGAGATTCCGACCGGCAGGACGATCCGCAGCAGCGGCAAGGCATCACGGCCGGCAAGACGCAGAAGGCTGTTGAGGCTGTCTCCAAGAAACGCTGTGTATTTGAAAATGCCCAACACCACGAGGTCAAGGGCGATGGCGCCGGCGGTCGTCAGCAATTGAATCCTGCGCGTGGGGCTACTCGCAATGAGGCGCGACAGCACATAATTGACGACGGTAAGGCTGAAAAGAAGCAGAGTCAGCCGGGGGTCGATCCACGCATAGAACACGTAGCCAGACACCAGCAGCAGGACGTTGCGAGCGGCCAGCCACCGCGCCGGCAGCGCGTGATACAGCGCCAGCAACACCGGCAGGAAGTAGAACAGGAAGATATGCGAGGTGAACGGCATACGTTATCGCACAACGCGGTTCGTCCATAGGGCCCAGTAGACCGGGTCTTCCGTCTGGCCAAAGTACTTGTTGATGATCCCGCCCATGTAGTAGTCGTCGATCGGGACCTCCATCGCCAGGCGGTGGACGTCGCCGACGCGGAATTGCCTCAGATTGCCTCCGATCTGCCCGGCGCGAGCGTCGGCGGCCGCATCGCGCGGCTTGGCGGGATTGTACTGGCCGACGTAGATCACGTCCTTGGCCACCTGGCCGCGATACACGGTGAGGACCTTGTACTTCATCACGTGCGCGTAGTCGTACAGGGGATCGTTTCGGATCTCGCCGGGGATCTCCAGCAGTTCGGCGGTCACCTCCACGCTGCCCAGGGTGGTTACCTGGGCGTCTATGCCGGGGTCCGTCTTCTTCGCGCACGAGGCGCACAACATCGGGACAACAACAAAAGCACAACACATACAGGCCACACGGTGACGCATCATTTCGCTCCTACATCGGCATAGGTCCAGCACGGTTCCCAGCCAGCCACAAGCTGGAGAACCGGCGCCTCTTTGGCATGGGGATGCACCTTGCGCAGGTCCGGACTGGGACCGGCAATCGCGGGGGCATCGGTCATGCGCATCACACAGATCGGCGCTCCGGCCTCCTCGGACCCGCCTCCATCCTCGGCGCAGCGCGTGAACAGCACGTATTTCGCATCGGGGGACAGCGCCCCGCCGTAGATATGATAGCCGTCTTCGCCATAGATCATTCTCGCTCCGCCGCCCTCGCCGTCGCTCATCCAGAGCTGCGTGAATCCGTAGCCCTTCTGCCCGGCGGGACGTGATGGGTAGATGATATGCTTCGAGTCGGGAAACCAGTCCGGCGTGCAGCTCTGGAACTCCTGCACGATGTTCAGTTCGCCCGTCTCGGCGTTCATCCGAACGACGGTCCACATGATCCGCGCGTTGGCCACGCCGCAGAACCACCGGCCGTCGGGCGACCAGAATAGTTGTTGGTAAATGCCCTTTCGCGGCAACTGCCTGACAATCTCTTTCGTGTCGAGATCGACGATCTGAATCCCTTTCATCGTCAGGCAGGCGATCTGCTTGCCGTCAGGCGACCACGACGCCCAGGGGTACTCCTTGTCGACGCCGACCTGGACGGGAGCGGAGCCATCGCTCGCTGCGATCATCAGTTCGCCCTGGAAGCCCCAGAGATCGTGGTTGATGACCGCGCCTTTGGCGAACCGGCGGTAGAGCAGCCGTTTGCCGTCGGCGGAGAAGCGCGGGCCGCCTTCTTCGTGGTTCGGCGTGTTCGTGATGTTGCGGCGCTGCGATCCGTCCGGGCGCATCAGAAACAGATCCCACGTCCCGTTCTCGTCGCTGCGCGCCGCGTAAACGATCCATCCCTTCGAGCCAACCTCCGCGGCAAGCTGCGTCACGTCTTCATCGCCGGCGGCAAAGGCGACGGACGCCGGCAGCACAACCTGCGCCACAGCGAAGAGCAGAACGATTCGTTTCATGACTACAGACTCCTTCGGTACCAGGCCGTTCGTAGTGTACCCGTGAGGGCTATGGTAGGGGCGAATCATCATTCGCCCCTACTTGAAGGCGACGCCTTACGGCGTCACTACAAACTGGGGGATCTTCAGCAGGGCGCCGCCCTGAAGAGCCGACTCATGCGCGATGATTCCCGGCACGGTATACGCCAGCGCCTCGTAGATGTCCACGGTCGGACGGCGGTCGTGGGTCAGCGCATCGATGAACTCATGGGTCAGGAACGTATGCGAGCCGTGGTGACCGCTGTCATGCCGCAGCGGCTCGGGCAGCATGTCGGTCTTCCACCAGGCGGGCTGCTCGTAGCGTTCCAGCTCGGGCAGGTCGCGCACAAAGCCGGCGTCGTCCTTCTCCTTGCGCCCCTCGGCCGAACGGACAATCACCGGCCCCAGGCCGTTGGGGTCGCCGCAATAGAAGCTCATCCTGTCGCCGATCCACTGGGCCCGCTCGGTGCCGCGATGAGCGCCCTTCCACCACACGTTGCAGCGGAAGGCGTGGCCGCGATCCGTCTTGAACATGGCCGATTCGTTCCAGAACGGATTGTTGTAGACGTTGTCCTTGCAGATGGGGTCGTCGTCGCCCCAGCCGTGGCAAACGACCTCGGTCAATCGCTCCCCGGTGACGCCGGTCACGAAGGCGGTGCAGTGCGTCGGATAGTGCATGGGCGCCAAGCCGTGCCGCCAGGTGCGCTTGCCATTCTCGAAGTACAGCACCTCTAACCCGGCGTGCTGGTATTCGGCTTCGTAGTACGTCACCGTGCCGAACTTGCCCTGCTGCTGGAACCGCCGCGCCGAGATCGTCGGCTGCTGGTAATAGCTGGTCTCGGCCATCATGTAGGTCAGGCCGTACTTCTTGACCGCGTCGAGCAGGCGTTCGGCCTCCTCGACCCCGCCGCCCAGCGAGGCCGGCACGGCAGAGATCGCATGTTTGCCGTGCTTCATCACCTCGATCACGTGCTTGACGTGGTTCGGTCCTTCGGTGAACACGGCGACCGCATCGATGTTCTTATCGAGCACCAGCTCTTCGAGGCAGTTGTACGACTTGCTGCACCGGTAGGTGCGCATCAGGCCCTCGCGGCGTTCCGGCCGCAGGTCGCTCACCGCCTCGACCACGCAGTCGGGGTGCTCGTGCCACTGAAAGCTCGTGCCGAACCCGCCGCCGACCACGCCGATCCGCACTTTCTTCGGCGCCGTGTTCACCGCCAACGCCGAGTACAACGGCAGCGCTCCACCGGCCAGGATGGCGCCGGTCTTGAGGAACTCTCGCCGCGAGCAGTCACGCGAGGCGTCCATCGGTTCCGCTGCTATCTTCTTCGCTCTACTCATATCTTTTTCTCCTGAAAAAGAAGATGTTTCAAATGCATGCCCCACAGGCAACATCAGTCGCGCTTGATCAGATGCCCGGCGACGTCGGCCTGGAAGGCGGGCGGCTCCAGCCGCAGCTTGCCACCGATAGCGCTCGCGTCGCCCTCGGCGAGCGGTTTGCCCGCGAGTGTGTCCCACCAACGGATGGACCAGACGCCGTCGTCCACGCCGGCGAGCGTCAGGCCAGCGCCCGTCACGGCGGGCAGGTCCGCCTCCTTGGCGCCGTCGGGCCAGTCGCAGGCCTTGTCCAGCAGCCACACGAACGCCTCATCATGGGCGGCGACGCCAAAGGGCGCCACCGTGCCTTCGACATCCTCGAATCGCGCCGGCTGCAAGTCCCCGCGTCCCATGCCGGTGCCGTTCAGGAACGCGTTCAACGCCGACCAGTGTTGATAGAGGTTGGCGGTGTGAATACTCTCCCACCACCAGGTCATCCCCGTGCCGGCGGCGCCGGTGAACGCGCCGCTCCAGATCGCCTGATGCAACGCGCGAAAATGCGGGTCCGTGTCGGGCTTCCACCCTCGCCAGTCGGTCCCGTACTCGCTGACGAAGAACGGCTTGCGGTACTTGGCGAAGAACCGCGCCGTCTTCTCGGCGGTCATCCGCGCCGGATGCGGCTCGTTGTACGAGTGGTACTGGGCGAAATCCATCTCGGTCAGATCGTACAGGTCGGGCCGCTCGCTGCCGCCGGTGAAGCTCGAAGAGATCAGGTGATCGTACGGATCGATGGACCGCAGCCGACGGCCCATCTCGCCGTGCCAGGCGACGACGTCCTCGTGCTTGACGTAGGCGTATTCGTTGTCGATCTCGTTGAAGAACTCCCACGCGAGCACGTTGGGGAATGCCGACCAGCGTGCCACGATGTACCGCAGGCGCTTCTCGTAGAGCCGCCTGGCCTGCTCGCTGGTGAAGAACTCATTCTGCGTCGCGCAGGGCCCGCCGTTGGCGGCGTTGTACGGATGGCGAGGCCAGAAGTTGTTGCTGTTCCAGTAGTCGGGCTTGACCTCGAAGATGCCGTGGTAATCGAAGCAGAGCATCACGAACACGCCGGAACGCTCCGCCTCGGCCAGCACGTAATCCAAACGCCAGGCGTTGTCCACGCGGTAGTGCAGCCGGTCTTCGCGATCCCACTCGATCCCGAACGCCTGCGGCCACATCCACAGCCGCATGTAGTTGATCCCCGCCTTGCGGTAGGCGCCCAGCCAGTCGTCGTAATCGTACGTGCCTCGCTGCCCATGCCAGCAGACACACAATCCATTGAGAAACAGCGGAGTCCCATCGTCCAGGCGGAAGTAGCGTTTGCCCTCCGGTTCCACCCGCGCCAGGCCGCGGCGTGCTCCGGCCTTGACCTCGACGGCCGCCTGTCCGCGTGACACCACCTTGCCGTCGCGCGTCACGGTCGCCGTCAGCAAGTGTCGGCCTGGTTCAGTCGCCAGCCAACGCAGCCGCCAGGAGCCTTCACCCTGCGGTTCGAGTTCCTCGCGATGGCCCTGGAGCTTGCGGCGGAATGGGCGATAGTAGAACCCCGGGACTTGCGTCGTCTTTCCCGACGGCGTCGTGACTCCGAGATCCAGAGCAATGCAATCCGGATCGAATGGGTTGTCCGCCGCCGGCACTCCCTCGACGACCATCTCTCCTCGCTGGTACGTCTCCAGCGTCTCGGAGGAGAGTTTCAGCGTCAGTTCGGATGCGACAGACGTCTGGGCTCGCACACCGCCTGCGAACGTTCCGGCGATCAGGCAGAACCCAACGACGAAACCCACCGCCTCTCCAAGCGGTCGTTCGCATACAATCATAGCAACCTCTCTGCTTCTTCCTGAATTACTGAACCGCAATCCCGCTACCGATCTCGTGAACCGCGATCGCGCGATGAATCTCCAGTGACGGCACCGTCAAGCGAATCTCGGCCTCGCGATACTCGAACGGAATCGCCTGTTTGCCGGGTTCCAGCGTGACTTTTATCAGCTTGTCTACGACTCGAATCGTGACGTCCAGCGGACCGACGGGAGCGATGGAATCGAAGAGCGGATTGTCCCGGTCCCAGTGCGCTCCCGAGGTGTTGACCAGATGTATGGTGAGCTTTCCGTCGAGCCGACTCACGGAGACATCGACATCAGGCGACCCTTTCACCTCCACCAAAGGCCTCGGGAAGAGCTGGCGGACCAGATCGCTCAGAAAGGCTCTCGCCTGAGGCGACCGGTCGGCAAGGTATCCCCTGCTGAACGAGAAGTAGGTCGCGGCGATCTTCCCATCGCCCAGCGACGTGATCGACGACGCCGGTTGCGAGGCAGAGTTGGTATCGTTGGCGACGTACAGTTTGCCGAAAGCCCGCGCATTCGGCCCGAGGACCGGCGTTTGCGTCGTGTCGCGCGTCGCGTACAATCGGCCCTCGCACGCCAGATAGCGAGGTTCCTGCTGCGCTTCTTTGAGAGTAACACCCAACTCGGATGCGAAGAGGGATGCGGCGGCCGGACCGACGATCAGCAGATTGCCGCCGGTCTTTGCATAGTCCACCAGCTCTGCTTTGAACGCCGGCTCCAGGTCGTCGCATTCGGCGATCACGATGAGCGGCCAAACCCACATGCGATCGGTCAGGTGGTGTTCGCTGACGACATCCACCGACCACTGGCTTTCCAGCAGTGCCTGCAAGGTGCCGCTGATCCGCGACAGATCGCGATTGAACAGGCCGTTCATCTCGCGGTAGTG
>CAZNSM010000203.1:0-2580 GCA_964575615.1 uncultured Pirellulales bacterium | reverse complement strand
TCCGGCATGTGGTCCGTGAACGCCCAGTTGCTGCAAAGCTGCATGGCCGGGTGCGTCTTCTTCACCTCGCCGATGTAATAGCGAAGGTACTTGCGAAAGGCCTCCCGATTGAACTGGAGGAATTCGTACCAGTATGGTTCTCCCGGCTTGCGCGGAACGGCGTCGATCCCTGTGGCGTCACGAAACGCCTTCAGAGCCGCCTGCCCATAGTCCGGCTGCGACGCCCAGCATTCGCCATCCACCCAGGCGCCGTCGACGCCGTAGTCGCCCGCCAGCTCCCGCAGTTGCGGAATCAGGAGTTGGTCGGCATAGGGACCGAAGAAGGAAGTGGCGTTCTTGTTCTTCGAGCCATCGGCATTCGTCACGGCCCAGTCCGGATGAAGGCGAATCGCCTCCGAATCCCAGACACCCGAATAATGCATGTACAGCGCGACGCCGCGCTCGGCGGTGACCTGCCGCCACAGCCGGAGCGGATCGCCGACGAAGCCGGGCGCCTGGTTGCCGACCTTGGTCGGATAGCTCGACAGGCCGGGATGTCCCTTGCAGTCGATCTGGATGTAATCGGGCCGCGTCTGGTCGATCACGCGCTCGATCATTTCGCGTGTGGTGTTCTTGCCGATCTCCGTGCAATCGGTGCCCGCGTGAAAATCGAAGTGCAGGCCGAAGAAGCTGTCGGCCCGTTTCAGACGAGGCGGGTACTTCGTTGCCGAGATCGCATCCAGCTTCGCCTTGATCGCCTGAACCTGCGTCACCTGCTCGGCGGCGAACGACCCGACCGGCCCCGCCGGCGGATCGTAGTTCGGTCCCATATCCAGCGTGACCACTCCGCCTTGGGCCAGGACCGACTTCATCCAAGCGGCCCACTGCTCGTCGGAGTAGCGAGTGTCCCTGGCGCCCCAGCGCGAGCCGAGGTACGTCAGGGCGTGCCACTGGGAACCATCCACCCAGCGGTCGGTCGGCACGAAGTCGAACGGCTCGTTCAATTCGCCGGCGGTGTAGTCCTCCGCCTCGGTCCAGCGAATCAGCCTGACACCGGGGTTGAAGGTGACGATGGCCTTGGGGTTGCCGTGCTTGACCGCCGCCGCATACACCTGCGCGATCGCCTCGTGGAAGCCGATGTGTTCGTAGCCGCCGTCGAACCACCAGCCGGCAACCTTCTCGCCGTAGCGGTCGGACCACTCCTGAATCACCTGCGCCCATCTCTTCGCGAACTCGACCGTAATCGGCTGATCCTTGGGGCCTTGAGGCAATCCAAAGGCCTCCTGCGCGCGAACATCGCGATTGGGAACCTGGCACGGCAGGTACAGCATCAGCCGGATGCCTTTTGGCTCCAGCACGCGATACAGGTCCAGCGGCAGGTCGCGTGTCGAACAGCGTTCGCCCGGCAAATAGCCCGTGATGCGCTCGTACGCGGAATTGGGCGAGTTCATGAATCCCGAATTCTGACCCAGAGTGATCACGAAGTACTTCGCTCCCATCGTCGCCACCTGGTCGGCCAGCGCGTCGACGTCGAAGTCCTTCACACGCGCCAGCCCCTGGGCATCGCCCGGCAGGAAGTGCATGAACACGCCATACCCCGCGTCCTTGAACCAGTCCGTATTCGGGTTCCGGACCTCCGCGCGGGCGCAAATCGGCCGGCATAAGGCAAGAGCCGTTATCCCCACGCACATCGGGACCACACGCCATCGCGTCACGTTCGGTTGCCTCATCGACATGATCGCCTCCCTATCCGGAGTCTGAAGAGCGAAATCACAGGACGCCCATCCCGATGCACGCCGCGATCGGGATCCGGCATCGATGCGAGTATAGCCGATTTCCACGTCGCCGCCAGATGGAAACTGCTTGTCGCGCGCGGGGTCAGGCAGGATAATCACGATAGATGTCGGGACGGGTGAATTGCCGATACAAGCCAATCAGGAGAAGATCGATGGTGAGCAAGAACGAACAGAACGACACGTCACGCCGCGAGTTTCTCAAGAGCACGGGCCGCATTGCCGCGGGATCGGCATTTCTGGCGGCGGTGGCGCCGCGCATCCACGCCGGCCAGGACAACACCATCCGCGTCGCGCTGGTCGGCTGCGGCGGACGCGGCTCGGGCGCTGCGGCCAACGCCATGGCGGCCAAGGGCGGCCCGGTCAAGCTGTACGCGATGGCCGACCTCTTTGCCGACCGGCTTCAGCGCAGCCACAAGGGCCTGCTCGATGCGGCCAGCGCTCCCCGAACGGGCGGCTCGGCCGACACGTGGATCATGGGCTACCAGGCCAATCAGATCGACGTCCCGCCGGAACGGCAGTTCCTCGGCTTCGACGCCTATCAGAAAGCCATCGACTGTCTGCGGCCGGGTGACGTCGTGATCCTGACGACGCCGGTAGCGTTCCGCTGGGTCCATTTTCGCTACGCGATCCAGAAAGGCATCAACGTCTTCATGGAAAAGCCGGTCACGGTGGACGGCCCGAGCACGCGCAAGATGCTCGAACTGGCCGCCGAATCGGAGCGGAAGAACCTGAAGGTGGGCGTCGGGCTGATGTGTCGCCACTGCAAGGCCCGTTGGGAACTCTACGACCGCATCCAGTCCGGCCA
>CAZNSM010000202.1:0-8782 GCA_964575615.1 uncultured Pirellulales bacterium | reverse complement strand
TGTACACGCGCAGCACGCCGTCGCGGTACTCGGCCTTGACCGAGTTCGTATCGACCGGCGCGGGCAGTGTCACCGTCCGCGTGAATGTCCCCATCGGCCTCTCCCGGCGGTAGTAGCGCTCCTGCTCGGACTCCTCGACCTTGCGCTCGCCCTTAACGGTCAGTGAATCGCCCAGCACGGTCAGCTCGAAGTCTTCGCTCTTCATGCCCGGCGCCTCGGCCATCACCACGAGCGCCTGGCCCTGGTCGTATACGTTGATCGCCGGGAAGGTGCCGCGCGGCACGCTCCGCAAGCTCAACGGACGACCCACCGCATTGAGGATGCGATCCATTTCCTCCAGCGTCTTGCCCACGTCAAAGAATGGTGACCAGTTCTCGAACCACATCGTCAGTACCTCCCAAGATCTCCACCAACTCTTCTGCGGCGTCCATGCCTTCATGCCTTTTCCACTCTACAATCCACTGTTGCAAACCCCGTGCCAGAACACATGCACTTTGCTCAACCCTCTGTAATATCACATGTTAGAGACACCCTCACGCGTGTGCCACCCCGCCAGAATCTGCCATTCTTGCAGATGCCCGCGGTGCCATCGCGGACCTGATCTGACATGTGTGTGCCAGCAGCAAACCATTGGGCTTGAGGGTTCGGCGATGGACCTGAACTGAGCGGCGGCAGCTCGGGGGTTATAAGACGATTTGGATGGGGGTGGGGGAGGAAGGGTTTGCGCGGGGGTTATCGGACGGGGGGGCGGCGAGGCGGGGGTTCAGCCAAGCTCCATTCTGCAAGGGACTTATGCATGGGCGCGGGCGGCGGGCCGGGCGGGCGAAAAGGACTTCGCCGGGTGCGGAAAACGGGTTAAGGGCCTGCCGTCGGCGGGCGATATAGCCGGGTGTAGTCAGGCTGTACCCTGGGAACGCTGGAGGCAAGCAACGACGATGCTGTTCGACGACATGGAGTTCGGGACCTACGACCGCGCCGAGCGCAACGCCCGCAAGGCTCACGAGCTGTACGAAGACGGCCAGATGGCCCAGGCGCTCGTCGAGCTGGACCTGGCGCTGGAGATCAACCCGACCAACAGCGCCTGGCACTTCAACAAGGGCCTGACGCTCGACTCGATCAGCCGGTTCAGCGAGGCGATCGAAGCGTACGAGGCGGCGCTGGAGCTGAGCCCGGGCGATCTGGAGATCCTCAACTCGCTGGCGGTCGACTACACCCGCACCGGACAGTACGACCGGGCCATCGCCACGTTCGAATACATCCAGCAGCTCGACTCGCGGTTCGAGCCGTGCTACTGCAATCGCATCATCACCTACACCGAGATGGGCCTGCACGATCAGGCCGAACAGATGTTCTACCTCGCCCAGCAGCTCGAGCCCGACTGCGCCCTGTGCTACTACAACATCGGCAACAGCCTCTTCGCACGCGGCCAGTACAAGAGGGCCATCCAATGCTGGCTCAGAACCGCCGAACTCGAACCGAGCCATCCGCAGATCCACTATCGCATCGCGCAGGCCTACTGGTCGCACGGCGATCCCGTCGAGGCGCGCGAGCACTTCCTGTCGGAGCTGCGCGCCAATCCGGGCGACATCGAAGTCATCATGGACTTCGCGCTGTTCCTTCTGGAGCTCGGTGACATCGAGTCGTCGCGCGAGAAGTTCCGCCGCATCCTCGAACTCGACCCGGACTTCGCGCCGGCGCTGTTCTATCTCGGCGAGATCGCGTTCAATCAAAACGATCTGACCCGCGCCGAACGTCTGTTCCGACAGGCGCTCGATCGCGACTCGACGCTGCCCGGTCCCCACTATCGCATGGCCCAGTGCGCGCTGGCCAACGGCCGGCCGAAAGAGGCCCGGGTGTGCCTGATGGCCGAGCTGGAGCTCGACATCGAAGAGGCGGGCACGCTGATCTCGATGGGCTCGATGTTCCTGACCCTCGGCGACAACGATAACGCCATCGGCTGCCTGCTGCGCGCCAGCAATCTCGACATGACCAATCCCGACGCCCACTACTACCTCGGCGTCGGCGCCGCCAACAAGGGCCACCTGGACGATGCGGCGCAGTTCTTCGCGCACGCCCTCGACATCGACCCGGAACACCTCGGCGCGCTGCGTGACTCGGCGTTCACATACGTGGCCGCCGGTCGAATGGACAAAGCGGCCGAACGCGTCCGGCGGGCCCGCGTCCTGATGCCCAGCGACAGCCGGCTTCGCATGCTCGATTACAGTCTCCGCGTGCTTGCCGTGGGCCGGAGCATCACCGACGCGTTCCGCAAGCTCGATCCGCGTCGGCTCCTGAAGCGCCGCCGCTGACACAACGGCTGCGGCTCACAGCTACCCTGCGATTCTTCCATTTCTCCCAACAGGCGGGAACTTCCGCGGGCCTCCATGCGACCTTAGAATGGACGCACAGGCATGGCACGCACGTTCCAAACCGAGTTCGATCAGTTCTGGAGACAGACCTGCGGCAAGGTCCGAGCGTACATGTTCTGCGCGTCCAACAGCGCCAGCGACGCCGACGACCTGGCCCAGGAGTGCTACCTGCGTGCCTTTCGCAACTGGGACCGGTTCGACGGGCGGGGCAGCCGGCTGGCGTGGCTGTTCGCCATCGCGCGAAACACGCAGACCGACTGGTTCCGCAAGCGAGGCCGCGACGCACGCGTGGTCGAACCGAGTCTTGTGGAACGGGCCTCGGAAGCGTCGACGCCGGGGCTTGACGACGCCGAAGCCCTCTGGCAGGCGGTGGGCAGACTGACCGCGGAGCACCGGGAGATCGTCCACCTGAGGTTTGCGGCGGACCTGAGCTATGACGAGATCGCCCGGACGCTGAACGTGCCGGTCGGGACCGTCCGTTCGCGGCTGCATCGCGCCTTGAAGGCCATACGGGAGCAGATGGAGGAAGTCCAGAATGAAACGTGAGATGATCGAACGGCTCGCCATGGACCGCGCGCTTGGCGAACTGAATGATGATGTGGCGACGTTGTTCGAGACCTACCTGGCCGAACACGCCGAAGCGAGGCAGTGGGCCGACCCCATGACGCAGACGTGCATCCGAACGCGCGAGGCCATCTCGCGGAAAATGCAGCCGTCAGCCCAATTCGCTCAGCCGGAGCCGGCCCGCCTGTTCCGTGTGGATTGGAGCGCGCTGGCGCGCTGGGCGGCGGTGATCGCGGTCGCCGCGGGTCTCGGAGTCGCCATCGGGCGCCGGTCCGCGCCGGTGCCGACGCAGAGACACGAGACCATCGTCGTGCGGACCGCTCCGCGCGAGGCCGGTCCGGAAGGCTGGCGACGCGTCCTGGGCGACTCGGAGCAAGGCTTCTGGCAGACCAAGGCGGTCGCCATGCTGCAATCGCAACCACGCGAAGTGCCACGCTCGACCGAGTCAGGGCCGAGCCTTTGGGATCGATACCGACAGTTCAGAAAGGAGCGGAGCCATGAAGAGGTCCATCAGAAGCTATAGCCTGTTCGTCCTGTGCAGCGTTCTGACGCTGGTGATCGGGTGCCTGCCGGACAACTCCATCGACTGGTCCGCAGACGGTTCATACGGCCTGCTTCGAGTCAAAGGCAGGCTGTTCGCGGTGGACGGAACCAGCGGGGCGCTGACGACCATCGAGCCCGATGGCGTGAGCATCATGCCGGGCATCTCGTCCGATGGAAAGCACATTGCGTACGTGAAAGGATTCGCCTGCTCGACGGTGGAGGAGGGCTTCAAGCGGTTCCCGGCGAACGTGGTCGAGATGATTCGGCGCGACGCCCAGAGGCTCGGCGAAAAGGTGATCGCCGGGGCGGTTCTGCCGACCGATCTTCCCCTCGGTAACGAGAGCAAGCTCGACTCGGAAGAATCCTACCATCGCTGGGTGGTGCGCGCGATGTGCGAAGACGCCAACGCGTTACTGGTGACCCGGCTGGGACGGGACAAGTTGGAGGAATGTCGCAAGTGCGAGATCGGGTACATCCGCCTGATTATGGCGGACCGGGCCGAGCCAGGACAAAACACAACCGTCGTAACGATGCCCCTGACGATGTATCGGCCGAGGTTCTCACCTGACGGGCGTCACGTCGCCTTCCTGATGCCGACGCCGCACAATGAAGAGAAGGCGACCCTGATCGTCGCCTCCACCGATGGAAAGACCGATGCGATCGAGGTGGCTGCCGGGGTCGCCATCGGCTTCGACTGGCGACCTGACAGCAAAGCGATCGCCTACGTCAAGCAGGATGGCGATCCGATCCTCGGCGCGGTCGAGGAGAAGGTGCTCGTCGCGGAGGACGGCGTCGTCCCCACCGAAGCCACCGACCCGATTACGGATGACACGGTCTGCACGCGCCGGTCTACCGGAGCGACCAGGCAGTTCGCGGGAACCCTGTTTCAGCCCTATATGAGCGTCCAATACGGGCCCGAAGGCCGCGTTCTGTTTTCGAGCGCCACCGCGACGATTCCGACGACCGAGCTGGACGAACCCAGGAGCTCGCTGTTCTGCTACGACCGCCTGACGGGAACGGTGACGGACATTCTGCCGACGGTCCTCCGCAATCAGACGAGCGAGAACGTCAACTACTTCCGCCTGTCACCTGACGGCACGCGCCTGCTGGTGCCGCTGGAATCCAACCGCTTCGCGATCTATGAATTGGGTTCAAAGCAAGTGCAGTATCCTCTCCGCACCGAGGAGGGGTTCGGAGATGACGATATACCCGATCTTCTACCTTCCTGGAAGGGCAACGATCAGATTACGTGCCTGGTCCCCGAGACAAGCCACTTGCTGACCGGGGCCGACGGAAAACCCCACCATCGCAGAGAGATCGTCGTCATCGATACGAACGGACAGTTGCTCAGGGTTCTCAGCACAGACTGGCCGGACGCGGCCATCCCTGAAACTTCGCAGGCTACTGCCAAATAGCGCTTCTCAGCAGGTCGATGGGGACCGACGAGGGCAACTGCTTCTGCGCCGCCTCGATGGCAGCCTTCGCCTCGGCCGGACGCTCCATCTGATAGTAGATATACGCCATCAGGAATTGCAGTCGAGGCACTCCGTCCGCTTGGATGAGCCGGTCCAGTTCGTTGAAGTGCCGGATGAACGGATCGGGGCCGCCCACGAGCTGAATCAGATCCGTCCTTTGCAGCACGGCGGGCAGGTCCAGCTCGACGGCCTTGGCAATGGACAGCGCACTGTCGAGGTACCGGCCGGCCGCCAGAAGCGCGTGGCCCTTGCCCAGATGGGCCCGCGCATCACTTGGACGGTACGCGGAGGCGAGGGTGAAGGCTTCGGCGGCCTGCTGGAACCGACCCTGTTGCATGAACTGCCGGCCCGACTGAACGTAGCGTTCGAACACCTTCGCAGAAGACGAATCGTTGTTCAGCGGCGACGCCGGCGTCCGTGCGGCGTTCGTGGCCGCCTGGATTGGGGACAGCGCCGAATCGCCGCCTTGCCCCAGGACACGATAGCCGCTGGGCAACTCGGCGCCGGGCGACGCTTGAGGCAAAGGCATTGCTGTTTGCGGACGGTTCAGAACCGCACTCGTCTTGTCGAAGGCCCGCGCGGTTTCATTGACGCGCTGCACGGCAGGCAACGGACTGACGCTCGGGCTCGCCGGGGCGCCGGCGGTCCGAGGCGTGCGAGGCGCGACCAGGGCGTCGATGGACAGAGGCGCTTCGGACGGCGCCTGTTCCTGCTCTTCATAGAGCCGCAGTCGAGGCTGTGCTTCCGCGACGGTGTCGGAAGCGGCGCCGGCATCCGCCTGGCCGAGTGCGGCGGCGCTTTGTGCCGCAGAGCCATCGAGTATACCCGTCGTCGCCGACAGCAATCGCGCGGTTTCCTGCAACAGCTCCCGTCGGCGCAAGGCATCGGCGGGCGCCACGGGCTGTGCGGCCTGCATCACATTGTCAGGCAGCGCCGGGGAATCTGCCGAAACAGTCTGTGTCTCCGGCCGGGCCGCCTGGGCGCCGGTCGCGATACTCCGTTCGAGCTGCACCAGCTCGGCCTTGACCTGTGCGAGCGTCTCCTGCAACTGCCGCATCTGCTGCTGGTAGTCCTCTCGCGTCGCGACGGCGCCGCCCGGTGTCGACGCCGGCCCGTCTGTCGTGAGGTCGCTCCTGGGAATTGCCGGCGAAACCAGCGGAATCGCCGACGACATGTCACTGGGTGGCAGCCCCAAATCCGATCCCGACGTGTATCGGGACGCGGGTGTTTGTCCCGGATAGACTGTTCCCGCGCCGGCAGTCGCCACCGTGCCCGTCGGCGAATAAAACGAATCGGATGTCCCGAGGGACTCATCCGTGACCGTCGCGGGCGCGGTGCGCCGCAGGAACGGATCGAGCGAGGTCGAGCCCAGAGGCGCGTCGATGCTCGTCGGCGGACGGTAGGGAAGAGCGCCGCGGAAGTGTTTGCCCCCTGTGACGTTGCCGGTGACGACGCGATCGCTGCTGTCGATGGGATCGGGCGTGTCGACGAGCCCGTTCTCGTAGCTGCTCAGCGGGGTCGTCGCCGAGCGGACCGCGCTGGGGACCGAACCGACGCCGTACCCGCCCGTACGGTTGCCCGACGAAAAGGACGTGACCGCGCAGACCACGATCAGCGTGACGACCCACGCGACGATCTTGCGACGGCGCATCAGCCGCCCGGCATCGGATCGACCGATGCGTCCGGCGTTCGTTCTTGCTGAAAACAGCGAAGCTCTCATCATGTCACCTCGACTTCGAGAGCAGGCATGGCGTGGTGCGAACGCGACCGTCGCGGTCGAGCGCTCAGTAGCTCGCGTACTTGGGTCTCTCCGCCCAGCCGAGCTTCGAGGCCAGCGTCTGCCACGGCGTCCGCAGAGGGTTGTTCACCACGAGAAAGTTGCTCGATTCCCGTACGACCTTCACGACGTCGTCGACGGACAGCGCTCGCGCGACCTGGCCGTCGATCGAGACGGTGGTGCCCTCGTTGATCCGCGTGCAACAGATCTCCACGCGGCTGCGGGCGTCGATCACGATCGGACGGAAGCTCAGCGAATGGGGGCAGATGGGCGTGATGACCATCGCCTCCATCGAGGCCGCCAGGATCGGGCCGCCGGCCGCGAGGCTGTAGGCCGTCGAGCCGGTGGGCGTCGAGACGATCAGGCCGTCACCGCCGCAGGTGGCCACGTGCTGGCCGTCGACGGCGATCTTCAGCTCGATCATCCGAAACGGCGGGCCCGAGGTGATGAAGACCTCGTTGACCGCGGGCGAGTGGAACTTCTCCCGACCGCCCTGGGAACTCTCGGTGACCCAACAGCCCAGCAGCATCCGCCGCTCGATGGGCGCCTTGCCTGCTACAACATTGTCAAAGAATTCCTTCAGCTCCTGAACGCTGAATTCGGCAAGGAAACCGAGCTTCCCGAGGTTGACCCCGATGACGGGCACATGCGACTGACTGAGGTCCCTGGCCGCCGAGATGATGCTGCCGTCACCGCCAAAGACGACGGCGAAATCGCTCCGGCACAGGACGTCGGTCGAGCAGCCTCCGAGGCCGCAACGGGCGACGATTTCGGCCTTGCCCTGGAGGAAGCGGGTGAAATCCTCGATGGCCTCGGCGACCGGCTCTCTGGCCGGGTCCCCAAAGATGACCAGCTTGGGCAGGGTCCTTTGCTGACTCATGTCTGTGCGCGTTTGGCGCCTCGGTCGTTCAGCATTTCCTTTGCCGCGTTGACAATGTCATCGGCCGTAACGCCGACCTGCATGAGTTGCGATCGGCGAGAGTCATGCCCGATAAAGCGGCGGGGCGCCGCCAGCACACGGATGCGCCCGGCGTCGAGGCCCAGCGCGGACGCCCGTTCGAGCACGGCCGACCCGAATCCGCACGCAACGTGGTGGTCCTCGACGGTAATCAGGCCTTTTCCCTTCGTCAGGCCGGTCAGGATCTTGTCGTCGACGGGTGCGGCGAACCGCGCGTTGACGACATCGACAGCAATCCCTTCATCGTGCAAAGTCTGCGCGGCCTGGAGGGCTTCCGGCAGGAGAGTCCCATAACAGGCAACAGTCAGCACCGGCCTGCGGCCGCGTTTGACCAGGATGCTCTGGCCCAGCTCGAAAGGCTTGTCGGAAGCGGCGCGCACGAATTCGTCCGAGGGAACCGCGTCCTTGGGGTATCGGATCACAACCGGGTGGCTCTGCGCCAGCGCGAACTCCAGTGCGTGTTTCATCTCGACGGCGTCCGCGGGCGCCACCAGGACCATGTTCGGCATCATCCGCATGTACCCGATGTCCATCAGGCCGTGGTGCGTCGGGCCATCGGAGCCGACCAGGCCCGCGCGATCCACGCAGAAGACCACGGGGAGGTTCTGCAAGGCCACTTCCTGGAAGACCTGGTCGAAGCCGCGCTGAAGGAACGTCGAGTAGATGCAGACCACCGGCCGCAGGCCGGTCTTGGCGATCCCCGCGGCGATGTCCACCGCGGCGCTCTCGGCGATGCCCACGTCGTAGCACCGATCGGGGTGCTTCTCGCGAAAGGAGACGAGGCCCGTCCCGTCGCACATGGCCGAGGTGATGGCGACGATCCGGTCGTCGCGCTCCGCCAACTCGGTCAATGCCTGTCCGAAGGCCTCGGTGAAACTCTGGTGCGTGCTTTCCGGGGCCGACTCGACACAATCGCCGTTGATCTTGAAGGGACCGGTCGAGTGAAACCGAGTCGGTCCTTCGTCGGCGGGATTGAAGCCCTTGCCTTTCTTGCTGTAGACGTGCAGCAGGACGGGGTGGTTGACCTCTTTGAGCGCCTCAAAAAGGCGCACCAGCGACTCGATGTCGTGCCCGTCCACCGGCCCGAAGTACGGGA
>CAZNSM010000201.1:0-8838 GCA_964575615.1 uncultured Pirellulales bacterium | reverse complement strand
GGTCGACATCCCGCGCGACGTAGTCCTGAGTTGGACGCCGGGCGAGTACGCCCAGACCCACGACATCTACTTCGGAACGGTCGCCGACGACGTGGCCAACGCCAGTCGAGCGGACTCCATGGGTGTGCTGGTCAGCCAGAGTCAGGCCGCGGGCACCTATGACCCGGACGGACTGCTCGAATTCGGCCAGACCTACTACTGGCGGGTGGACGAGGTCAACGCCCCGCCGGACAGCACCATCTACAAGGGCGAAGTCTGGAGCTTCACCGCCGAACCGTTTGCCTATCCCGTCGCCGGCGTTGTCGTCACCAGCAACGGAAGCTCGGAAGCGGCTGCCGGACCGGAGAACACCGTCAACGGCTCCGGCCTCAATGCCGCCGATGAGCACTCTGTGGAAACCGTGGACATGTGGCTCGCAACCGCCGGAGCCGAACCCCTATGGATCCAGTACGAATTCGACGGCGTTTATAAGCTTCATCAGATGCTCGTCTGGAACTACAACTCGATGTTCGAGCTGATCCTTGGCTTTGGACTCAAGGGGGTCACCGTCGAGTACTCTGAAAACGGAACGGATTGGACGGCCCTGGGCGACGTGGAATTTGCCCAGGCCACTGCCAAAGAGGCATATACCGCCAACACGACCGTGGATTTCGGCGGCGCGCCGGTCAAGTCTGTCCGGCTGAACGTCAACAGCGGCTGGGGCATGATGGGCCAGTTCGGGCTCAGCGAAGTCCGCTTCCTGTACATTCCCGCTCAGGCGCGCGAGCCTCAACCAGCCGATGGGGCTGTCGACGTCGAACCGGCAGCAGCTCTGAGCTGGCGGGCCGGCCGAGAAGCGGCCTCGCACGAAGTCTATCTCGGAACCGATCCGGCCGCCTTGGCTCTCGCGGGTACGGCGGCTTCTGCCAGCTTTGCGCCGGCCCTGGAGTTCGGGAACACCTACTACTGGCAGATCGTCGAGGTCAACGAAGCGGACGCCGTCCCGGCATGGGCCGGCGACGTCTGGAGCTTCTCGACCAGGGAGTATGAACTGATCGACGGCATGGAGACCTATAACGACGACGTCGACGCCGCGACCACGATCTTCGACACCTGGCTCGACGGCTGGGTCAACAGTACCGGCTCGACCGTCGGCTATCTCGACGCTCCGTTTGCCGAGCGGACGATCGTCCGCAGCGGCGCGCAGTCGATGCCGCTCCAGTACGACAACAGCGTCGCGCCGTTCTATTCCGAGGCAGAGCGCCAGTTCGAGACGGCCCGGGACTGGATGCGCAACGGCGCCGACACACTCGTGCTGTACGTGCAAGGCGACGCATCCAACTCGGCCGAGGCGATGTACGTTCGGATCGAGGACAGCAGCGGCAAGAGCGCGTCGGCCGTGAGCGGCGACGGGGCTGTTACGCAGAGTCTGACGTGGCAGGAATGGGTGATTCCGTACAGTGATCTGTCCGGCGTGAATCTCAGCCGGGTCGAGAAGATGGTCATCGGCGTCGGCAGCGCGACCGCTCCGACAGCCGGCGGCACCGGCATCGTTTACGTCGACGACATCGGCTACGGTCACCCGGCCGCACAGTAACGCGGTCTGCCGTACCGTGATCGACACGGGCCGCTTGAGGTCCGAAGGGTCGATCGCTATGGATGCACCGCTTGGGGTCTGCGCCTCTCCATGGGGCGCAGACCCCCTGTTGTTTCCCATCAGGACAGCACGGCCAGGGGCCTTCGCTCCAGTGGCGGTCAGGCCAGACAGAGTCTTTCGACAGCCGGCAAGCGCGCGGCCATATCGAGCCGTCCAGAAGTCTGCTTGCAGAACGTCATCTTTTGCTGTATCGTCGGAAACCATGACGGCGAAAGTGATTAGAATCGATGGCGCCGATGCCTGCAGGGATGGGCTCAGAACCGCAGCCGAAGTGGTGGAAGCCGGCGGTTTGGTCGCCTTCCCTACTGAAACCGTGTACGGAATCGCCTGCCGTGCCGGCCGGGCCGCCATCGCCCGGCTGGACGAAGTCAAGGGACGAGACACGAAGAAGCACTACACCTTGCACATCGGCCGCAATGACGACTACCGGGCGTACGTTCCGAAGGTCGATCCTCGCGTGGGGAATCTCGTCCGTCGCGCATGGCCAGGGCCTCTGACGCTGGTCTTCGAACTCCATCCGGTCGAACTGAGTCGTCAGAAAGGCCAGATAGGCGACGAGACCTTCGAAATCCTGTACAAGAACGGCTCCATCGGCATTCGCTGTCCGGACCATCCTGCGGCCACCACGCTGCTGCAACTGGTGCGTGGCCCGGTTGTTGCGCCCAGCGCGAACCCGCCGGGCTGCGATCCGGCTACCGACGCGGACCAGGTGATCGCTCAGCTTGGAGAACGACTGGACATCATTCTGGACGGCGGCCCATGCAAGTATCGCAAGAACAGCACCGTGGCCCGCGTCGGCCGTCGAGGCGTGGAAGTGCTTCGAGAAGGGGTTTACTCACAAAGGGATCTGCAGCCTATGGCAACGATGACGTTCCTGTTTGTCTGTACCGGGAACACCTGCCGCAGCGCGATGGCCGAAGGGCTCTTCCGGGCCCACCTGGCGAAAAAAATCGGCTGTAGCGTTGACGAGCTTGCGCAGAAGGGATATAAGGTTCACTCGGCGGGCACAATGGATATGGTTGGTGTTCCGGCCAGCGACGGGGCTATCACGGCCTGCCGCCTGAAAGGAGTCAATATCACAGGCCATAGAAGTCAGCCGTTGACCCGTTCCCTGATTGAGGCAAGCGATGTCGTTTTCTGCATGGCGTGGGCTCATTATGAGCAGGTTCTTCTTCTTTCTCCTGACGGCCGGACCAAGTGCTCCCTGTTGGCTCACGACGTCGAGATTCCCGACCCCGTCGGGCAGCCGCAGGAGTGTTTCAACAAGTGTGCTGATATGATCCAGGCTGCCGTGGCGGCACGAATAGGTGAACTCGACATATGAAGGTAGCTGTCGGAAGCGACCATCGGGGCTTTGACGCCAAGCAACAGACCAAGGCCATCGTCACCCAAATGGGACATGAGTGCATCGATTTCGGGACGGACAGCACGCACCCGGTAGACTATCCCGATCTGGCGTATATCGTTGCCAAGGCCGTTTCCGAAGGGCAGGCGGACCGCGCGATCCTGATCTGTGCTACGGGCTTGGGGATGAGCATCGCGGCCAACAAGGTCAAGGGAATCCGGGCGGCTCTGTGCCACGACGAGCTCAGCGCTCAGATCTCGCGCGACCACAACGACACAAACGTCCTGTGCCTTTCCGGCGACCAGATCGGGGAGGTCCTGTTGCGCAAGATCGTGGAGGCCTGGCTCAACACCGAGTTCAGCGGCGGACGGCACCAGCGCCGCGTCGGGAAGATCCGCGCCATTGAGGAAGGACGCGATCCACGGGAACTGAACAACGGCTGACCGGACCGGCCGTCACACAACGCGCTGCGGCGGCACCGCGGGATGCGGTTCTGTGGAGGCTGCCTCGCCTATCGATTCGGGTGTTGTCACCCTGCCATTGGCCAGTTCTCTTGCACAGATTTCGTCCAGTGCCTGGAGTGTCTGTTCGAGCTTGGCTCGATATTGGCCTCGCTCATACCGCGTAATGTCTTTGGGCACCTCGATCGGCTCCCCAAACGCCACGTGCACGCGACCGAACGGCCATACGATGAGGAACCTGTCCCAGCTCTTGAGCAGGCGCTTGTGTGTGGCGTCGTAGCTGACCGGGATGATCCTGGCGCCGGTAATCTGCGCCAGTTTCACGATGCCCTCGTTGACGTGGAACGCCGGTCCTCTCGGCCCGTCCGGCGTGATGGCAATGTTGCGACCCTCGGCGATCTTGGTCGCAAGTCGACGAACCGCTTTCTGGCCCCCCCGGCTGGTCGATCCCCGGACGGCGTCCTGCCGAAGCTTGCGCACCAGAGCGGCGCCGTAATCCCCATCGCGGCTGAGGCTGACGAGCATCGCGACTTTGCATCGGCGCGCATGCTTGACATAGAAGTAGACCAGATAGAAAAGGCGACTGTGCCAGAAGGCGAAGATGTTGCCCCCCTGCTCCACGTAGTCACGGAAGATGTGTTCGTCGGTCACAGTCAGGCGGTTGGAGCCACAGACACATCGCAGCAGGACGTTGAACAAGGACGCGAAGACTACGGTCAGAAATTTGTGCATGGTTCGATCCACAGGCTACCCGCTCACATGCACGGCTCGCACGGCCCGGCGCAACGCTCACACGACGCATACGCTGCCATTTGCGCGACCTCCCGGCCACACCCGTCCGCGTCCCGATCGGCGCCGTTCCAGGTTCACAGCAGCGCCGAGCCGGTCGTCGCTACTGAAGCTTCTGCTCCAACTGCTCGAGCACGGAACGAATGGAGACGATCTGACTCTGGAGTTCCGTCATCTGCTGCGTCTGCGTTTTCAACTTGGTGCCCAACTGCTCGATCTTTGCCTGAGCCTCCCTGGCGTCCAGCACGGCGGCGTCACGAGACTGGCTCAAGGAAGCCACCTGCTTCTCCAAAAGCCCTCGCGTGTCCACCAGGTTCTCCACCATCACCTGGAGCTCGTCACGCGATTTCACCAGATCGCCGACGCGCTGCTGGAGCTGGCCCTTGTCCTGGCCCAACTCGTCGATCTTCTTCTGCAGCTCGATTCGAGCGGCGACCAGCTCATCGACCCTTGCGTTGAGCTGATCGCGGGAGACCGTCAGCTCCCGCACCTGGCCCTGAAGTTTGTCGCGGGCTTCCACGGTGCCGGCCAGACCGGATTCGGCCTCCCCAAGCGACCGCTCGAGTTTCTCAATGTCCTGCTTGAGCGCATCCCTTTGGGCCGTGGTCTCCTTCAGACTGGCCTCGAGCTGCTCGACCTGCCCCTTCAGTTCCGTATTCTCCGTGCCTGTGCCGTTGCAGCCACACACACAGCCACACAGTGCCAACAGCCCTGCCAGCGCGCAAAACCAAGCCAATACGTGTCTGCTCTTCATCTTTCGGATCCTCCTCCTGCACTCGGCGTCTGCCGAGGCGTATGCGGGCCAAGCCTTCCGGCCACAGCAGGCCAGGCTCAGTTGCCCAGACTCACCCTCGGGTCTGCATTCAATCGAATAACAAAATTGAGGATATCCCATTGATCGGCCACGGTCAAGGGCTTTCTGACCGCGCCGGCGGATTCAGCGCAGACAGTGAGCGGCAGGCAACTCAAGCGGGAATCTCTCTGCAAAAGGCCCTCGGGGCGGGACGAACAATTACCCTACAGCCCCATGTGAGCGTGCAGATCAAGGAAGGTCTCGCCGGAACACGTTTCCGGCCGCTCGCGACGCGGCTATACCCTGGCGGTCGAGGCGTCTCTCTTGGCGGCAGCCGGGCGGCTCGTTGTCGCGATCCGGGACGCGCGCTCCACGGCCAGAGGACCCTGGAGTGTGGCCTTGCTGCCCAGAGAACGCCATTTCTGATAGCGGCTCTCGACCAACTCGTCTATCGGGACGTGCTGCAACTGGGCGAGGGTCTTGGCCACATAGGTCTCGACGTTGTAGACAGTGTCGTGTACGTTGCGATGGGCCCCCCCCACAGGTTCGGGGATGATGGCATCCACCAGACCGAGCCGGTAGAGGTCGCGGCTGGTCAGCTTGAGGGCCTCGGCCGCATCCGGCGCCCGCGATCCGTCGCGCCACAGGATGGCGGCGCATCCCTCCGGAGAGATCACCGAGTAGTAGGAGAATTCCAGCATCGCCAGCCGGTCCCCGACCGCAATGCCCAGCGCCCCGCCGGAACCACCTTCGCCGATGCAGATAGAAATGACGGGAACCCTCAGACGCGACATTTCGCTCAGGTTCACTGCGATCGCCTGCGCCTGGCCGCGCTCTTCCGCCCCCACTCCGGGATAGGCCCCCGGCGTATCAATCAGCGTCACGACAGGCAGCCCGTATTTCTCGGCGAACCGCATCTTCGCCAGAGCCTTGCGGTATCCTTCCGGGTTCGGACAGCCGAAATTGCAGACGATCTTCTCCTTGGTGGTCTTGCCCTTGTCCTGGCCGACGATCAGCACCTTGTTCCGTGCGATCTGTCCGATCCCGGTGATGATGGCGCGGTCGTCGCCGAACAGCCTGTCCCCATGCAACTCCCGGAAGTCCTTGACCATGAGGTTCAGGTAGTCACGCAGGAGCGGTCTCTGGGGGTGCCGGGCGACTTGCACCGTTTGCCAGGCGGTAAGATTCGAGTAGATTCGCTTCAACTCGATGATCCGGTCCTTCTCGATACGCCGAATCTCGACCGAATAATCGATCCCCTTCTTGGCGCCGAGCTTGCGCAGCTCCTCCACCTGTCGCTCGAAGTCGGCCACCTTCTGCTCGAAGTCCAGGTAGCCACCGTTCGTCGGTCGATTGTTCTCACGCGCCATAATGTCGCTCAGTTCATCTGTTGTTTCCACCGTCCGACACATCCGTCAGACGGCAGCGAGTCTACAAAAAAACAGCCCACGCCTATGGCGGGGACTCATCCTTCGTTTGCCAGATCCGTCGGCCCGGTTTCAAGGGGTGAATCTTAACATTTTGCCCGGCCCCGGCAAAGAAAAAAATTGACAGGCCGGCGTGCCGGCTATACCTTTAAGCGTCGGCTGGGTTCTATCCATCGGTTATAAGGTCTTTTTGGTGAGAGACTTACGTCGCATCTGCGTCATTGGCCTCGGACTCCTGGGCGGTTCGATATCTTCGGCGGTTCGCCATCGACTGCCGGCCGTGTCCGTCGTTGGCTACAGCCATCGGGCTGCCACGCGGGCGAAGGCCCGGCGTCTGGCGATTGCCACAGAAGTGGCGGAGCAGCTTTCCGAAGCCGTATGCGACGTCGATCTGGTCATCCTGGCGACCCCCGTCTTCACGTTTGCGGAGTACTTCGCGCACCTCAACAAGCTGGTCCGGCGCGGCTGCATCATCACTGACGTTGGATCGACCAAGGTGCTTCCACACCGTTGGGCCCGGGAGCAACTAACCGACGGGGTCCTTTACATCGGTTCGCACCCGATTGCCGGCTCGGAGCAAAGAGGGATCGAGTTCGCCAGGGATGATCTGTTCGTCGATGCCCGCTGCATTCTGACCACCACAGAAGGCGCCAACCGGGTTGCGCTGGGCGCGCTGAGGCGGTTCTGGTCGGACCTCGGCTGCTCCGTTGAGACTATGACGGCGGCCGAACATGACCGGATTCTCGCCAACGTCAGTCACCTGCCGCACGTCATCGCAACCGGACTGGTCAATGCGAGCGATCCGCAAGACATGAAATCGGCGGGAAAGGGGTTCCTCGACAGCACAAGAATCGCTTCCGGCCCGGCCGACATCTGGACCGACGTGCTGCTGGCCAATGCCGACAACATCGTCGCAGGAATCGACCGCGTCCTCGCGGAGCTGACGGCTGTCAGGCACGCCCTGAAGGCCGAAGACCGGCAGACCATTCAAACCCTTCTGGAAGAGGCCCGCCGTAAGCGCGCCGCACTCGTCAAGTACAAGATCAGAAAGAAGGAGCTATTGTGAAGCAATGGCGTTTCGAGGTGTTCAACCGGGCTGGCTTTTCGGATGTGCATGGCAACGGCGTGCTGGAGGACATCCGTGAGCTTGGAATCACCACGATCGAGGCAGTGCAGTCGGCCAAGGTGTTTCTCATCGAAGCGGATTTCGACCAGGCATTCGCCCATCGCCTCGCCAATGAGCTGTTGAGCGACCCGGTCTGCGAGGAATACTACATCGGGCGCAGCTCTGCACCGGCGGGTCTGGCCCGCGCGACGCTGATCGAGGTCCACCTCAAGAGCGGTGTGACCGACCCGGTGGCCGAGTCCGTCACGACGGCCATTTCCGACATGGGCGTTGCGGGAGCGCACGTCCGGACCGCCCGCAAGTACGTTCTGCTGGGCGAGATTCGTCCCGCCCAGATCGAGACCATTGCCAAGCGGGTCCTGGCCAACGACTGCATCGAGGACGTGATCGTGGGTGATGAGGCCGAGCCGCCCAGCCCTCACCTGAAACCCTACGAGCTGTGCATCACGCATTGGCCCATTCGCGATCTCGACGACCGTGGCCTGGAAGCGCTTAGCAAGCAGCGTGACCTGTTCCTGAACCTGACCGAGATGAAGGCGATTCAGGCTTACTTTCGCCGGCTCGAACGCGAGCCGACCGATGTGGAGCTGGAAAGCCTGGCCCAGACCTGGAGCGAGCATTGCGTCCACAAGACGCTTCGCAGCGCCGTCGAGATGACCATCGATGGGCAGACGAAGCGCTTCGACAATCTGCTCAAGGAGACCGTTTTCAAGGCGACAAAGGACCTCGACAAGGACTGGTGCATCTCGGTGTTCGCCGACAACGCGGGGGTGGTGGAGTTCGACGAGGAGTCGGCAGTCTGTTTCAAGGTCGAGACGCATAACCACCCGTCGGCCCTCGATCCCTACGGCGGGGCCGCAACGGGCATCGGCGGCGTCATCCGCGACCCGATGGGCACCGGCATGGGTGCCCGCCCGATCGCGAACACCGACATCTTCTGCTTCGGCGAGCCCGATAAGAGCCTCGATCAGATCCCCAAGGGCGTGCTGCACCCCCGGCGGATCATGAAGGGCGTCGTCGCGGGCGTCCGCGACTACGGCAACCGCATGGGCATTCCCACGGTCAACGGAGCGATCTACTTCGACGACCGCTACCTGGGCAATCCGCTGGTCTATTGCGGCAACATCGGCCTGATGGACAAGGACAAGGCCTTCAAACACCCCCAGAGCGGCAACCTCATCGTGGCCGTCGGAGGGCGGACCGGACGCGACGGGATTCACGGGGCGACCTTCTCCAGCGGCCAGATGACGCACGAGCACGA
>CAZNSM010000200.1:0-8915 GCA_964575615.1 uncultured Pirellulales bacterium | reverse complement strand
CAGTCCATCAAGTTCTTTCCTCGTCAACGGCATCCTGGGCGCCTCCAGCAAAGCAGCGCATGATACGACGCCCGCCGGGGCGCGTCAAGCCCCCGCCACGAAAGCAGGTCGCCAGAAAGTCTCAGGAGATCGGCTTGTCCTGGAGGAAGGGGCCTTGGCGGTCATCTTCGCCATAGCATCGACCGCATGGGCTAAAGCCCATCCTACGGCCGGGAAAGGGCTTGCCAGGGCAGGACTCGGCGGATATTCTGGCGCGGTCGTGGGCCATCACCCGCATGGACTAAAGCCCATCCTACTTGAAACTTGAAACTTGAAACGCGATGGAGGTGCCATGGGTCATCCTGGTTTGTCGAAACTCGATGAGTTGTGCGTCAATACGATTCGTTTGCTGGCGGTCGACGGGGTCCAGAAGGCCAATTCGGGCCATCCCGGGATGCCGATGGGCATGGCGCCGGCGGCCTACGTGCTCTGGACGCGTCACCTGAGGTACAGTCCGGCCAATCCGCTCTGGCACAACCGCGACCGCTTCATCCTCTCCGGCGGGCACGGCAGCATGCTGCTGTATTCGCTGCTGCACCTGAGCGGCTACGACATGAGCCTGGACGACCTGAAGAGCTTCCGGCAGTGGGGCAGCAAGACGCCGGGACATCCCGAGTACGACCCGTCGCTGGGCATCGAGGCGACCACCGGCCCGCTCGGCCAGGGCATCTCCAACGGCGTCGGCATGGCCATCGCTCAGAAGTACCTCGCCAACTACTTCAATCGCGAGGGCTTCCCGATCGTGGACTACAAGGTGTACGTCTTTGCCGGCGACGGCGACCTGCAGGAGGGCGTCTCCGGCGAGGCGTCTTCGCTGGCCGGACACCTCGGGCTGAGCAATCTCGTCGTGGTCTACGACGACAACCACATATCCATCGACGGACCCACCGAGCTGTCCTTTACCGAGGACCGTGCCAAACGCTACGAGGCCTATGGGTGGTATGTCCAGAAAGTCGGCGGCGACGGCAACGACATGAAGAAATTCGAGAAGGCCCTGATCAACGCCAAGAGCGAGGTCGAGCGGCCTTCGATCATCGCGCTGCGGACCCACATCGCCTACGGCGCGCCGAACATGCAGGACACCGCCGAGGCGCACGGGTCGCCGCTGGGCGATGCGGAGATCCGCCTGGTCAAGGAGAAGTTCGGCTGGGACCCCGACAAGACGTTCCATGTGCCGGACGAAGTCCTGTTGCACATGCGCCAGGCGGTCGAACGAGGCAAAGAGGCCGAGAGCGAGTGGACGGCCCTGTTCGAATCGTACGCCAGGAAACACCCCGATCTGGCGAAGGCGTTCCGCGCCGCCGCAGAGGGCAAACTGCCGGTAAAGATCGATTCGCTCCTGCCGAAGTTCGCCGTGGACAAGCCGCTGGCGACGCGTCAGGCGTCCGGCCAGGTGCTCAGCGCCCTGATGCCGCAGATGCCGCTCGTGCTGGGCGGCTCGGCGGACCTGACCCCCTCGAACAACACGCGGTTTAAGGATGCCAAGGATTTCCAGAAGGATGTGCCCGACGGCCGGTACATCCGTTACGGCGTCCGCGAGCACGCGATGGGGGCGATCCTCAACGGGATCAACCTCTCCGGCCTGCTGCGGGCCTACGGCGGCACGTTCATGGTCTTCAGCGACTACATGCGCGGCGCCGTCCGCGTGGCGGCCCTGTCGAAGTATCCGACGATCTTCGTCTGGACGCACGACAGCATCGGGATCGGCGAGGACGGGCCGACGCATCAGCCGGTGGAGCACTTCGCGGCGCTGCGGGCGATTCCGAATCTGCTGGTGTTCCGCCCGGCCGACGCCAACGAGACCGCTCACGCATGGAAATACGCGCTGGAGCACCGCGACGGTCCGGTCGCGCTGCTGCTGACTCGCCAGGGTGTTCCGGTGATCGATCAGGGCAAATACGCCTCGGCGGCCAACGTCAGCCGCGGCGCGTACATCCTCACCAGCCGGGGCAAGCCCGACGTGATCCTGCTGGCCACCGGCTCGGAGGTCGCCGTCGCGCTGGAGGCGGCCAGGATGCTCGAGTCCGACGGACTGTCCCCGCAGGTCGTCAGCATGCCGTGCTGGAAACTCTTCGACAGGCAGGACGACAAGTATAAGAACTCGGTGATCCCGCGCGACGTCAAGGTCCGCGTGGCCGTCGAAGCGGGCGTCGAGATGGGCTGGCGCAAGTGGCTGGGTGACGACGGCGTCTTTGTCGGTATGACGGGCTTCGGCGCCTCGGCGCCGGGCAAGGTCTGCTTCAAGGAGTTCGGTATTACGGCCGAGAACGTGGCGAACGCTGCCAGGGACCTGGTCAAGAGGCTCAAAGACGAAGGTTGATCGGTAGGGGCGAATAATCATTCGCCCCTACAACATCATCTGTCATTCCCGCAAGAATCACCGACGGATCGGGCTCGCTCTGGGCGGTTTCTGCGACTATACTATCCCGCGAAAACCTATGGATCTCTCGCGGGACAAGGTGGTTTCGCAGGTGATCTCCCGGCTGGCGGCGCCCGGGAGGGGGGCCGTCAAAGTCGAGGGGACGTGGGGATCGTTTGCGCGCCTGCTGGCCGCCCACGTTGCGAAGACCGCCGGTCGTCTCGTGCTGTACGTCTGCCCTCACATCGACGACGCCGATCGGGCGGTGGACGACCTGCGGACGTTCGAGGCCGGACGCGTCGAGCTGCTGCCCGCCTGGGAAGGAGAGGAGGAGCTGGCTGATGCGACGGACGAGACCCGCGCCGAGCGGCTCAGACTCGTTTCCCTCGTCTCGTCGCTCGTCGCTCATCGCGCGTCGCGCGAGGGGCACGAATCGGTCACGCGCGCCGAGCGACCCGCGCCGAGCGACGTAATTATTGTCGCGCCGGTGCAGGCGTTGTGTCAGCCGGTGGCCCCGCCGGCGGCCCTTGCGGCCGGCTCGCTGCACCTTGCGGCCAACGCGACCGTCGATCCGGAGAAGGTCGTCGAGTGGCTGGTCAGCAACAGCTTCGAGCGGGTCGATGCGGTGGACCTGCCGGGCCAGTTCGCCCGGCGGGGCGGCATTATCGACATTTATGCCCCCCTGATCCGCGACCGGGTAGGGCCAGACCCCCATGCCGGCCCGGACGGCAGGGAATCCGGGCAGTCGCAGGCGATTCGCATCGAGTTTTTCGGCGACACGGTCGAGAGCATTCGCCAGGTCGATCTGGACACGCAGCGTTCCACACACGAGATCGCCAGCCTGGGCATCGTCGGCGCCGCGTGCGGCGCCGCGTCCGACCAGCGCGAGCTGTTCACCCATACGCTGCCGGACGATGCGATGGTCGTCTTGGAAGAACCGCTGGATGTCGAGGAGGTCGCGAAGGTCTTTCTGGCCCGCGTCGAGGATTCCGGCCGGCTCTACAGTTGGGCGGATATTCATCAGTCGGTGTCGCGATTGACGCAGTTGCACGTCTGCCGGTTTGCGAGCGGGACGCCCGATGAGACTCTGAAGCTGGGCGTCAAGAGCATCCAGCAGTTCGAACGCAAGGCCACCTCCCTTTGGGCCGGACACAAAGCCGCGCTCGAAGAGCTGATCCAGAGGTCCAAGGAAGGCAATCGCGTTCTGCTCTATTGCGAAAGCCCCGCTGAGGTGCAGCGCGTCAGCGAGATTGTCAAGGAGATCGACGGACAGGTCCCGCGCGGGTTCCAGCTTCCGTTGGGCTACGTCCACCAGGGCTTCTTCATCGAGTCGCTCAACACGATCGTCGTCAGCCATCACGAGCTGTTCGGGCAGTACGCGTTGCGCCGCCGGCAGCGGCCGGTCCGCGCGACGGCGCCCGTCGATACGCTGGCCGACTTGCAGCCGGGCGACATCGTGGTTCACGCGTCCTATGGGATCGGCAAGTACCTCGGGACCGAGACCATCGACGAGAAGGCCGGCAAGGCTGAGTACCTGACCGTCGAGTACGCCGACAAGGTCAAGATCCAGGTGGCCGTTGCGAACATCGCGCTGGTGCAGAAGTATATCGGCACCAGCCCGAAACGCCCGACGCTCAGCAAGGTCGGCTCCAAGCGCTGGCAGAAGCAGAAGGAGAAGGTGGCGCAGTCCGTTCGCGATCTGGCGGCTGAGCTGCTCGACATCCAGGCGAAACGTCAGGCCATGGGCGGCATCGCTTACGGCGACGATTCGAACTGGCAGATGGAGTTTGAGGAGTCGTTCCCGTACCAGGAGACGCCCGACCAGATCACCGCCGCCGGCGAGATCAAGGCGGACATGCAGGAGCCGGTGGCGATGGACCGGCTGCTGTGCGGCGACGTGGGCTACGGCAAGACCGAGCTGGCGATGCGGGCCGCCTTCAAGGCGGTCGAAGCGGGCAAGCAGGTGGCGGTGCTCGTGCCGACGACGGTGCTGTCGGTCCAGCACGCGCAAACGTTCGCCGAGCGATTCGCCGATTTTCCCGTGACGGTCGAGGTGCTCAACCGCTTCAAGACGCCCAAGCAGGCCAAAGACATCGTCGCCCGCGCCCGGGCGGGCAAGGTGGACATTCTCATCGGAACCCACCGCCTGCTCAGCGGCGACGTCGGCTTCAAAGACCTGGGCCTGCTGATCATCGACGAGGAGCAGCGCTTCGGCGTCGAGCACAAGGAGCGACTCAAGCGGATGCGGGTCAACGTGGACATCCTGACGATGACCGCCACGCCGATCCCGCGCACGCTGCACATGGCGCTGCTGGGCCTTCGTGACATCAGCTCGCTGACGACGGCGCCGCTGGACCGGCGCAGCATCGTGACCCAGGTGGCCGCCTACAACCCCGAGCTGATTCGCAAGGCGATCTATCGCGAGCTGAACCGTCAGGGCCAGGTGTTTTTCCTGCACAACCGCGTGCAGTCGATCCAGGCCAAGGCGATGGAGATCCAGAAGCTGGCCAAGGAGGCGCGGATCGACATCGCGCACGGCCAGATGAGCAAGCGAGAGCTGGAAGATGCGATGATCAACTTCGTGCTGGGCCGGACCGATGTGCTGGTCTGCACCACGATCATCGAGTCGGGTTTGGACATCCCTAACGCCAATACGATCTTCATCAACGATGCCGACCGCTTCGGCCTGGCGGAGATGCACCAGCTTCGCGGCCGGGTCGGACGCTACAAGCACCGCGCCTACGCCTACATGCTGCTGCCGAACAGCCGGCCCATCGCGCCGATCGCGGCCAAGCGGCTCAAGGCCATTGAGGAATACTCGCACCTCGGGGCGGGCTTTCGCATCGCGCTGCGCGACCTGGAGATTCGCGGCGCCGGCAACATCCTCGGCCCCGAGCAGTCGGGGCATATCCAGATGGTCGGCTACCAGATGTACTGCGACATGCTGGCGCAGGCGGTCCGCGAGATGAAGAACGAGACGGTCGAACCTCTGCCGACCGCGAACATTGACCTGGGCTTCTCCGCGGTGATTCCCAAGAATTACATCCCCATCGACCGGCACCGCATGGACGTCTATCGCAAGATCGCGGTCGCCCGGACGCCCGCCGATCTGGGGCAGATCGAAGCGGAACTGGCCGACGTCTACGGCCCGATCCCGGAGGAAACGAAGGGCCTGCTCGACCTGGCCGAGCTGCGGATCGCCGCCGCCAAATGGGACATCCGCAGCATCGTCGCCTCCCAACCCGATCCGCTCAAAGCGGGCGACCTGATCTTCTCGTTCCGGACCGACCCTGGCAAGAAGGCCAACGCGCTCTTCGCCAACGTCAAAGGCACCGTCCGCATCGCCGACCCCAAGACCGTCTACCTCCGCCTGCCCCCGACCTACTTCGAGCCCCAAACCCTCGTCACTGTCCTGGGGAGAATATTGCGAGAGGAACCCACATGAGCGGACCTATCGACGCCAAGTCAAGTAGGCAACGCGTTTTCTCTCTACTGCGGGTAGTCGTGGCGAGTCTCGTTGCCGCTGCAATTCTTGCCTATTTCCTGCTGCCCTCGGGCATTTCGCGTGAAAAGGCCTATCGGATCAAGTGTCACGCGAATCTCCGCGTCCTGCATACAGCCTTCGAACTCTACTTTCAGGAATGTGGGCACGTCTACCCGAGTCCGGACGAATGGTGCGACTTGATCGACCGGTTCGTCCATAAGGAAGATCTGCGTTGTCCCGGCAGCGACAAAGGACCATGCAGCTATGCGATGAACCCGAATGCCGATCCGAATGACGCCGGCGACGCCGTATTGCTGTTTGAGAGCAAGCCGGGGTGGAATCAGTGTGGCGGTCCTGAGTTGCTGACGACGGAGAACCACAAAGGGCAGGGGTGCAGCGTGCTCTTTGTCAATGGTAGCATCCAATTCGTCAAGGCCGAGGAGTTGGACGAACTGAAATGGGGCGATGGCGAGAATGCGGAGGGCGAGTTGGCGAATGTGCCAGGGTCTTCTAAGGGAACTCGCTGAGCCACGACTTTGTCATTCCGAGTCCGGGTGCACATCGGGGCTCGGGGTGCCAAGAACCAGAGCAATGGCACAGGCGGGTGCGGTGGGTTCTTAATCCACGCGTTCCCGTGCAGGCAAGAAGTTCTGAACCGTTAGGGTGGAAGACGGGTATAATGGGGCGACGTGGTTCTGAAGGATTCTTGTTCTTGCTTGCCGGGAGAAGACTGATGCATAAGGCCTTGTGCAGACTCATCGCGCTGACCGTTGTTATGGCGATCATGACCGTTCCGGCGTGGGGGGCGGAGGAGATCAGGACGCTGGCGATTGGGGCCAAGGCGCCGGATTTCGCTCTGCCCGGTGTCGACGGCCAGGTTCACAAGCTCTCCGACTACGACCAAGCCAAGGTCCTCGTGATCGTGTTCACCTGCAATCATTGCCCGACGGCGCAGGCGTACGAGGGGCGGATCAAGAAGCTGGCGGCCGACTACAAGGACAAGGGCGTCGCGCTGGTGGCGATCTCGCCGAACGATCCCGAGGCGGTGCGGCTCGACGAATTGGGCTATACCGACGTGGGCGATTCGCTCGAAGACATGAAGATCCGCGCCAAGGCCGCCCAGTTCAACTTCCCCTATCTCTACGATGGGCTGGACCAGAAGGTCTCAAAGGCCTATGGTCCGGTGACTACGCCACACGTGTTCGTCTTCGACAGCGAGCGGAAGCTGCGGTTCGCCGGCCGGGTCGACAACAACGAGCGGGATCCTGACAAGGCGACCTCGCACGATGCCCGTGACGCGATCGAAGCGGTATTGGCGGGCAAGCCGGTTGCCGTCGAGACCACCAGGACGATGGGCTGCTCGATCAAGTGGGCATCGAAACGCGACTCGGTCAAGCAGGCGTTCGAGACGTGGGCCAAAGAGCCGGTCGGCATCGAGGAGATCGATCTCGACGGCGTCAAGAAGCTCGTCAAGAACGACACCGGCAAGCTCCGCCTGATCAACATCTGGTCGACGGCGTGCGGCCCCTGCATCGTCGAGTTCCCCGAGTTTGTGACGATGAATCGCATGTACCGGGGCCGCGAGTTCGAGATGGTGGCGGTGAACGTCGATCCGGCCAGCCGCAACGACAAGGTGCTCGCCTTCCTGAAAGACAAGCAGGCGTCCTTCAAGAACTATCACTTCACCGCCGACGACATCTATCCGTTCATCGAGGCGGTGGACAAGGATTGGCTCGGAGCGATTCCCTATACGCTGCTGGTCAAGCCCGGCGGGCAGATCATCTATCGCCACATGGGCCTGATCGACCCGCTGGAAGTCAAGCGAGCCGTCGTCGAGCACCTCGGCCGCACCTACAAATAGCGGTTGCAGGCGGGCATTCGATCTGATATAAAGAAGGGTTGAGAAGCGTATGTGACGCAGGTCCTCGCGCGGCTCTTGCCCATACGTCGGGGCGCGCGAGATCGGTGCAACGGGTTGCGAATCGGCGGGCGGCGGCTGTGGCGGCCGGCCGGAGGTCTCTCAGGTCCCTGCGGTCCCTCTGGCCGAACAAGGACCCAAAGGACCGCAGGGACCAAAGAGACCAGAAGGACTCCAGGAGCGTACGGTGCGGCTGGGCGGCAGCGATTCGGACGAGGAGCGGCGCGGTGTCGGGTAGCCTCTGAACGAGCGAAATCATCGGATCATCTCGTGGAGGAAGAGTGTCTTCCGCCATGCGGCTGGGGCGTTGTGACGTGAGTGAGCGTGGTTGTCTGAAGGAGGACTGCTATGTATCGAGGACTGTATCTGCTGATTGGTCTTGCTGTCGTGCTCGGCGCGACCCCAGATGTGGAAGCCGCCCTGGTGGCACACTGGCGGCTGGATGAGGGGACCGGCACTGTCGCGCATGACGCTACGGGGAATGGCTACGACGGCACGGTGATGGGCAATCCCACGTGGGTTCCCGGCGTGTTCAAAGGCGCGCTGAGCCTGGACGGAAGTGGAGACTACGTCAACCTTGGCAATCCGCCCGACTGGCCCGCAGGTCGCTCGCCGCGTTCGCTGTGCGGGTGGGGTCTGACCAATACGGTCGCCAGCGGTTACCGGTGGTTTGCGGCCTATGGGACTGCCGGCACGGGACAAGCCTGCTTCATCGGCATGAACGGCACCCGGGCCATCGGCGGCGGCTACAACGGCGACGACGTGGAAATGGCCGGCTTCTGGACGGTGGACGAATGGCACCATCTGGCCCTGACCTACGATGGGACCACGGCGCGCCTGTACGCCGATGCCGTGGAGATTGCCTCGGCGGCCAAGAACTGGAACCTGGTCCTGAGCCGGGCCTACATCGGCGAGCAGGTCAACGGCGCCGGGGAGCTTTGGAACGGCATTATCGACGAGGTATGCGTCTTCGACCAGGCCCTGACACCGGCCGAGATCGCCGACGTGATGGAGGGTATGAATGTCGAGCTGGCGGATGATCCGAGTCCGGCCGATGAAGCGGTCGATGTTCCTCGCGAGGTCGTGTTGAGCTGGACGCCGGGCGAGTTCGCGGC
>CAZNSM010000199.1:0-9078 GCA_964575615.1 uncultured Pirellulales bacterium | reverse complement strand
CCGACGGCCAGGCGACCCTGGGCAACACCGGCTCGCAGAATTCCAACAATGCGGCCGCCGGTGACTACATCGATCTGCCCAACGGGCTCATCTCGCCGCTGACGCAAATGACCATCGAATGCTGGACCACCTGGGACGGCACCGATGCGGTCTGGCAGCGGATCTATGACATGGGCACCTCTAATGGCGGCGAAGACGTCTCCAGCAGCGGCGATCAGGTGAGCTACTTCTACGTCACCCCGGACAGTGGTTCGCGATCGCTTCTGGCGGAGTACCGCCGGCTCGGCGCTCAGTACAACATGCCCATGGTCGACAGCGGCAAGATGGCCGCCGGTGAGGAGGTTCTGATCACGCAGGTGCATGATGACATAGCCGGCATTGTCAAGCTCTACATCAACGGCACGATCCTCGGCGCCTACAAGGCCCCGGTGATGCTCAACGAGTTCATCGATAACAACCTCTGGCTCGGGCGTTCGCAGTGGGGCGACCCGCTGTACTGCGGTTCGTACAACGAACTGCGCATCTATGACACCGCCCTGTCGGCGGCCGAGATCGCGGCCAACTATCTGGCCGGCCCCGATACGATCGCGGAACCCGCCGTGCCCTGCGAGGTGCACGTGGTGGGCGACCGGAACGGCGACTGCGTCGTCGACTTCATTGATGCCGCCGTCACCGCCGATGAGTGGCTCGTGCAGTCGCTGGCCGACTAATCAGCAACCGTTCGAACCATGATGCTGTGTCCTGAACAAAGGGCACAGGAAAGACCTCAAGGGCCTGCGCCGTTCGGTGCAGGCCCTTTCTTCATGCCGGGTCGATAATCATGGCGGGCTGTTGCCTGTCTGGCTTCCTGTCTGTCATCCTTTTTTCGGTACTTTTTGCCTCCGTATGGGTATGATATCTGGTCCGGCGGTGCGGCAGCACAGGCTGCCGGAGACGTTCGACGCCGGGGGTCATGGCCCAAATGGAGCTGGCGGCATGGAAACCGTGTTGAAGCACCGAACCCTGATCGACCTCTTCGAAAGATCCATGGCGAGAGTCGTCCGCCCCGAAAAGATCTGTGCGGAGATCATCAACGGCGACCGCCGCGGTACGCTGACGTTTGAACAACTCCGACGCCGATCTGAAGCCTTTGCCCACAGACTGGCCGGCTGCGAACACATCGGTCCGCAGGACCGAGTGGCCCTGGTCTCGAAGAATCGAACGGACTGGGATGTCGCCCTGTGGGGCATTCTGCGGGCCGGCGCGGTTCCCGTACTGATCGACCCGGATCGGGGACTCCAAGGCGTGATTGCGCACCTCGAAGCCACCGACGCACGCGCTCTGATTGTGGCCGACGACTATGCGGACGCCGCCGACCGGGAGGAACTGACGGCCCAAGCCAGAGCCAGAGGACTGGGCGTGATTCCGATGACCGATCAGCCTCTTGGAGAAGGCGATCTCATCGAGCCGCGAGACCTTGGCGCGATTCACAAAACGATCCGCCCCGACGACACAGCCGTGGTGCTGTGCACCTCGGGAACCACGGGCGATCCGCGCGAGGTGGAGCTGACCCACACCAACCTTATCGCCAACCTCGAAGGCTCGATCCGCCGAGTGGACCTCGGTCCGCAGGACATCCTGGGGCACATCCTGCCGCCCCACCACTCTTTCGGCCTGACCGTGGGCAAGCTCCTGCCCCTGCTGGCGGCGGCCACCAGCATCTACACCAACCGCTATCGCGAAGTCGCCGATCTGATCCGCGACAGGAAGATCACGATCTTCATCGCCATTCCGGCGCTCTTCACGACGCTGGCCCGCAAACTCGAAGACGGCCTCGACCGGCAGAAACACAAGAGCCTGATTCTCCGACTCCTCGACCGGTACACGCCAAGGTATGTCGGCAGACAGATTCGCAAGAGACAGGGCTGGACCGGCCTTCGGTTCTTCCTGTCGGGCGCTGCGCCGATGCCGCGCTGGGTCCTCGACACTTTGTGGAAGCGAGGCTTCCGGATGTACGAGGGCTACGGCACGACAGAAAACTCTCCCGTCTACGGCTTCAACGAGCGGCTCGACAAGCTCGGCTCGGTCGGAAAGCCGATCGACACCCTGGCGGTCAAGATCGTGGACGAGGAGAACCGTACGCAGGAACCCCGCCAGAAGGGAGAGATTTGTCTCGGCGGCCCCTGCATCATGAAAGGCTACTATCGGAACGCCCAGGCGACGCAGGCCGTGATCCATACGGACCCGCAGGGCGTCCGCTGGCTCCACACGGGCGATCTCGGCTATCTCGACGAGGACGGCTACCTGTACATCACCGGCCGCAAGAAGTACCTCATCATCCTGCCGGGCGGCAAGAACGTCAATCCCGAGCGCGTCGAGACAGCGCTGTCACAGGCCCGCTTCGTCAAGGAGGTCCTCGTCGTCCCGACCCGGCGGACCGATCCGAACGGCGTCATGGAGGAGACCATGCGCGCTCTCGTACAGCCGGCGTGGGAAACCCTTGAGGGCCATACCCACCGTCCCAGGCAGGAGCTGCTGTCCGAGCTTCACACGGTCAAGAACCTCATCTGGGAGAGCATTCGAGACTGCCAGCAGAACAACAAACACCTGTCCGGATTCGAGAGAATCGCCGCGCACCAGCTTGAGATCCATACCAGCGAATTCGCCAAGACCTCAACCGGAAAGATTCGACGCGAGCAGTACATCGATCTGGAACATCTCGCGGCCAAGCACACGCCGGTCGTGGGATATGTCCGCACGCCCGTTCGCCCGCGCGGGCAGGACGCCGCGACAGTGTGACAGGCGGGAAACACATTGCACCGCACACGTCGGACGGTATAATCGCGTCCATTGAGTCCGGCGATGGGTCCTCCACCAAGACGTGGGTCCAGGCCCATCCAATAGCGTGGTGTCGTCCAAGTGAATTGAAAGGAGGACCGCACAATGCCACAGACGCAGAATCCCACCCCACTGGAGCCCGTTTTCGAGAAGATCAGTCGGCGCCGATTCATGACCGGCGCGGCCGCGGCGTCCCTGGCGGTGGTGGCCCCGGGCGCCGTCCGCACCTTTGCGGCCAACTCCAAGATCAACCTGGGCGTCATCGGCTGCGGCGGACGCGGCACCTGGATCGCCAAGCTCTTCAAAGCCCATGGCGGATACAACGTCGTCGCGGCAGCGGACTACTTCCAGGATCGCACGGACCGTCTTGGCAACGAGGTCGATGTGCCCGCGGCCGATCGCTACACCGGGCTCAAAGGCTATCTGAAGCTCCTGGACAAGGTGGATGCCGTGGCGATCATCACCCCGCCCTATTTCCACCCCGAGCAGGCGGCCGCCGGCGTCGACGCCGGCAAACACGTCTACCTCGCCAAGCCCATCGCGGTTGACGTCCCCGGATGCCTGAGCATCGAGAACAGCGGCAAGACGGCCCGGCAAAAGAAGCGCTGCTTCCTGGTCGATTTCCAGACGCGGGTGGACCCGTTCTACATGGAGGCGATGCGGCGCGTTCACGAGGAGAAAGCCCTTGGCGCCTTTGCCTTCGGCGAGTGCACATATCACGCGGGCGACCCATTCACAGGCTACTACGAAACCTGGAAATCGGACCCGAACAATCCCGAGAATCGCCTGCGGGCCTGGGGCCTGGACAAGGTCCTGTCCGGCGACATCATCACCGAGCAGAACATCCACACGCTGGACGTGATGAACTGGATCATGCAGGAGCCGCCGCTATGGGCGGTCGGCAGCGGCGGACGCAAGTTCCGTCCCGTCGGCACCTGCTACGACACCTTCAGCGCCCTGTTCCAGTACCCCAACGACGTGGCGATCACGTTCAGCTCTCGGCAGTCCAACGGATACGGCACGCAGCCCGAGGGCATCCGCAACCGCATGTTCGGCACGGAGGGCATTCTCGAGACCGAGTACGGCGGACAGGTCCTCATCCGCGGCGACCACTTCTATCGCGGCGGCAGCTCGCCCGGGATCTACCAGGACGGCGCCATCGCCAATATCAAGGCGTTCTATGACAACGTCACCGGCGGCCACTTCGAGAACCCGACCGTTGAGTGCAGCGTGCGCAGCAACCTGATTACCATACTCGGCCGCATCGCTGCCTATGAGAAACGCATGGTCACCTGGAAGGAGCTGATGAGCAGCAGGGAGAAGCTCGACGCCAACCTCAAGGGCGTGAAGGCATGAGAATCGTGAACACCTCGTGCGTGTGATCTCGCAGTACCGTGAGGTCACACGCACGGCCATTCATGGAGGTCTACGCGTGAACGGACGAACGCTGAACCGCCGCGACATGCTGGCCGGGGCCGCCCTGACCCTGGCGGGATTGTCACTGACAACCTCGTGCGCCTCGTCGGGTGCGAAGGGAACGGCCCGCAAGAAACCCGCCGGCTTCAAACTGGGGGTCTGCGACTGGACGATCGGCCGGACCACTCAGCCGGAGGCATTCGACGTCGCCAGGCGAATCGGCCTTGACGGAGTGCAGGTCGATTTCGGCCGGGCCGCAGAGGAGTTGCCCCTGTTCAACCCCACCCTGCAACAGAGCATTCTCGACCGCGCGGCACAGAACCAGCTCGAAGTGGCCTCGCTGGCGATGGGCACGCTCAACGACATCCCGTACAAGAGCGACGTGCGCACCGAGCGATGGGTCGAGCGGGCTATCGACGTCTGCCAGGCGATGAAGACGGACATCGTGCTGCTGGCCTTCTTCGGCAATGGAGACCTCCTCGACGACCCGATCGGAGTCGACGCCACCGTCGAGCGTCTCAAGAAGGTCGCGCCCAAGGCGGAAAAGGCCGGCGTGGCTCTTGCCATCGAGTCGTGGCTCAGCGCCCCGCGTCATCTGGAGATTATCGAGCGCGTCGGCTCGCCGGCGATCAAGGTCTACTATGACGTCGGCAACTCGAACCTGAAAGGCTACGACATCTACCAGGAAATCCGTGCGCTGGGCAAGCACATCGTCCAGTTCCACGCGAAGGACTACGACAACCTCTACGGCCGGGGCTCGATCGACTTCGTTCGCGTCCGGGAAGCGATGGACGACATCGGCTACCGTGGCTGGCTCGTCATGGAAGGCACGAAGATGCCGCTCGGCGTCGAAGAGAGCTGCCGGTATGACGCGGAGTACCTCAGAACGATCTTTCCGCCCAAGGTCTGAGAAGACCACAGCGTACCCCCAAGGGGAGAAAGGCAAGTGGGACCATGAAAGCACGCAGAGCCGCCGCGATTCTACTGACTCCGTTCGTCGTCTCTCTGGCCGCCGCCACTCCGCTGGACGATTATGTCGCCAAGCCGGATCCCAGCTACACGTACAGCCTCGTGCGCACGATCGACCACCCACAGGGCAAGATCCATATCATCGATCTGAAGTCACAGACCTGGCGCAGCGAGAAGGAGGTCAACCGCACGCTCTGGCAACACTGGCTGACGATCGTCGTGCCCAACGACGTCGCGTTCGACACCGCCCTGCTGTGGATCACCGGGGGCAGCAACGACCGCCCCGCGCCGACCATGCCCGACGATATGCTTGCCAACATTGCGCTTCGCAGCAAGTCGGTCGTCGCGGAACTGCGCATGGTGCCCAATCAGCCGCTCGTGTTTCCGGACGATCCGGATAACCAGCGATACGAAGACGAGATCATCGCGTACACGTTCGACAGATTCCTGCGAACCGAGGACCCGACCTGGCCCCTGCTGCTGCCGATGGTCAAGAGCGCCGTCCGGGCGATGGACACGATTCAGGATCATCTGACTAAGGCCACCGGCGGCAAGCTGGCAATCAAGAGCTTCGTCGTCTCCGGCGGATCGAAACGAGGTTGGACCACGTGGCTGACGGCGGCCGTCGACAAACGCGTGCGCGCCATCGCTCCGGTCGTGATCGATGTGCTTAATATGAACGAGCAGATGCGCCACCACTTCGCAGCCTACGGCTTCTACTCGCCCGCCATCGGCGACTACGAACAGATGAAGATCTTCGATCGGCTCGACTCGCAGGGCGGCACAGAGATCCGCAACTTCGTCGATCCTTACGAATACTGCGACCGTTACACGATGCCCAAGTTCCTCATCAATTCCTCGGGCGACCAGTTCTTCCTGCCCGATTCGGCCCAATTCTATTTCGACGATCTGCCGGCAGACAAGTACCTGCTCTATTGCGCCAACACCGACCACGGCCTGGACGAATCGGAGGCCGACAAGGCCCTGCTGGTGTGGTATCAGTCGATCCTCACCGGGCGGGAGCGGCCGCAGTTCTCATGGGAAAAGGCAGAGGATGGCCGCATGGTCGTCACCGCTCGGACCCGCCCGCAACAGGTCAGGCTCTGGACGGCGACCAACGCCGAAGCTCGCGATTTCCGTCTGGAGAAGATCGGCAAGGCGTGGAAGAGCAGCCCGCTGACCGCTACCGGCCCCGGCACGTATGACGTCCGCGTCCCCGCCCCGGACAAAGGCTGGACCGCGTACTTCGTCGAACTGCTGTTCGATTCCGGTACGCCGATTCCCTACCGCTTTTCGACCGAGGTTTGCGTTGTGCCCAACACGCTGCCGTATGCGGACAAGCTCCAGGGCAACTGACAAATCCAAGCGTCAGAGAAAGCACGGTCGGCCGGGTCTCGACCGACCGCGCCCGAATGCTGTTTATTTCTCGTTGCCCCACAACAGGGCACCGTTGCCGTGGTTCTTCCGCCACTCGTCGCGCCAGCGATGGATGTCGCTGACGCCGATGAACGACTTGGGCTGCCGCGATTCCTTGCCGGGCATGGGCGCGAGCTTCTGGAGGGGCGGCGCCTGATACCAATACGCCACGCTGGCCATGTCGAGCGTCAGGTTGTTGTCGTGCCCATGCTCGATCGTGAACCTCAGTGACGTGTTGAAGTAGATCGGATCGCTGATGTGGAAGCGATACGCATGGGTCCGGCCCAGCCACCCGATGTCATCGTTGACGCGGGCGTACCCGAAATACGGATGCGTGTAGATCGTCTTGGGACACCAGGAGCCGTTGAAGTAGTCTTCGGTCCCGGTCCCGTGCAGGGTGGGCCGAGTGTCCCCGTCGATAAAGACCATGTCGTCGCCTTCGCCATACCACATCGGGGTCGGGCAATGCACGTAGTAGTTGACACCGACGAAGTGTCCCTTGCCCTTGACATCGACAATCAGGTAATTGTCCTTGCCGTCGGGGTTGTCCCCTTGCGGACCCGTCACACCCCACTCGGTCTCCCCTTCGGGCGGGGCCTCGGTCAGCTCATGATTGTACCAGGCGCAAAACCGGCCCATGTCATCGGCCAGCGCATCGACCTCGACGTAGTCCACGAAGTAGTAGAACGCATCGATCTCGCGTCCCGTCTGGTTCTCGATCTCGATCCGGGCGCCTTTGGCGAACGGCATGGCGAAGTACGACACCATCGCCCGGCCTTCCACCGGACCGACCGCCAGCGGCAGGCTCACGAACGGGTAGCTCTCGTTCCACCCCTGCCCGAAGAACGGCCCGATGGGCGACTCCACCGACGGGAACTCGTTCCCGTCCCAGTACATGCGAAGGATGATGTCGTTCCGCTTCAATTGCTCCGGCGGCGGCGCGATCGTGATCCAGATGTGATTGATGATCCCGGCCCCCTGAACGTTGAACAGCTCGCGTTTCTGCCCGTCCGCGATGTGCTCGAAGCGGTCGTTGTTGCCTCCCGAGCGGTCATAGCTGCTGACCCGCCGGGTGCGCATGTCGCTCTGCACGCGGGCGAGCCCGAACAGATCGCTGCCATGCCCCACCGCAGCCGGCGAAGGCGTCTGCAACGCCAACAGGACCGCAACGAGTACGATAGAAAGGTGCTTGCTCATCTTGGTGACCTCCTTCTCAATCGAGGTTCGCTGTGACATACCAATACGCGTTCTGTGTTTGTGCCTGTGCACCGCAGCGTGCAACAGGCCCGATGCAGTATAATGCTCGCGTCACACCTGTGCCAAATGCCGTTCCGGAATTCTATGGACAGCCCAGCCGCAGCTCACTACGCTGTCGTCCACGATCAGAGGCCCGGACAAATCGTTTCAGAACCGGACGCAGCCTATGGCCCAGGACGACAAGCAGGCGAGTGACTTGAACGTTCCGACCGCTCCGAAAGGGCTGGGCATCCTGCTGGTGGTCGGCCCGAGCATGGTCTGGGCGGCCGAATACATCGGCTCGGGCGAGGTCATCATCGCCACCCGCACCGGCGCGATCCTCGGCACAGCAGTCCTTTGGGCGGTGGTCCTGGGTGTGTTCCTGAAGTTCTGGATCGGCGTGGCCGGCGCACGCTATACCGTCTGCACGGGCGAAGGGATGGTCGATATGTTCGACCGCATGCCGGGCCCGCGTCACTGGGTCGTCTGGATCGTTCTGGTGGTCCAGCTCTTCTGCGCGGTCATGTCCACCGGCGCCCTGGCGACGTCATCCGGCACGTTCATGCACAGCCTTGTGCCGTGCATCGATATGCGGCTCTTCGGGCTGTTCGCCGCCCTGTTCGCCGTGACGGTAGCCTGGTCCGGCGTCTTTGACGTGCTCAAGATCCTCATGAGCCTGTTCGTGCTCATCATCGTCGTCGGAGCCATGTACATCGCCTGTCACGTGTTCCCCAGCTTCGCCGAACTTGCGGCGGGACTGACCGGCCGGCTTCCCGCCGTACCCGAATGGGCCTGTGCCATGGAGAGCGTCGAAGACAGTGCCTGGCAGGAGATCCTGCCCGTCCTGGGCTGGGGCGCCGGCGGGTTCGCCTCCCAGGTCTGGTACACCTACTGGGTCATCGGAGCCGGTTACGGCGCCACCGCCGGACGAGGCTATGGCACGCCCGCAGATCTCGCGAGCCTTCGCACCATGCCCCGCGAGACAGCGCAGCGCATCAAGGGTTGGTGCTATACGCTCTACGCAGATTCGAGTCTTGCCATGGTGCTGGGCATCCTGGTTACCGGCGCGTTCCTCGTCGCCGGGGCGGGCATCCTGGGCGTCGAGCACATGGTCCCGGAAAACCGCAACATGGCGGAGGTGCTGTCGGAGGTCTTCGCTCGCCGCTGGGACCGGCTGGGCGGTTTCGTGTTCAAACTGTGCGGCGCAGTCGCGATGGTCTCGAC
>CAZNSM010000198.1:7925-9167 GCA_964575615.1 uncultured Pirellulales bacterium | reverse complement strand
CCTCTACTCTAATTATCGGCAAGGAACTGTCTCACGCAGTCTGACACAGAGGGGAGACGTGCAACGAAAAGCCTGCATCGGGTGCCTGCGAGCGAAGAGCGTGTGGGCTGATGGGTCCGCCGTGGATTCTAATCTACCCCCAGATATGAAGTTATGGGGGAAGGAGCCTCTGGACGCAGACTGAACGAGATTCGGGCGGGGCTGAATTCATTTTGTCTGACGGCTGCCCTGGGGTATGCTCTGGGCCGACACGCGGTTTAGGATGGAGTTGTATGGAGATCAAAGTAGAGAGTTTGCTCGAAGGCGCCCGGCGGGCGCGGGGGACGGTGGTGATCGTGGACGTGTTTCGGGCGTTCACCACGGCGGCGGTCGCGTTCTCGCGCGGGGCCTCGAAGATCATCATGGTGTCGGAGCCGTCCGAGGCGATGGCGATGAGAAACCGGGGTCTGGGCGATCTGTGCGTGGGTGAGATCAACGGCATCCCGCCCGAGGGGTTCGACTTCGGCAATTCCCCTTTCGAGATGGCCGGTGCGGACCTCGAAGGAAAGGTAGTGATCCAGTCGACGCGGTCCGGCGTCATCGGCGCCGCAGCCGCGACCGGGGCGTCCGCCATCTATGCGGCGTCCTTCATCGTCGCCAAGGCTACCGCCGGCGCGGTCCTGCGGGACAACCCGCCTTTGGTAACGATCGTTGCGATGGGGTGGAACGCTCAGATGCGGACCGACGAAGATGAGCTGTGCGCACTGTACCTGCGGAACCTCCTGGAGGGCCGTGAACCGAACCCGGATGCCCTGCGGCAGCTCGTGCAGGCCAGCGGCGAGGCCGGCAAATTCTACGACCCCGCCCAGCCGCACTTCCATCCCGAAGACTGCGAGATGGCGCTCGACGTCAACCGGTACGACTTCGCCATTCGCGTGGCGCGCGAGGACAACCTGCTGGTCGCGAGGCCGCACGCATGACGCAGTGGACGATCCAGAAGCTGCTGGCATGGATCACCGAGTACCTGACGAAGAACGAGGTCGATGCGCCGCGACTCAGCGCCGAGATGCTGCTGAGCCACGTGCTGGGACTCAAGCGCATCGAGCTGTACACACAGTTCGACCGGCAAGTCGAGAAGGAATCCCTCGACCGGCTGCACGGTTTGGTCAAACGGGCGGGCCTTCACGAACCTGTCGCGTATCTGGTGGGGCGGACGGAGTTTTACTCGCTGGAGATGGAAGTCAGCGCCGACTGCCTGATCCC
>CAZNSM010000198.1:0-7825 GCA_964575615.1 uncultured Pirellulales bacterium | reverse complement strand
CCTCGGGCCTCGACCGCCGCCACGTGGGCGATTCCCATGCCCTTGTACGGAGCGCACATGGCGTCGACGGCCTCGCGCAGCGCCTGCGGGTCGGCCAGCAGCGGCGTGATGTCACGAAACAGGATTCCCGGCTTGGGCCAGTCCGGGATGTCACGGATGTACCGCGCCAATTCCATGCGTTCCCTCGCCATCCAAAGGACAGATTCCGTTCGGCCCGCCGGCCCGATTCGCCACGGTCACGGTCACGATCTCGCCACGGCAATGTCCGGCGGCGCCATGACCCGATGGTACATCACCTTCGCCGAGGAGTAAACCCAAATCCCACGGGTCTCACTCGGCTTCCATACATTCGTAGAGCCGGGTCAGCGCATCGCGGCGTATCTGGCGAATCCGCTCGCGCGTCAGGCCCATCTTCTTGCCGATCTCCTTGAGGGTCAACGGCCGCCGTCCGCCCAGACCGTAGTGGAGTCGCAGCACATCGGCCTCGCGCGGATCGATCTCGTCGAGCAGTCGTATGGCCTTGATCCTCTCTTCGTGTTCCACGAGCGGATCCTCGGGCCGGCCGGCATGCTCATCTTCGAGCGTCGATTCCAGAGCATGACTCTCGTCCTGATCGTCGCCGCTCAAGCTGTCGCCCGCTACGCCCAGCACCTCGACGATACGATGGATCACTTTGGCCTTGCGCAGCGGAAGATGCATCAGATTGGCCATCTCCTCGACGGTCAGCTTGCGTCCCATCCGGCTCTCCGCCTCCGAAGCCGTATGACGCCACTGATTGATCAGGGTGACCATGTACGTCGGGACGTGCACGGGCTGGATGTTCTCCAGCAGGGCGCGTTTGATGCCCTGCTTGATCCACCACGCCGCGTACGTGCTGAACCGCGTGCCTCGCTCCGGATCGAAGTAGTCCACCGCCTTGATCAGGCCGAGATTGCCCTCTTCAATCAGATCGCCCAGGCTCATGCCGCGACCGGCGTACTTCTTGGCGATGTTCACCACCAGCCTCAGGTTGCTGCGGACCAGCATCTCGCGGGCCCAGGGATCGTTGTCCTGCACGACCTTCGTGCCGAGTTCGTACTCCTCTTCCCAGGTCAACAGCGATGCCTCGTCTATCTCCTTGAGATAGTCCTTCAGTGTCACATCGAATACGATAGCACACCCTCCTGCCCGACTGAGAGTCTCTCGACTCCAGCCATCAAAGGCCAATTCGGTTAGGACCCATCCTCCATCCTGCGTGTCCTGCCGTCTCCGACCGGCATCATCGTACGGACTCCAACAACAGCCCGGTGAGCCAACTACACCGTCAGTATCGGCCTGCCGAGTCGCCGGGTTTAGCGAACCGCGGTTGGAACTCCGTGCATATTCTCCGCAACGGGCGTCCGGCGTCGGAATTCCCGACGCAGGGACCCATAAAGGCGATTCCACAAGAGATAGCCGCAACAAATTCGGACGTTGCCGGCGCAAGATGGCTGTGGAGGATGCCCTGCCGGGCGGAGGGAGGATTGCAGAAAGGGCCTGCCCCATCGCATCGGGGCAGGCCCTGTGTGATGCCTTCGAAGCAGCATGTGTGCTGCCGTTTTTCGGAACGCTACTGCGCTGCGGGTCGGCCGTACCCGATGTCGTCGATGTAGACGGTGCCGGTCCCGCCGGCCGCCGGAGCGGTCGCGCTGCCGACGCCGATGACCATCTTCCGGACCCGGCTGAGATTCACGGCGGACAGATCGCTGTACGGAATCGCCCATTCCTGCCACGTCGGACTTTGGGTGACAGCCCCGTCGCCGTTCACGGCCGACGCGCTCTTGCCGCTGCTGTCCTCGATGCGAACGTACATCGGCTCGGCCGAGTTGGACGCGTCGCCTTGCACGTACAGCACGAGTGTATCGGCGCCGTTGCGCATCCAGTCCTGGGTGGTCTCGAACTCGCGCTCCGCTTCGGAGTAAAACGGCGCGACGCTGTTGTCGTACTGGAGCGGCATCGACTGCACGCCGCTGCGGACGATCGTCCGCTCGGCAAACGGAGCGTCGAGATAGCCGACGGTCGAGCCGGTGCCATTGACCCAGCCGTCCAGCCAGGTGTCGAAGATCGTCGTCTTGGCGTCAATGTCGTCACTGTACGTTTCGAACCCATCGATCAACGCGTACTCCAGCGTCGAGAAGCTCCAGACGTCGCCGGCCCAAGCCGGGACGGCATCGGCTTCGTTGACCTCCACGACCTGCCAGTAGTAGGTGCGCCCGAACTCCAGATCGCCGGGAGCGTAATTCGCGGCGCTGACGGTATCGGCCAGTGGAAGATCGCCGGAGTCGGTTCCAAGATAGACTTCATGGCTGGCGGCTTCGCGGCCCGCTCGCCAGCTCAGGCTCGTCGCCGGATCGATGCCCGTGGCGCCGTCAGCAGGCTGCGGCTGGCGCGCCTGGGCCGGAATGTACAGGAAACGAACCTCGCTGAGACCGTACTGCCCCAGCACACCCCAGCCGCTGTTGACGGTCAGGCGCACGTACCGGGCGGGAACGCCCCCCAGATCCACGACCGTGTTGGCTGTGTACGTGGTCGACGCCGTACCTCTGGCGAGTTGAGCGTCGCCCAGCGTCGTCCAGTCGGCTCCATTCTCCGAGTACGTCACGGTGACATCCTTGACGCCGAAACCGAGCACCAGCTCGAACTGGACGTTGTAGTTCCAGACGAGCATCTCGTGAAGCTTGTAGACGCGGTCGAATTCAAACTGGATATAGAGGGGTTCGTCCGCCGGCGGATTGGCCAGCCACATGTCGGCGCTGTTGAGCGACGCTTGATCGTCGGCATCGATGCCCGATCCATCTACGGTCTTCTGCGGCGTAGCCACCGCGTCGGAGATGCCGTTGCTCGTGGCGACGATGTTCTCAATCGGGTAGGCGAACGGCTCGGCGGTGAAGCTCCAGACGTTGCCCGGGAACACCGTGCGATCGGGAGCGCCGTTGACCTCGTCCACGCGCCAGTAGTACGTTTGGCCGAAGTCCAGGCGTTCGATCTCCACGCGGGTGACATCGCGGGCGAGCCCCTCGGCCATCAACGTCGCCGGGGCCGCCGCGTCGACGTCCTCCCGGGACGAGCCGAAGTAGACGGTGTGCGTCGCCGCATATTCGCCGGACGACCATGCCAGATCGGTGGTGACGGGCACATCCTCCGACCCGTCGGTCGGCAGCGGATTCCAGGCCTGCTTCTGCATGAAGAACTTGTCACCGGCCTGCCCCAGGGCAAAGACATCGCCGGCGCCCAGAGGCGTATCCCAGATGGCGACCGCGGACACATTGATCGGAGCATCATCACGGTCCTGGTTGTTGCCGGCGCAGAACAACAGGATCGCCTCGGCCAGACTGAACCGACCATCGACTCCCTGCTGGTTGCCCTTGAAGATTTCCACGCCGTCGACATAGAGATCCTGTCGAACGCCGTTCTCGACCACGAGCACCATCCGATACCACGTGTCACCCGAGGTGGTGTAGCCATACGCGCTCGAGTAGCCGACCGCGCCGATGCCGATCGCCCCGGCCGAGTTGATGGTCCAATCCGAATCGTCGACATTCGTCGGATTGGTTTGAAACAGATCGTTGTACCCGTTGGGCGGATCGGACCGACTGCTGGCCGGGTAGCTGAAGTCAATCAGCAGGGTCCATTGGTTTACCTTGGCGCCTCCGCCATTGGGACCGATGCCATGCGTACAAACGTAGTAGCTGCCCTCGCCAATCTGGATGGCGCCGTCGGCAGGGTCTATGCCCGCGACCTTCTGGACCGAGCCGACAAGTTCCAGGGGCAATCCGATGGTCGCCCGGCTCGGGTCCGGCGGGTTGAACTCCCACGCGCCCTTCGGTTCGGGAACCGCCGCCTGCACCTGCAACGCCAGGACGGCCATCAACAACAACGTGAACCTTTTCATGCCTTTCTCCTTTGCTTTCTGCTGGAACAAGACAACACCCGCCTAAGAATCCGTGTTCGGCCTGAGGCAACCCGCGCGGACCGTCCCGCGCGCAGTGACAGCCACCCATACAGCAAGATGCGTCTCGCCGTGTGGCGGTATTGCCAGCCATGTCCGCACCTCAATGGACTCAGGACTTCCCATCTCCGTGGCCCCGCGTGAATGCCCTGGCAGGACCTTTCAGCTACCGTTGTATCATACTTGGCGTCCCGAATTCAAGCATGATTTGCAGACCGTATTCGCGCAGCTCTCGCGGCGAGGGCCTGTCCCGAGGTTCATCGGGACAGGCCCCCTTGCACTATCTCCATGCCCGGCGCGTACCCTGTCGCCCCGGCGGATGGACGCTATGGAGCGACGGGTCGTCCGTATCCGATGTCGTCGATGTAGACCGTACCGGCGCCGCCGGCCTTCGGGCTGGCCTTGCTCCCGACACCGACGACCATCTTCTCGATCCGGCTGAGATTCACGCCGCCAAACTCACCCAGCGCGATCTGCCATGCCTGCCACTCGGTCGAGAGGATGGCGTCCGGGTCCGTCCGACTAACGGTCGCGGCGTGTCCGCTGCTGTCCTCCAGCGTGACGTACAGCGGCTGCGGCGAGTTCGCCGCATTGCCTCGGAAGTACAACCTCAGGCTGTCGGCGCCGCGGGCCGCCCAATCCTGGAATGGGTCGAACGTCCGCTCCGCCTCGGAATAGAACGGCGAGGCGCTGTTGTCGTACGCCAGCGGCATCGACTGCCGACCGCTGTGTACGATCGTCTGCTCGGCAAACGGCGCATTGAGGTAGCCGACCGTCGAGCCGGTGTTGTTGACCCAGCCGTCCAGCCACGTGTCGAAGATCGTCGTCTTGGCGTCGATGTCATCGTTGTACGTTTCAAACCCGTCGATCAACGCATACTCCTGCGTCGAGAAGCTCCAGATGCCGCCCGCCCAGGCCGGGATGGTTTCGGCCTCGTTGACCTCCACAATCTGCCAGTAGTAGGTGCTTCCGAACACAAGATTCCCCGGCGCGAAACTCGCTTCGTCGGCCGTACCGGCCAAATCGAGGGACTCGGGATCGGTCCCCAGGTAGACCTCGTGCGCAACGGCATTTCGGCCGGCACGCCAACTCAGGATCGCGTCCGGCGCGACCTCCACGGCGCCGTCGGCCGGATTGGGCTCACGAGCCTGAACCGGGATGTACAAGAAGCGAACTTCGCTGAGACCAAACTGACTGAGCATGCCCCAGCCGCTGTTGACATTCAGGCGGACATACCTGGCGGGAACGCCACCAAAGCTGACAGTCGTGTTGGCCTTGTAGGTGGTCGTCGCTGTAGCCTTGGCAAACTCGACGTCGCCAAGGGTCGTCCAGTCGGTCCCATTCTCGGAGTACTCGACGGTGACACCCTTGAGCCCGAACCCGAGGATCGGCTCGAATTGGACGTTGTAGTTCCAGACGAGCATCTCGTGGAGCTTGTACATGCCGTCAAATTCGTACTGGATGTAGAGAGTCCCCTCGGCCGGCGGGTCGGCCAGCCACATGTCGGCGGCCTTGATCGAGGCCTCGTCGTTGTCGCTGATGCCGGAGCCATCCACGGTCCGTTGCGGCGTGGAAATCTCATCCGAAGTTCCGTTGCTGCTGGCGACAATGTTGGTGATGGGATAGCCCACCGGCTCGCTGGCGAAGCTCCAGATCATGCCCTTGTGGATCGCGAAATCAGGAGCGCCGTTCACCTCATCGACGCGCCAGTAGTAGGTCTGGCCATACGCCAGCGCGCCGGGCGGATCGTAACTGGTCGTCGTCTGTCCCTGGCTGACCAGCACGCCCCGCGGATCGGCTCGTGAGGCATCGTTGACATCGTCGAACACCATGCCGAAATAGACATCGTGGCTGACCGCGAACGCACCCTGGGTCCATGAAAGAACCGTCCCGATCGGCACATCCACCGCGCCGTTCGTCGGAATCGGGTCGCGGCTGAGTTCCTTCGCAATGGCGCGCTTGTCCGAGAGAATCAGATGCCCGAATCCCAGACTCTGGTCATGCGCTTCCCGCCCCGTCCAGGTGATCTGGAGTTCCCGGTCCGTGGCCTCGGTATCGTCGATGCAAGGATGGAAACTGATGATGTTTCCTACCGTGAAGTCCAGAGCGGCGATCCGTCCGTGTTCGATCGCGACTTCGCAGATGTATCCATCAGCAGTTCGAGAAGAGGCGCACTGCATGTAGTCGATCGCGCTCTGGCCGGCGCTGTCCATGTTGCACCAGTTCCAGGTCTGGTTGTTGGCGTTGAACCCGTACTGATAGTGCTGGGTATGGTCTGACGCGGAGGTTCCCCACTCGGTCGTGCCGAAAAACACTTCCGCACAGTCGGCATTCCAGATGTCGCCGTTGGTCTTGCTCATGGACAATCTGTCGTCTTTGGCCACCAGGGCGATGTAGATGTACGTGTCATCCCAGAGCACATAGAACTTCCCGCTACAGTCCGCCGGGCCGCTCCAACTGGTTTGTCCGGTGTAGACCTGGGTCGACACGTCGAGGACCGCGGGCGTCATCGCCGCCAGATTCCAGTCGCTCAGATCTCCGTCGATAGCCTCCGGCGTGCCCCAGAGACAGTCGATCACCAGTTCTTCTCCCGTCTCAGGGTGCATCGCCGGCGGGGCTCCAATCGCCGCACTCATACTCAGCAGAGCCAGTACCCCTGCAAGACACCATGTCTTAGCTGACATCTTCATTCCTCCCTCAAAAAAACAAGGTTCGTATGAATCGATCACGCAGATGGAATTCATCTCTATGTCTTGTTGATAGCGTCGGGGTCGCAACGAGGGCCCGTCCCGATGTCCCTCGGGACAGGCCCCCCTGTAATACTGCCAAACACAGCACGTCTTCTGCCGTTTCTGAATTGCTACTGAGCCGGACGGCCGAAGCCGATGTCGTCGACATAGACCGTGCCGGCGCCGCCGGCCTTCGGGCTGGTCTTGCTGCCGACGCCGATGACCATCTTCTCGATCCGGCCCAGGTTCACGGCGGACAGATCGCTGTACGGAATCGCCCATTCCTGCCACGTCGCACGCAGCGTGATCGACGCATCGGCGTTCACCACCGTGGCGGTCTTGCCCGCAGCGTCCTCCAGCCGCACATACATCGGCTCGGCCGTGTCGTTGCCCACCGGCTGCGCGACGCCGATGTCGGCCGTCTGCCAGGCGCCCGTCACACCGCCGGTCGTCGAGAGATTCGAGAACTCGGCCACCGTCGAAATCGACGCGTCGTGACTGGTCACCGCCAGCCCGATGTACACGCTGCTGGTCATCTGGACCGTCACCGCCGGACTGACGGCGATGTCGACCCAGGTGGCGCCGTCCGCCGACCGCTGGGCGGTGAAGACATTGCCCGTGCGAGTCAGCTTCACCCAATAGGGAATCGGAACATCGGCCACGTCCGTGTTGGCGCTGTCCCCGCCCGCAACCGGACGACGCTGGAACGAAGCGCCATGGGAGGCTGTCGGCGTTATGGCTATGAAGGCATGCTTCGAGCCGGGCTCCAGCGTCTCGCGGATCATCACGCCCGCCTTGGCCCACTCGTTGCTGCGGACCAGGCTGTCGACGCGAACCGTCATCGAGCCGTCGTCGCTGAGGCTCTTGTACGCGTAGCGGAACTGATCCGTCGTGTTCCAGATGTCCGTGCCGACGGCGCTCATGATGATGCTCCCGTCGGCGCTCTCCTGGAAGGCCGGGGCGTTGCCGCGCACGTACAGCACCAGCGTATCGGCGCCGTTGCCGGTCCAGTTCTGCGCGGTCTCAAACTCGCGCCACGCCTCCGAGTAGAACGGCGAAGTGCTGTTGTCGTATGCCAGAGGCATCGACTGCGTGCCGCTGCGGACGACGTTCTTCTCCGCGAACGGCG
>CAZNSM010000197.1:0-9208 GCA_964575615.1 uncultured Pirellulales bacterium | reverse complement strand
GAGCCGCAGTCTTCTGGGCAACGAAGTCCCGATATCGGACGCCTGATCCCAGGCCAGTTCATATATTTCGAGTCCGACATCGGCCGGCGAAACAGCCTCCGGCTGAAGGACCAGTTCCGCGTCGAGGGGAGCGTTGTCCAGTGAGAATTCCAGGAAGCGACGTGCCGATCGCTCGATCTTTTCACGTTCGCCGCTGTCCAGTTCCACGTGTTCGAGTGTCCCTCGCCCGGACGGGATGATCGTCGTCTGACCGCTGCGCATATTGTGAATCATGCGCTCCGACGCCAGCTCGGATATGACCAGCCCCTCGGCGCGGGAAATCCACAACTGCTGGAGGGGTTCGGCCTTGTCTTGCCCGAACACTGACACGTGCACGGTCCGGGCCCTGGCCAGGACGCGGTCGACCTGGCGGATACTCAGCGCGGACGCCGCCGGCAGGCTCCGGACGAACAGAACCGCCAGCGGGATCATCGCAGCCGCCAGGAAAGCGATCCTGGCAAGCGGATCGCTTGCCGTTCCGGCGACCCGACGTTTCAGACGGCCTGCGATTCCGAGAGACTTCGAAGCAACCGCCATGTTGCGACGAGCGACCTGGACGTCGAGCGGGCAGATTTCAGAAGAGGCCGTCCGTGTATCGTCGAAAGGCATTTCCGCATAGTCTTCCGGCGCGTACACCGTGGCGACGCCGGAATCGGCCCGTTCGGCAACGTCCGCGACGACGCGATGAATCTGCTGGATTCTCTCCAGGCACAACGGACAGGAACGGATGTGCTCGCGAAGGGCCTGTTGCCGTTCCGTCCGGAAGAACTCAGGCCGCAGCCCATACGGAACGGCCCAATCCAACAAATCGGACGTCGTGATCTGTTCGCATACCGACAGCCTGGTCTGGGGCTGCGAGAGCCGAGCGTGGTCCAGAAGATGCTGCCGGCGGCGATACACCTCGCGGCGGCAATGCGCACACGTGCACACGTGGTCGAGGATCTCCGATGCGACGCTCTCGGGCGAGAGCAAGGCCAGAGCCGCCGCGTGCGACCTCGCTCGCAGACACAGGCAGGGGTCCTCTTGTCGATGCTGCTCCAGGAGCGCCCCCAGGCGGGCCAACTGCCCGGCGTCAAGATCGAGCTGCCTGAGCGATTCGAGGTCCTTCGCACAGGCGGCACATTGATCGATGTGAACCGTAATCGGCGTCGGTATCCTGATCCTCACGGATGGAGACAGCAGGCGGCACAGAAACGGCTTGACCTGCGCGCAGACAAGCGGCTCGTCGATGTACTCGAAATGCGACTGGAGTTCATCGATGAGTCGCAGATCCCTTTCGGCCGGCGTCGGCTGCGGACTCCGGTCCAGGCCGCACAGCGTTTCACGAAGCGACCGGACCCGCCCTTGGCAGTGGGCGCACCCCTCGATGTGGTCTGCTACAGACCGCGGAACGGAAGGATCCCGTGGATCCTGGAGATAATCATGGTAGTACGCTTCCGCCTCTCGACACGACTCGCTTCCGTCGAACGCAACCATCCCTATCCCTCATTCAATTGCACACATTCTCCTCAACTGCCTCAGCGCCGCGGCCAGATAGTGGCTGACAGTCCGCCTGTCAACGCCCATCACGCGCGCGATCTCCGGGATGCTCCGATCATCCTGGTACCGCATCACGACAGCCTGCGCCTCTCTCTTGCGCAAATGGCGGGTCAGGCACGCGAGCGCGGCATCGCCATCACCTACTCCGAGGAAAGCGTCCGCCGGTGCCTCATTGTGGATGGAATTCCGAAATTCTTCGGCAAGTTTTTCAAAATGCTTCCGCTGGCGGGCCTTCTGCCGCGCCGTATCGACAATATCGTTGGCAATGGCCCGATAAAGATAGCTCTTGACGTTCTCGACCTCTGGGGGCATGGGCCTGTTCACCAGCGAGAGAAACAACTGCTGATACAGATCATCTTCCTGAAACTCATTCCTGGCCTGGAAACGAATGACGGCGCGAATGAATGCGCCGTGTTCACGGAAGAGGGCCCACGCCGCATCGACGGCCGCTTTTCCAGAGATGCCGTTCTGAGAGTATTCTGCCACCGTCTTCTTGCTCCAAGCCCCCCTCGGACCGCAATGCGAAGAACACGCATTACGACCGGGCCTATTATAGCAGAAGGCTCGACGATTGCAAGCCAAAGGCTATAAACACCTTCCGGTAATATACGGAGGGAGTCAGCCGAACCATGGTACCTGTCCTCGTATTAGCATCGTCCTGGCTCCCAGCCGGACATAAGTAGAAATACGTAGATTTCCGACCTTGATCGCGAAAACGCTTGACAATACGAGCCGGCATTCGTATGGTATGTACTCCGTGCATGAGCGCGGATAAATGATCCTGGTGCATCCCAGTTTGTCTGGGATGGTTACGGGGTCGTGGCAGAGCACGTATCTCCGGGTGCATCGGCCGCTTTTCAGAGCAAGAGCGGTTGGTCGCCGGGAGGAGCTTCTCGAAGCCACGGTCCACCGGAATGACCAAAGGGCCCCTGACGGTAGGAGCCCGACGTGTTGATCGGGAAAGGAATAGATATGTCGTCTGAGCACCCTGCCTCGGCCGGACCGGCCGCATCTCCAGTCTGTAGAACCGGCGCGCAAGTTGTTGTCGATGCGCTGCTTGCGCACGGCGTCGACACCGTTTTCGGCTACATCGGCGCCTCCGTGCTGCCCTTGTTCGATCAACTGCACACGGCGCCGATTCGCTTCGTTGTGCCCTGTCATGAGCAAGGTGGCTGCCACATGGCCGATGCATACGCCCGTGCCAGTGGCAGGACGGGCGTTGTTATCGCCACCAGCGGTCCCGGCGCGTGCAATCTCGTTACGGGTCTGGCCACTGCCATGATGGACTCGGTCCCGCTGGTGGCCATCACCGGGCAGGTCCGAACCGACCTGATCGGGGGCGACGCATTCCAGGAAGCCCCGATGGTCGGGATCACGCGTCCGGTCACGAAACACAACTACATCGTCAAGGACATCAAGGAACTGGCTCGCACGATCCACGAGGCCTTCTACATTGCCTCGACCGGTCGGCCCGGGCCTGTCCTGATCGACCTGCCCGTGGATGTGGAATTCGCCACGTGCGAATCTAATTGTCTCTTGCAGATCGACTTGCGAGCAGACGGCGCATGTGACGGTGTCCACGCGGGGCAGATCGCCCGTGCGGTCGAGGCGATCGAGCAGGCCCAGCGCCCCGTCCTGCTGGCCGGTGGCGGAGTTATCAGCGGCAACGCCACAGACGAACTGAGAGAGCTGGCCCGCAAGGCCAACCTGCCCGTCGCCATGACGCTGATGGGACTGGGCAGCTACGAGCAGAGCTTGCCCGAGTCGCTGGACATGCTCGGCATGCACGGAACCGCGTATGCCAACTACGCGGTTCAGGAGTGCGACCTTCTGATCGCCGTCGGCGCCCGGCTCGACGACCGCGTCACCGGAGACGTCAGGAGTTTCGCTCCGAGGGCCCGGGTGATTCACATCGATATCGATCCGGCGAGCATCGCGAAGAACGTTCGGGTGGACATCCCCATCGTGGGCGATGCCAAGACCGTCCTTTCGGAGCTGGCTCGCCACGTCAGGCACCGCGAAAGGGCCGCGTGGTTCGCGCGGATCGCCGCATGGAAGGACGCATGGACCCCGGACTTCGACCGCGCGGCGGCGTCGGTCAAACCGCAATACGTCATCGAGGAACTGTGCCGGCGGACGGGCGGCGAGGCCATCATCACCACCGGGGTCGGCCAGCACCAGATGTGGGCCGCTCAGTTCTACCGGTTCCGCCGAGGCCGGCAACTGATCACCTCGGGCGGTCTGGGGACGATGGGTTTCGGCCTTCCGGCCGCCATCGGCGCGCAACTGGCCCGGCCCGAGGCCACGGTCATGGACATCGACGGCGACCACAGCTTCAACATGACGTTGTCCGAGTTGTCGACCGCTGTCCAGGCCCAGCTCCCGATCAAGATATGCATCCTCAACAATGGATACATGGGGATGGTTCGCCAATGGCAGGAGCTGTTCTACGATCGGCGTTATGTTCACAGTCGCGTGAGCAACCCGGATTACGCCGCGTATGCTCGGGCGGTCGGCGCGACGGGGTTCACTGTGGATGTCAAGGCCGGTGTCGGGGCCGCGATCGATCGGATGCTGGCCGAGAAAAACCCCTGCGTAGTTGATTTTCACGTCGAGGCCCATGAGAATGTCTGGCCGATGGTTCCGGCCGGCAAGGGCCTCCACGAGATGGAAGGGCTGCCGTTGCCTGCCGGCGCCGTGTAGGCTCCGGGTGCTCGCCTGGAGCACTGGTCCTGTCGGATGAACTGCCGAAGGGCCTGCCGTGTCACAGTAGAAAGTCACGACGGCGGAATACCCCCGGTGTCGTGCTGATGGGAAAGGAGATCGAAAATGCCATCGAATTCGCCTGAATCGGCCCCCGTTGCCGAGAACCTGCCGGAACGCACCGGCGCTCAGATCATCGTCGACACGCTCGTCGATCTCGGGGTCGAAGTCATGTTCGGCTACACCGGCGGAGTGGTTCTGCCGCTGTTTGACCGGCTCTACGAAGCCCCGATTCGATTCTACGTCCCGCGTCATGAGCAGGGCGGCTGCCATATGGCCGACGCCTATGCCCGTGCCAGCGGCAAGGTCGGGGTGGTTCTGGCCACCAGCGGGCCCGGCGCGTGCAACCTGGTCACCGGTCTGGCAACCGCGATGATGGATTCGATCCCCATGGTGGCTTTCACCGGGCAGGTCCGCACCGAGTTGATCGGCAACGATGCCTTTCAGGAGGCCGACACCACGGGGATCACCCGGCCGATCACGAAGTACAACTGCATCGTCAAGGACGTCAGGGATCTGGAGCGCACGATTCGAGAGGCGTTTCACATTGCCTCGACCGGTCGGCCTGGACCTGTCCTGATCGACCTGCCCGTCGACGTGGAGGTCAGCAAGCATCGCGGCAATGGAAAAGCCGAGATCGACCTTCCGGGATACAAGATCCGCACCAAGGGCCATGCCCGGCAGATCTCGACGGCGGCCGAGGCAATCAACATGTCGCAACGGCCCGTGCTGTACGTGGGAGGCGGAGTCATTATCGCCAATGCGGCCGAAGAGCTGCGTGCCTTCGCCGAGAAGGCGCATCTGCCCGTGACGATGACGCTGCTGGGGCTGGGAAGCATCGACCAGAGGCATCCCGAGTCGCTGGACATGCTCGGCATGCACGGTTCGGCGTATGCCAACTACGCGGTCCAGGAATCGGACCTGCTGATCGCGGTCGGCGCCCGTTTCGATGATCGCGTCACCGGAAAGCTGAGCACGTTCGCGCCGAATGCGAAGATCATCCACATCGACATCGACCCGGCCAGCATCTCCAAGAACGTCCACGTCGACATCCCGGTGGTCGGCGACGCCAAGCATATCCTGGCGGAGTTGACCAGGGAGGTCGAGCATCGGCCGCGCGAGGCGTGGTTCGCCCGGATCGCCGAGTGGAAGAAGAAGTTTCCATTCAAGTACGACGGCAACTCCGGCCGGATCAAACCGCAGTACATTATCGAAGAGCTGTGCCGCCAGACGAAGAACGATGCGATCGTCGCGACCGGCGTCGGTCAGCACCAGATGTGGGCCGCGCAGTTCTACCGGTTTATCAAGCCTCGCCAGTTCATCACCTCCGGGGGGCTGGGCACGATGGGCTTCGGTCTGCCGGCGGCCATCGGCGCCCAGATCGCCAGGCCGGACGCCACCGTCATCGACATCGACGGCGACCACAGCTTCAACATGACCATGACCGAGCTGGCGACTGCGGTCCAATACGAACTGCCGATCAAGGTCTGCCTGATGAACAATGGCTACATGGGCATGGTGCGCCAGTGGCAGGAACTGTTCTACGGCCGGCGCTACGCCTGTAGTTATCTGAAGAACCCCGACTATGCCGCCGTCGCCCAGGCTATGGGCGCGGTAGGGATCACTGTGGACAAGAAAGAGGACATCCCCAAGGTCATCGAGCGAATGCTCGCGGAAAAGAAGCCTTGCGTGGTGAACTTCCACGTCGAGGCCGAGGAGAACGTCTGGCCGATGGTTCCGGCGGGCAAGAGCCTCAACGAAATGGATGGCCTGGATATCCTCGAACGACTCATCTAACTGACTGCACAGAAAGCGGGGTTTTTCATGAAACACATAATCAGTGCTCTCGTCGAAAACAAGCCGGGCGTCCTGGCCCATGTCGCAGGAATGTTCGCGGCACGCGCGTTCAACATCGATTCGCTGGTCGTCGGACGCACCGAGGACCCCGACCTCAGCCGCATGACGATCGTCGTCATCGGCGATGACAAGGTCCTCGAGCAGGTGCGCAAGCAACTGGCCAAGATCGTCCCGGTCGTGAAAGTCCAGGACTTCGCGGGTCAGCCGGTGGTCGCGCGCGACCTCATGCTGATCACGGTCTCGGCGCCGCCGGAGAAGCGGCCGGAGATCTTCGCGCTGATCGAGATGTTCCGTGGTCGAGTCGTCGACATCGGCCTCAAGTCCATCATGGTCGAGGTCAGCGGGCCCGAGACCAAGATCGACGCGTTCATCAACGTCTGCAAGCCCTACGGCATCAAGAGCGTCGCGCGAACCGGGACTATCGCTATGCCGCGACAGGGCAAGGGCGACGTGTAAGACATCGCGCGACGGCGGTCGTGTGGCAGCCTCAATCCCGATGTGCATCGGGATTGGGGATGGCTCCGGGGCCTGGCTGCCGCCGGCGCAAGGTGGGAAAACTGGGAGATCATATGAACAAGTCGAATGTGTTGCGCAGCATGGTGATCCTGGCGGTCGTGGCGCTGGTGACCTCCTGCGCCGGCCTGAAGAAGGACAAAGACTCGATGGCGCCGAAGGCCGAACGCGTAGCCCTCTTTGACGGCAAGACGCTGAACGGCTGGACGGTCCTCAAGTGCGAGGCGACCGTCGACGACGGCGACATCCTTCTCGTTGCCGGCAACGGCCTCGTGCAGACGCAGGACAAGTACGGCGACTTCGTTCTCGAATTCGAGTGGAAGGCCCTGCGCCAGGACCGATGGGACAGCGGCGTCTATTTCCGTTACGATTCCGTGCCGGAAGGCCAACCCTGGCCCGAGCGTCACCAGGTCAACCTGCTCAAAGGCCAGGAAGGCAACGTCACGTCGCTGGAAGGGGCGCGAAGCGAAGGGCTGACCAAAGCCGGACAGTGGAATGCTTTCAAACTCACCGTGCAGGGCACGAAGGCCTCGCTGGTCATCAACGGCCTGCCTGCCTGGCAAGCCGATGGCCTGACCGGCCCGGCGACGGGTTACATCGCGCTTCAGGCCGAGGTGCCGGGCGGCGGCCAATACCGGTTCCGCAACATCTACCTGACCCGGCTGGACTGACCGCCCGAGAAACGCTCATGCAGATGCGGCGCGTGACGCGTCAACCGATCTTGCCGTCCTGGTCGATGTCGATTCCGTGAAGCTCCTCCAGCTTCTTGACCAGAGTCCGCAGCGTATCCTGGGTGGCGCGCAGTTGACTCTCGAGGGCCTCGACCCGGTCCTCGATGGATTCGGATTTGCGGTATTGCCCGTACATCAGGCCGCTTTGCACGATTTCCCACAGTGCGCCCATAATTGCCTTTCCGTTGTCGTTGCGGTTCTGCGTTCCGAGCTTCGTCATGGCACGGTCGGTTCACGCCATTGAGTCCGGCTCGGCTGCATTATGTGGCCGAGGATTGCCGATCACAAGCAGGGAATGGCAGAAGCGACGCCGCTGGTCACGGTCCGGAAGGCCCTGTGTGTCGCAGACATCCGGTTTGCATTTCCGCTGGACTTGTCCTACAATCAGATCGGCCGCGTCGGGATGGGAGTGCTTCATGGGGTGGAGGAGATGTCGGGGTTGTGTGGCTCCTGTTGCCGTCGGGGCGGATGTGCGGCAGCACGCTTCTCGTAGAGATGTGAGGAACCGATGAACGCCAAAGTCGCGGTCGTACGCACCAGCCCGAGAACGGTTCTGGAGGACTACCACCGGCTGATGAACCTGGCCGGCTATCAGGACGTCATCGCCAAGGACGCCGACACCGCCGTGAAGATCAACATCTCCTGGCACTTCTTCTTCCCGGGCAGCTCGACCACACCCTGGCAGCTCGAAGGCGTAATCCGGGCGATGAAACGGGACGGCTACGACCCCAACCTCATTCACGGCTGCCACAATCGGACCGTCGTGATCGACGCGCACCTCGGCGAGCGAGAGAACAAGCAGATCAACGTCATCGACGCCCACGGTCTGCGGAACGTGCATCTGTATGAAGGCCAGGAGTGGATTCACATCCGGGATGCGGTGGGCGACCTGGCCGACAAATTCCTCTGCCTCAATAAGGTCTACCCCAAGGGGTTCCATATCCCCAAACGCTTCATTGGCGAGAACATCATCCATCTGCCGACCGTCAAGACGCACGTCTTCACGACGACGACCGGCGCGATGAAGAACGCCTTCGGCGGGCTGCTGAACGAGAAGCGGCATTGGACGCACCCGGTGATCCACGAGACGCTCAGCGATCTGCTCATGATTCAGAAGAAGATTCATCGCGGCGTCTTTGCGGTGATGGACGGCACGTTCGCCGGCGACGGACCCGGCCCGCGCTGCATGGTGCCGCACGTCAAGAACGTGCTGCTGGCCAGCGCCGATCAGGTCGCCATCGATGCGACTGCCGCGAAGATGATGGGCATGGACCCGCTGCGCGACCTCAAGTACGTCAGGCTGGCCCACGATCTGGGTCTTGGCTGCGGCGACCCGAGCCGGATCGAGATCGTTGGAGACGTCGACGCCGCACAGGAGAACTGGCATTTCGAAGGCCCCTTCAAGAAGATGACCTTCGCCGCGAAGATGCAGCACAAGATCTACTGGGGTCCGCTCAAGAAGCCCGTCGAGTGGTCGCTCAAGACGGTCCTGGCGCCCTGGTCGTACCTGGCCAGCGTCCTGTACCACGACAGCTTCTGGTACTCGTTCAAGGCCAAACGGGTGATGAACCAAATCGCCAACAGCGATTGGGCGCGCCTGTTCCAGAACTGGGAGAAGCTCACCCCCGACGAGAAAGGTTTCCCCGAAGTCGGCGACGAACCGCTCGACATCCAGCGCTGCGGCATCACCGCCGCCGCCAAATCCATGCGCATCGTCGGCACCTGCCTCAAAGAAGCCCCCGAGTTCCACCGCCACGCCCGCTGAG
>CAZNSM010000196.1:0-9243 GCA_964575615.1 uncultured Pirellulales bacterium | reverse complement strand
CTCCCATGTCCTGGCCGTAGTGGCCGTTGTGGCAGGCCAGGCAGTTGATCGGGAGCGTGCCGGAGACGTATTGCCGGCCGATGTCCTCGACATCGGTCGACTTGGCCTCGCCCGGTCCGCCGCCCGGCATATGCCGGCCGAAAAGCTTCGTGAATGCGAACTCCGACAGCCCAAACGCCTTCGGTTGAATCGTCCCGGCCCAGGAACGATAGGAAAGCGGCACCTGGATTCCCAGCTTGCTGTCCACATAGATCCAGGGTTCGCCTGGTCGGCCGGGTGGCACATTGCCGTCAACCGCATTGAAGTGCCACCCGTGCTGGATCAGGTCGTAACTGTGACATTCGCCACAGGTGAACTTCGTCGAGAAAGGCAGCAGAGGATCCGCATCGGGCGTGATCGCATCGCCCTTCTGCCCGTCCTCATTCTCGGCGATCAGAGGGATCCGATGGACCGAATGCGCCCGGCTCCCGTCGCTCTCGTCGCCCAGCAGGCCTTTCGCTGCCTCCGGCGATTCCTGCGCCAGGACCGTCGCCAACGACACCATCGGCAACAGGACAGCGGCTAAGATCAGTTCTTTTCTCAAGGCTATCTCAGTTCCTTTCTTGCTGTGCCATCGATGACAGACCACCGGGCGGATATGCTCAAACACCGACTAAACGTGGAACTCTTCCGGCTTGAACTCGAGCTTACAGGCCGCCTCGACCGCCTCGTTGACCTTCAGGACGGTGACCGCGCATTCGTAGCCGATTTCGCCCGGGCAGTTGAGCTTCTCTTTGCCTCGCATGGCGTTAAAGAAGTTCTCGAGGTGCGGCTGGTGGTAGGGCTTGCCTTCCATGGTGACCGGGATCTCATACGCCGGTGGCGCCGCCGTCTCGCGGACATCCAGCACGGCGTCGGCAGCGGCTTTGACCTCTTCCTTCTTGGGCTCGTTCAAGAACCCAAGCTTGACCCACTTGTCCCACTCGGGGGCCGTCGGCTCACGATACACCTGACCACGGCTGGCCGACTCCGACATCACCAGCGTGCCCTCATTGCCCATGAACTGCTCGTAGTAGGCCTGGGCGCTGTTGGTCGTAAGAACCTGGTAGAACGCGCGTACGACACCTTTGGGCGTGTCATATTCGAAGATCGACAGGATCGTGTCGTACCACTCGTGCGTCGCCTTGTCATAATAGTCGGTCCCGCCACTGGCCATGACCGAACGCGGATTGGCGCCGATGAACCAACTGTAGATGTCGATCTGGTGCGAACCGAGGTCCACGATCGGACCGCCGCCGAGACCTTTGTACCACCGCCAGTTGCGGAACTGCGCCATGTTCTTGTAGCCGTACTTGGCGAGCACGTCGTCGGGAATGGCGGCCTTCTCGGGCCAGCCCAGATCTTCGCTGGCGGCGCGATTCCACTGCCCATTGACCGTGGTCATGCGCCCCAGGATGTTGGCCTGCTTGAGCAGCTTCTCATAGCAGTGGATGTAGCGCGGATTGCTGCGACGCTGGTGACCGATTTGAAGGAGTTTGCCGGTCCGCTTCGAGGCCTCGACCATCTGCTTGGCCTTGGCCAGCTCGTTCGACATTTCCTTTTCGCAGTAGACATCGAGGCCGGCTTCCATACAGGCGATGGCGTGCTCGGCATGCCAGAAGTCGGGCGTCGCGATGATCACCGCATCAATCTTGCCCTTCTCCTTGTCGAGCATCTCCTTGTAGTCCACGTAGGCGTTGTTCTCGTGGCCGTAGCGGGCCATCAGGCGCGAGACACGCTTGAGGTTGTAGGCCTCCCAGATGTCGCAGACCGCCTTGAACCGCACGCCCGGAATCTTGAGGGCGGCTTCCATCAGAACCTGCCCTTCGGCACCGGCACCCAACAAGGCCACATTGATATCGTCAGGCTTCGCGCCGCCCGCCTGGGCCAGAACGCGCGGGGCGATCGCCAGTCCGGCGCCGACCGCGGCGGTGGACCGCAGGAAGCTGCGTCGATCCATTCTTTCGTTTTTCTTTTCGTCGCTCATTGTGCTCTTATTCGCTCCAAAAAGGTAACACATCCACTCACGACAAACCGTCGGAATTTTGGGCCGTTATTATGGGGGTCGCCGTCGGGATTGTCAAGGAAACTCCCCTGATTTTCCCCGGCGTCCTATAATCCGCAACTCCGACACGCTGGCATCGCGTCCGTCCCGCCGATCTCAATTCAGCAAGGGCTTCACAATGATGTTGCGGTACGCCACCGGTCCATGGTTGCCCTGGAACATCAGCGGACCGACGGGGGATTCCTTGCCCGTCAGGCCGCCGGGCGTCTGCTGGGGCATGATGAGGTTCTTGTGAAGCAGACAGCCGTTGAGCTCGACCTTCACGAACTCGGCGTTCTGCGTCTTCTTGCCGTCGGCGTCGAATCGCGGCGCGCGGAATTCGATGACGTACTGCTGCCACTGGCCCGGCTTCTTCGACGCATTGACCGGCGGCGAGAATCCGCCGTAGATGGCGCCCATGTCCCCGTTGCCCATGCGCATCTTGCCGTAGCTGTCCAGCACCTGGACCTCATACTCGCCCATCACATAGATGCCCGAGTTGGACCCCTGCGGCACCATGACTTCCAGCTCGATCCGGCAGTCGCCGAATTTCGCCTTGGAGTAGATGTCCTGGCTCTCGCCATGCTTGGGCGACAGATTGATCAGCTCGCCGATCCCTTCCGTCTGCTCCAACTGCTTCGGATCGCTCGAAGCAACCTTGGCCCTGCCGGCCGTCCACAGGTTCGCCTTGCCGGAGCCGGCGTTGGTCGCCCAGCCGTCGAGGTTCTGGCCGTTGAAGACCAGTTGGGCGTCGCCGTACTTCGGATACAGACGCTTGACGCGGATGTCCTTGAACTCCACGATCATCGGCGGGCCGGCGTGGAGCTGGAGGGCCAACAGACCTTTGCGCGAGGCGCCCTTGCGGTCCTGCGGATCGCCCGGCGCCGTCAAACGGTCGTTGTCGAGCAGTTCCATCGTCTGATAGCCGTTGAGGAAGTGCTGGAGGTGGTTGCCCTGGCAGATGATGTCGTACTCGTTCCAGTCCTTCTCCTTGTAGTAACCATCTGCGACGAGCTGTTTCTGATCGTTGACTCGGCCGCGAACGACCTTCTCGCCGGCTCCGTCGATCACCATCAGGTCGCCCACGTTGACCAGCCAGGCGCGCCCGCCCTCGTCGTACAGAAAACCGACCGTACCCGGATTGTTCTCCACCTCGGCCTGGTAGCCGCTGATCCGCCACTTGTCGAATTCCTTGCTGCGGTACTGCACGCCGGAGTTGCCGCTGAGGATCCGGAACTTCAGGTTCAGGTGGAAATCGCCGAACGCGCCGCCGCGATAGACCAGAAACGTGTTGCCCCGCGCGGGGTTCTCGGCCGTCGTCTCGCCTCGGATGACTCCATCTTTGACCAACCAGAGGCGGGGATCGCCGTCCCAGGCGCCGAGGCCCTTGCCGTCGAACAGGTAGTCCCATTGGCTGACGCCGAGGTCCGAAGCGGTCCGATGGAACCAGTCCGCGCAGCCGGCGATCTCCGGCACGCTGTTGTCCCAGTTGTACTCGTATTCGATGGAGAAGACGCCGTCGAACTTCTGCGACGCCAGTTCCGCCAGGACGGCGCCGGCCTTGCTGGCGCCCGTCCCCCAGATCACGTCGTGAGCGTTGCGGTTGCCGAACTCGTTGAGGTCCTTGAAGTGCAGGCTGCGAATCCTGCCGGCCCGGCCGAGCTTCTTGACCGCCTCAACCGGATCGATCCCCGAACGGCTCCAGTGCCCGGTGTCGGCGCAGGCGCCGATCCACGGGCTGCAACCCTCGCAGACCTTCATCACGGTGTCGGGATTCCAGTAGTGAGAGGGATTCGGGTGGTTGTGGATCGCCACGCCGATCTTGTACTCCTGGCAGAGCCTGTCGATCAGAGCGACGGCGTCCTCCGGCGGCTCGGACACGATCGTCTCGATGCCCATGTCGCGCGCGAAATTGAACACCTTGCGGCACTCGTCCTCGTTGTTCGGCAGGCCCACCACGCCGTAGTTGACCAGCTTGAGCCCCTTCTCCTTGAGCATCTCCAGGACCTGGAGTCTCAGCTCGGGCGACATGTTGTGGTCCAGCGTAGCGTCCCCGTGCTCCTTGCTGATCTTCTGGCCGGGATAAGCTTCGATGTACTTCAGTCCCACCGATTTGGTCTTGGCCACCGCTTCGTAGAACGTGAAGCGATTGAAGCTGTACGCCTGCGTCCCGAGGCGCCATTGCTCCTTCGCCTCCGTCCGGGCCACGCCGGCGACGCTGATGCACGTCCCTGCCACCAGCAGAGCGATCCCCACTCTCATTCGTTTGCTCATCTGACATTCTCCTGAACTGACAATTGGGTTGCTGTCCATTTCGCAAATCGCTCGCGCCGTCGTTCCTACAGGGTCCAGCCCTGACGGTACTTCCGACTCAAATGCTGATTCATTTCCGACATGTTCGTGACCTTCAGCGCGGCGCTGTCCCACATGATCTTGCGACCGGCCTTGGCGGCGATGTTGCCCAGCAGGATCGCCTCGGTCAGCGGGCCGGCGTAGTCGAAATTCGACAGCGGTTTCGGCCCGCCCTTGCAGGCGCGGATCCATTCCAGGTAGTGGCCGCGGTCGCCTTCCTTCTCCCGGGGCAGGAAGGGCTCCGGCGGCTTGAACTCCCGCATCTTCGCATATGGAATCAACTCCGGCCGGCTGCCGTGCGGCAGCAGGAGCGTGCCCTTGTCGCCATAGTACAGGCCACCCTGGTCGGGCAGCTTGCGCCCTTCCTCAAGCTCGGCGGGGCGAGGCGGACGGTTGTCCCCGTCGAACCAGCGCACCGTCACCGGCGGGAGATTCCCGCGTGCGGGGAATTCCCACGTGATAATCGTCCTGGTCGGATATGTCTCGTCGCTGAACGGACCGGGCTGCGCTTCGATGCTCGTCGGCGCATCGAGTTTCAGCGCCCACCACGCCGGGTCGATGATATGGCATCCCATGTCGCCCAGGGTGCCCGTGCCGAAATCCCACCAGCGCCGCCATTCGCCGGGCAGATACGTCGGATGGTAGGGCCGGTAGGGCGCCGGTCCGAGCCAGAGATCCCAGTCCAGCGTTTCGGGCACCGGCGGGGTGTCGGTCGGACGCGTCCCGCCGCCCCAGTTCTTGCCGCTCCAGAGGTCCACCTTGCGCACGTTGCCGATGGCGCCCGACTGGATGATCTCGACCATCGTCTTCATTTCCGTCGTCGCGTGAAGCTGCGTGCCCATCTGGGTCATCACGCCGTGCTCGCGCGCCGCCAGCGTCAACTGCCGCACCTCGTATACATCGTGACAGAGCGGCTTCTGGCAGTAGACGTGCTTGTTCCGCTTGATGGCTGCCATCGACGCGACGGCATGAATGTTGTCCGGCGTCGAGACGCTCACGGCGTCGATGTTTTTGTCTTCGGCGTCGAGCATCTTGCGGAAGTCGCGGTATTTCCTGGCGTTGGGAAACCTCTCGAACGTGCCGGCCGCGTGCCGCCAGTCCACATCGCACAGCGCGACGATGTTCTCGCCGGCAAACTGCCCGACGTCGCTGGCCCCCATGCCACCGACGCCGATGCAGGCGATGTTGAGCTTCTCGCTGGGTGCGACAAACTTCGGGCCGCCCAGCACATGCCGTGGAACGAAGGTGAACGCGGCCACCGCCGCCGATCCCCTGAGGAACTGCCGTCTGGTGATTCGTCTATCTCTCATCATGGTCTTCCTTCCTTCTTGGCGAGCGATCGCATTTCACTCCGCTATAAAGCCCAACCTTCTCGAAAGGCGGGGCGAATGTACTTGTCCGCTTCGTCGTTGTTCGTGACCTTCATCTTCGCGCCGTCCCATTCGAGCGGCGTGTCCTTCAGCCGCATCGCCAGCACACCGAGCAGGACCATCTCCGTCAGGGGGCCGCCATACTCGAAGCTCGAACTGGCGGGTTTGCCGTCCTTGCAGGCGCGGACCCAGTCGCGTTCGTGCCCTCCGGAACCGTCTTTGACCCGCGGCAGCGACTCGGCCGGCCTCTGGTACGCACGCATCTTGGTCTCGGGGATGATTCGGACACCGCCAGCCCCGTGCGAATCGTGCATGATGGTGCCCTTGTCACCGATGAACAGCGCCCCGTTGGTGCCGAGCCGGCGACCGGGCTCCAGGTCCTTCGGCCGGGGCGGAAGCAGCCGACCGTCAAACCACGTCAGCTTCACCGGCGGCATGTCGCCACGCGCCGGAAACTCGTAGCGAACGATTGAGGCGCGCGGATAGGTCTCCGCCGCAACCTCGGGCTCGTAGTGCGTCGTCGAGGCCTCGACCCGCGTCGGGTGACCGAGCCGGAGCGTCCAGAACGCCGGATCCAGGATGTGGCAGCCCATGTCGCCCAACGCGCCCGTCCCGAAGTCCCAGAAACCGCGCCAGCTCATCGGGTGGTAGATGGGATGATAGGGACGATATGCGGCCGGCCCAAGCCAGAGGTCCCAATCCAGCGTCTCAGGAACCGCAGGCGTCTCCTTCGGACGGGCCATGATCGGAAAGTCCGACCACGGATCGCCGCCCACCGGCCGGTCGCTCCAGGCACGGACCTCGCGCACCGGCCCGATGGCGCCGTCCTGAATCCACTCGTAGAGCATGCGAATCTCGTTCGACGAGTGGCCCTGGTTGCCCATCTGCGTCTGGACCTTATGCTTTCGCGCCGCCTCCGTCAACATCCGCGTTTCGTAGATCGAATGGGCCAGCGGCTTCTGGAGATAGACATGCTTGCCGCGACGGATGCATTCCATGCCGATGACCGCGTGCGTGTGGTCGGGCGTCGCGATGATCACCGCGTCGATATTCCTGTCTTCCTTGTCGAGCATGACGCGATAGTCTTGGTAGGTCTTTGCCTGCGGATACTTTTTGAACGTCCCTGCCGCATGATTCGGATGCACGTCGCAGAGGGCCACGATGTTCTCATTCGCAACGGCGCTGAGATTGGCAGCCCCCATGCCGCCGACACCGATGGCCGCGATGTTGAGCTTCTCGCTGGCCGGCTGACCGCCGCCCTGGCCGAGCACGCGACCCGGAACGAACGTGAAGCCCGCGAGCGTCCCGGCTGTGCCGGCCAGAAACTTGCGTCTGTCGATGAAATCTCTCATCGTCATCGTTCTCCGATCACAGGGCCCAGCCTTGCCGGTATTCCTTGGTCAGGTATTTGTTCGCCTCAGGCACGTTGCTGAACTCGAACTTGTCGGCGTCCCAGAGCAGCTTCGTTCCCAGGTACTTGTCCTGCTTCAATTCCGGGCGAAGGGCGATGTTGCCCATCAGAACCACCTGCGCCAGCAGACCGGCGTGGTCCGGGAAGTTCGAGCCGGCGGGCTTGCCGCCCTTGCAGGCCTGAATCCACTCGACGTAGTGGCCGGGCGAACGCTCCAGTTTCTGCGGGGGCTTGCCGTAGTCCTTCTGTCGCGATTCCGGCAACAGACGCCCGCCGTAGATCTTGCCCTTATCGCCGATGTAGAGCGCGCCGTTGGTGTCCCACCGCCGGCCGTCCTCCAGCTCCTTTGGCCGGGGCGGCTTCATCCCGCCGTCGTACCAGTGCAGCGTCACCGGGGCCAGGTCGCCCCGGGCGGGGAACTCATACGTCACGCGGGACGCGACGGGGTAGGTCTCGTTGTTAACGAGGGTGCAGCAGGCCTCCACGCTCGTCGGATACCCGAGCTTCAGGGCGCGGAAGGTCGGATCCATGCTGTGGCAGCCGATGTCGCCAAGCGCTCCGGTGCCGAAATCCCACCAGCCGCGCCAGACGAAGGGGTGATAGACCCCTCGCACATACGGACGCATCGGGGCCGGTCCGATCAGGAGGTCCCAACTGAGCGTCTCGGGGATCGGATCCTCGCCCTGTGGACGGTCCACACCCTGCGGCCAGTACCATTTGTTGGTCCCGTTCAGCGGACGATCCGTCCAGATGTGCACTTCGCGCACCTGGCCGATCGCGCCGTCCCAGATCGTCTCGCACAAAAGGCGCGTCTCCTCGGAGGCCTGACCCTGATTGCCCATCTGCGTAGCGACCTTGGCCTCGCGGGCAGCCGCAGCCAGCATCTTAGCCTCACGCACCGTGTGCGTCAGCGGCTTCTCGCAGTAGACGTGCTTGCCCCGTTTGATCGCGGCCATCGAGACCGGCGCGTGCATGTGATCGGGCGTCCCGACCACCACCGCGTCGATGTTCTTGCCCTCCTTATCGAGCATCTCGCGGAAGTCGCGGTACTTCTTCGCATCGGGATAACGCCGGAACGTGCCGGCCGCCTTCTGCCAGTCCACGTCGCACAGCGCGACGATGTTCTCGCTTTCCATCTGCCTCAGATCGCCGCCGCCCTGTCCGCCGATGCCGACACCGGCGATGCGGAGCTTTTCGCTGGGCGGCGTGTTGTTCGCCCCGCCCAACACATGGCGTGGAACCACGGTGAATGCCCCGATGGCCGCTGCGGCACCCATGAAATCACGTCGAGATAGCCTTTTGTCTTTCACTGTACTACTCCTCATTTTGATGATTGCGCCATAGACGATTCTGTTACAGCGATCCGCCGGGCTACAGCGCCCATCCGTCGCGATACTCATCGCGGATGTACTTGTTGGCCTCCGGCAGGTTGGTGATCCGCATATTGGGGCCGTCGCAGTGAAGCTTCAGCCCTTTTTCGTACAACTGCCTCTCCATTCGCAGGGCGATGTTGCCGTAGAGGACCACTTCGGTCAGCGGGCCGGCCCAGTCGAAGCTCGCCCGGGCCGCCGGACCGCCTTTGCATGCGATCAGCCACTCCTTGTGGTGGCCCGGTGAACGCTCGATCCGCTGCGGCGGCTTGCCGTACTCCTTCATCCGCGCCTCCGGGATCAGGCGATAGCCCAGCATCTTGCCCTTCTCGCCCACGAAGAGGTTGTCGTCGGCCTCGCCGAACTTGCGCCCTTCCTCCAGCTCGACCGGTCTCTGGGGCATCAAGCCGCCGTCGTACCAAGTCAGAGCCAGCGGCGGGAACCCCTCGCGCGCCGGAAACTCGAAGCGGACAATCGACGCCTTTGGAGCCGTCTCCTCCTTCACGGCAGCCGGCTCATCCATGTTGCTGGAACAGGCCTCCACCGTCGTCGGATACCCGAGCTTTAACGCGCGGAAGACCGGGTCCAGTTGGTGACAACCGATGTCGCCGAGCACACCCGTTCCGAAGTCCCACCAGCCGCGCCAACTGAACGGCAGATAGCACGGATGGTACGGCC